>DATAUF010000015.1:0-10236 GCA_036268405.1 Mycobacteriales bacterium
ACGATGCGATCGCTCTGCGCGAGACCCGTGCCTACGGCAGGGAAGCCGGTCGCGAGTTGTGCGGCGAAGGTGGCCGTGGGGACCTTGAAGGTCTTGGCTAGCCCTGGCAGGGCTTCATTCTTGAACTGAGCGACCATCGCACCGATCCGGTTCATCGATCGCTGGCTATGAGCCACTCCGTTAGGCGTGAAGTAGGGTCCAAAGGTCGTGTGCAGGTTGTCAACCGCAGCTGACTTACCGGGGACGTTGCAGATCAGCGCACCGACGATCAGAACCCCGCCGCACGCACCAGCGACGGAGAGCGCCCGTAGCCTGCTCGCGCGGCCGGCGAGCGCGCCGCCGGCAAACCCGGCGGCGAGCAGTCCCGGAAGGATCAGAAGCCATGGCACCGTGCGGGCGGGAATGCCCGAGAGCGGGATCGCGTCGGCCTTGCTGAAATCGGTGGCGTGGGTCGTCAGGCCCTGCACGATCGGGCCGAACCATTTCAGGTCGGAGGGCAGATCTTGGACCCCGACCGCGACCTTCGGGTAGTTCATTGCCAGGACGCTGTCGAATTTCGCGACTGACATGCCGGCCTTCTTGGCAAGCGCGGGGATCGCCTGGTTGTCGAGCTGACTCGACATCGCAGCGACGGTCGCCGCGTCCTTCTGAACTTGGCCGGCGGTTGCGGGCGCGAAATCGGGTTTGAGGTGAGACGTCAACCGGTCGACGCCGGCCGTTTTGCCGATGAGGTTGGTCCCTAGTGCGAGGACGACCGTCACCAGACTGACGACCAGTACGGCGATTAATGGCGCACGGCGAAACACGGATCCTCCTTTATGTACATCTCGTTGAGTGGCCGCCGGCACCGCACCGGCGGCAGCTTGTATCCGGGGCGTTTGCCCGCGGCTTTGGACCAGACGCCGCCAGCCGCCTCAGCGGCGCGGCGGTTGGCTGAACGCGCTAGGTCTGCACGTCGCCGATCGTCTGGAAGGTCGTGACCTCACGGTGCTCGAGGTTCGGGATCGCCTCACCGAGCACGCGCGTTTGAAAGGGTTCGCTGTTTCGGTGATCCTCGTAACCCGAGGCCTCCGTGTAGTGCTCGTAGAGCACGAACGTATTGGGATCGTCGTCGTTTCGCTGAGCTTGAAAATGCAACATCTTCGGCTCGGCGCGATTCCCGGGAGTGAGCTCCTCGAGGATGCGGCGGATCAGGTCGGCCTGTCCTGGTTTGGCTTTCCAAGTGGCGATAACAACGAATCCCATGGATGAACCCCTTCGGCTGGCTGGTCGTCAGTGCGGTTAGAAGCTGAAGCCGATGGTGCTGAGCTCCCACCGGCCCTCTTCGGTGATGTCACTCGGCTTCCAGGCCGGTGCCCAGACCCAGTTCACGCGGAAATCGTCGGCAAGGCCCCCCTCATCGAGCAGGCGTGTGCGGATCTGATCCTCCATCACTCCGGATAGCGGACAGGCTGGTGACGTCAGAGTCATCGTGATGATCGCGGTGTTGCCCTCCATGGCGATCCCGCGCACGAAGCCGAGATCGACGATGTTGACGCCGAGATCAGGGTCCATCACGTCTCGCAGGGCAGCCCTGATCTCCTCGATCCGCGGGTCGCTCGGGTCGGTAGGCGCTACCGGCTCGACATCGGGTGGTGCGGGCACGGCGTCCTCCTCGACATCGCGGTCGGGAAGCGACGTCACAAGTCCGGCGGGACGAAGCTCGATTCGGACGCGTGAGGTGGGGCTACTGATCCAGTCCGCCTTCCCGTGCGCCTTGCGCCGGACGCGAATGATGTCCTCGGCGCGCTCGACCTCGCCGCCGATGACCACCATCTGGTCCGGACCAACGCCGGCCCTCTCCGCCCTCGCGACCGCGGTTTCGATCAGGCGAGCCACCGGCTCACACGTCTGACCTGGTCCAAAGCGAAGCTTCGCGATAGCCGCGGTCGCCGTGAGGCCGCGGACAGTCTCGAGCGCGCGGCGGCCGTCGACATCGACGACCCGCAGCTGCGGCTCTTGGATTGCGAGTTCTCCCAGCAGGGTCATCTTCCCTCCTAGCCTTCGGCCGCCGCAACGCGATGCCGATCCGGTGTCACCATTCGTTTGAGCGGAACTGATGAGTCCGCAACCTGCTCGGGCATGAGCTGGTGCTCGGTGAAAAGGATCCGCCGCGCCTCGATCACATCCCGGGGCCGGTCGAGCGAGACAACGAATCGCAGCTGCCCGTCACGGAGCCCCACGACTGAGAAGGATCGGTCCTCGACCGCGCCTCGGAGGATGACGTCCTCTGGGTCGTCGATCTGCCCGACCGCCTGGAGGCTGTGGCCGTACTGGTCCGACCAGAACCAGTGGGTTTCGTCAAAGGGTTCGCCGGTGCCGAGTATGTCGCGCGCCGCGCAGCGAGCATGACGGTGCGCGTTGTCGTGATGCTCGACCCGTAGTGTCTGTGGATACCGCGGATGCCGCTGGCGGGCGACATCGCCCACCGCGTAGACGCCCTCGGCCGCGGTGCGGCAGAACTCGTCTACGAGGATGCCGTCGTTGACGGGGAGACCAGCCGCCTCTGCCAGTTCGGTGTTCGGCGTGGAGCCACAGGCAATCACCACGAGGTCTCCTTCCAGTAGCTCACGCGAGGTCTTCACTTCGACGTGGTCACCGTGCTGGACCACGCCGGTCAACTGCTCGTCCGTGCGCAACTCGACGCCCTTGTGGTGATGAATGTCGGTCATCGCTCCGGCAATGAGAGAGCCGACGGTCCGTTGTAGAGGAAGGCCATCGGCGGTGATCAAGGTCGCGCGCCGGCGGAGCACGCGTGCGGCGGCGGCGACCTCGCACCCGAGCCAGCCGCCCCCGACAACGACGACGTGTTCGATGTCGGACAGCGCCGCTCGCAGACGACGGGCGTCGTCGGCGGTGCGCACGTACAGGACCCGATCGCCATCGGCGATCGGCAGGCGTCGAGCGCGGACCCCGGTGGCCAGGATCAGCGCCTCGTAGCCCAGCCGCCGACCCGCGGCGAGGACGACCTCGCGTGCCGGGAGGTCGATCGCAGTGACTTTCGTCCCTCGCATGAGCTCGACTTCTTGCTGCTCGTACCAGTGCTCCGGCTTCACGGCCGGGTGCTCGGGCGTGCCGTGCTCCAGGAGGAACTCCTTTGAGAGGGGAGGCCGCTCGTACGGGAGCTCGTCCTCGTCGGAAATGAGCACGAGTTCTCCATCGAAGCCGGCTTCGCGCAGCTCCGCTGCGGCGCTTGCTCCGCCCACGCCGCCGCCGACGATGATCACAGGCCGCAGGGTCATGGACCCACGTCCACCATGATCGTGCCGTCGTCCGCGATCTCAACAGGGAACGGCGTGAGACGCTCACCGGTGGGGTTGATGCCTTTGCCGCATCTGGCGTCGAACTCCCACATGTGCCGCGAGCACGTGATCTTCTCTCCGTCGAAGTCGCCCTCATCGAGGCGCGCCGCCTGGTGGGGACAGCGGTTGTGGTAGGCACACACGTCGCCATCGATGTTGATGAGTAGGACCTCCTTGCCCTCGACCGTGACGCCTGTCATATCGCCTTCCCACAGGTCGTCGATATGCGTCGTCGCATGCCAGCCCGTCATCGCGACCCCGCTCATCGCCCGTTGTCCGTGGAAGCGGTTTGCAGGTCGGCCGCGAGCAGCTCGTCGACGCGCGCCTCACGTGCCGTTCGAGCCTGCGCCGCGACGTCAGTGGCGGACCTATCGAAGCCGGGCGCCGCTTCCAGCAGTGATCCGATGCCTTTCGCGGCCTCGTCGGCGACAGGAGACCACCGGTCGATCCAACCGCGAAGGACGTCGGCGTTGGCGGGCCGCTGGGTCACGGCGTAGCGGGCCAGCGCGCCACTCCAGCGGGCCCGCCGATCAGTATCGGCCTCGAGGTAGGTCGTCAGCAGCCAGCTCAGTTCGTCGCCCGCCGCCTTGGCGGCCTCCTTGAAGCTGATCTGCAGAGCGTGGTCCAGTGTCGGGGCGAGCACCAGGTTCAGTGCCGTGAACGCCTCCGCCCAGTCGTAGGTGATCAGCGCGTACTCCACTGCCTTACGGGCGGGCTGCCAGCCGGCGTCGTCCTCCCAGATGGCGCGCTCGTTCGTACCGATGCCCGAGTCGGGGTGCGCGCCCTGAAGCTCGCGCGTCCGGTAGGCGATCGTCGTAACGCGGCGCAGGAAGTCAGCTGTGGCGAATCCGGCAGCGTTAGTGATGTACGAGCTGGGCGCGATGTAGCCGACGTACGCCTCGATCTGCTGCAGACCGTGGTACAGGTACCGCGCTGGCGTGAATGTGCGGGCGAGGACCCCGACCCAATCGGCCGACAGCTCGCGGTCGGCCCCGGCCGCCGCGTGTGCCTCCAGCGCGCCTTGGAGGCGCTCCTCGGAGTGCGCCTGCAGGTTGACGTAGGACTTATAGGTCAGCGCGTCGGGGTCGCGGAACCCGTCCCAGTCATCAACCTGGAGCGCAGATTTGTCGCGGTAAGTCAGGAACCAAAGGTTCGCGGGCGACGACGGATTCTGCTCGAAGGGCGCCATCCGGTTGGCGCGTACCGTCCAGTTCTGCGCGTGGGTGACGATCTCGTACTCGCTTGGCATCCTGCGAATGTCGCCGAACGCGCTGAAGGTGCGGCGAGGCCGCGGCTTGCGGGCAGGGGCATCGGCGCTCATCCGACCGTCTCCTTGTGGTTGTTGCGCGACGCCACGGTCTTCCACGTAATGGAATCGCTCGACGTGATCACCCGACCGTTGAACGACGACATCATCGTCTGGAACGACCGGATCTCGTAGTCGGCGTGGAGATGGCGCCGCAGGGTCTCCTGGGTCAGCCGCAGCTCGTCTTCGCCTTGGACGCGCACGTATGAGCCGCGGTCGATGACCTCGATCTCGGTGTTGGGGTTGTCCTCCTCGAGCGCGGCGATGACGGACTCAACCTCATCGCCCATCCTCAGGATCGGACCGACCGGGTTCCTCATGCTGTCTGCTCCGAGGAGTCGTACTCGACGGTGATGTGGTCGAGCGGGTTGATGCCGGCGGCGGCCACCGTCATGTCGGACGGCAGCCAGCGGCCCTTGTGGATAACGACCTTCGGGAACGGCAGAGCGCGGACACGCTTGCCTTCCACGTGCTCTGCCACCGCGTCGGCCACCTCGGCCATCGAGTTGGTCGTGGTGACTGCGACGAGGATCTCGACGAAGTCCGTCGCGAATACGGCATTTAGCGGCACGAGCTCGGGGGCGCGGTCCTCGGGACCCAGTTCTGTCTGCTCTGCAGTGCTCATGACTCCACTCCCGCCAACGCCAGGCCGGTCGCCGGCCGGCCGACGTAGTCCTTCGTCCACGCCTCGTAGTCGGGGTCGTCGCCCATCGCTTCAGGCGTCATGCCCATATAGGTGAGGATGCCGCCAACATCCATTGGCTGGATCTGGCCAGCCAGGAAGCGGTCGATCAGCGTCTCATGGTTGACGTTGTCGCGGTCCTTCCAGAAGATCTGCCGGCACGCATTGGTGCAGAAGTGGTACGTGCGGCCGTCGTACTGCAGTGACCAGTTACGCACGCGCCATGCGCCGTCACGGGACTGGGTCGCGTTACAGCACGGCAGGTGACACGTGCTGCACAGCCACGGCAGCGTCTCGGGCAACGTGGCCTCAAGGTTGTTGGCGTTGACGTTGTCGATGATCACGTCCCACTTGTCTCCGTAGAGCTTCTCCCAGGTGGGGTACTTCTCCTGAAGCCACTCGCGCTCTTCCTTGCTGACACCCGCCTTCGGGCGCCACCAGAGCGTCGGCCGCCAGTACCAAAGCCCCATGTGCAGGCCGTGGTGCCAGGTATCGAGGCCTCGCATGAACTCGTCCCAGAACCACGGCTTGCGCAGCCCGTACTCCTCGATCGTCCGGATGAACTGATCGATGATCCACTCCTCCATGAACTCGCGGTAAGACTGCTTGCGATGCTCGAGCGGGGTGTAGTAATCCATCGCTGGTCCGGTGAGGGCGGCGAACGCGCGTGCCGACCCCCAGAAGCTCTTATCGATCACCCACTGCGCTCGAACCGGATCGTGCTCGACGAGGATCTCGAGCGTCGGCCCGCCTTGCTGTGAATGGCGCGCTTCGTCGGTCTGGATGGAGGAGATCATGTTGGCGAAGTTGACGTCGCCTGATTCGAGCGCGTCAGCTGACAGCGCAATGAACTGGAGGTTCGTGAAGCCGGTTTCGAACGTCAGCGGCAACTCGATCGCCAGGTCGACGACGTTCGGTGAGGTCATCATCCCGTCGAACAGGTTGCGCAGCGCGATCGGCACCCAGTCGTTGGTGTGGAAGGTCTTCTGCGTCCAGTCGTACTGGGGGTCCTTGGCGACGAACTCGTGGCCAAAGAACGTTGTGATCTGCGCGTGCCGGAGCTCATCAAGCTGTCCGAAGACCGCCATGTTGCGCCACGCTGGGCTCAGCCCGAATCGAGCCATCTTCAGTTCCGCGAGGACGGCTGCATACTCGACGAGCGCGACGCCGCCAAAGTGCATTTTCGTTGCCGACTTCCAGCCCTCGTCGAGGTGGGCGAACGCGGTGGACCGCTGGAGCGCGGCCTTCACTGCGTACGCCGACGTCTCCTTCTCCGTCTGAACCGCAACGTACTCCGGGTAGGTGACTTTGTAATCCTCCTCCCACGTCTTCCAAGCCTCGCGTGGCACCTTGCCGGTGCCGCTGTGCCACTCCGGGTAGACAGCGTCGTCATCGACGTAGCTGAGCGTCCAGTCCACGTCGCGTACGAAGTCCTGCCATTCCTCTCGTTTGAGCAGAGCCATTTTTCACTCCTCCTAGTCGACTTCGGTGTGGCCGAGCTGGCGGCTCATGCCGGCGTTGTCCCAGTAGGCCGTGATGTGCTGGATTAGGCCGTCCGCGCCCACCTTGAAGATGAACAGGTGCGGCGCGTCGTAACGGCGACCGGCCGGCTTGGCGAAGCCCCAGGCGAGATGCTGGGTACCGCCGATGTCGACCTCGACGACGACATCGCCGTCGTCGTTTGCCTCCACGGTGTGAACTGTGTTGGTGAGGTCGGGGAACGAGGTGATGAGGCCGTTCCATATCGTCTTGCCGATCGTGCGGACCTTCCCGTCGCCGCGCAGAACGCGCTGCTTCCCCCAGATCTCGAAGGGCACATAGGAGAAGCCCGCGGTCATGTCGCACAGGTCCGTCATGCCGTTCACGTCATGACGGCGGTAGCGGTCGAAGAACTCTCTAACGACCCGGGCTGCTGTTTCGCTGCGAGGCTCAGATATCGTCGATGACACGTCTCACTCCTCTCAGACGATCGCGATCTGGTCGAAACGCTTGACGCCGAGGCGGCGAAGCAGCTGCTGCTGGCACCAGTACGCGTGTACTTCAGAGATCAGGCCGGCGCGAACCGTGAAACGCCATGCCTGATCCACGTCGAGGTGCTTCTCCTGGTTGATCGCCCCGGCGTAATCGGCGGCCTGCGTGCCCTCAACCTTGAACTCCACGGCGATGACATCCCCCGTCGTGATGACGCGCTTGACCCTTAGCAACAGGTCAGGGAAGGCGACGACGAGGTCATTAAGGACGCCTCTTAGGGCGTCGCTGCTGTCGCGAACTCCAAGGGGATAGATGATGACTCGCGCGTCTCGGGCGATCGACGCCATAGCCGCCTCGACGTCCCGCCGCGCCAGCGCGCCGAGGAAGTGCTCGACTGCCTCTGTGGGCGTGGTCGTAAGTTCTGCTGTGGTCACGTTCGATGCCTCCTTCGGGAATCGCTGAACCAGCCTGTCGATGAGCCTCACGCTGCGACCGCCTGCGGCGCGCGCGCGAGCATGCGGATGACGGCGTCGGCGATCGCCTCAGTCGAGCCCGGGTTCTGGCCCGTGATGAGGTTCCGGTCCACGACAACGTGCGACGCCCACGATGCCGGCCCGTCATCGAAGACCGCGCCCGCGTTCTTGAGCGCGGTATCCACATACCAGGGGAGCCCGAGACGACCGGGTTCGGTCTGGTCCTCCTCTTCGTCCGTGAAGCATGTCATGCGGTACCCATCGAACAACCACTGGCCGTCCCACCGCTCGGTTGCGGAAAGGAGCAATGCCGGGCCATGGCACAGCGCTACGATCGGCGCCCTCCGGTCCTGCAACGAGACGAGCAACCGTGCGACGTCGGGGTTGTCGACGAGATCGACCATTGGCCCATGTCCGCCTGGCGCAAATACAGCGTCGAAGCTGGCCATGTCGGCGTCGGACAGGGTCGACAGCGCGACCGGCTGACGGAATCCCGGGATCGCGTGAAGCGCCTCGAGCCGCGCCGCGGCAAGCTGCTCGCTGTCGCGACGTTGGGCGTTTGTCTCGCGGTCGAGTTCCTCACGAGTCAGCGTTCCCGCCTCGTCGGTCTCGAGCAGGACGTCGCTCAGCTTCCGGTCTTCGCGCCACGCACGCCTGGCAGCCGAGCTGACGATCCGGTGCGCCTCCTCGGAGCTGTGGCCCTTTGACTGGAGGAGCGCATGGATCCGCCGTGCGGATGCGAGTCCGAGTTCCGTGTTCTGGTGCAGCGTGAAGCGGATGTCGTCGACGTCGTTGGCGAACGTCCTGACGACGGAGGCCAGGAAGTCCTTGTCCTCGGCCGGGTAATGAAAGAACCACGACAGCCCGTAGGGGTCTGCGTTCGGGGGGTTGCCGT
This sequence comes from Mycobacteriales bacterium, assembly GCA_036268405.1. Classification (GTDB taxonomy): domain Bacteria; phylum Actinomycetota; class Actinomycetes; order JAFAQI01; family JAFAQI01; genus DASZTV01. The sequence continues at coordinate 8,669 of DATAUF010000015.1, forward strand.
CCGGCGTGATTACGACGACGTCGTGGCCCGCCGCGACGAAGCGCTCGTATGGCTTGAGCGCCTCCTCGGCGAAATACCCTGTGGGATGCGGTCTCCCGTCAGCAAGAGTGATCTCCCTGGCGCTGGAGACCAGGTAAGCGATCCGTTTCATCGTCGAGGGCACCTCCCGGGGTCCGAACGTGTGTCAGCGGCATAGCGGCTACGTTGACACCCCGCTGGCCCCGATTGCAAGCATTCGAGTAGCGAACTCCTGCTGGACTTCAGCCCATTGCTGCAAATGTGTCGGGATGTGGTACGGGCATGCCGGAATCCGGCGCGGGGTTGCCGATTACAGCTCACTTCTGTCGTGTTTCCGCTGAGTCGGTAGCGGTTTGGCTGGGCCCCGCAATACGCTCGACCCACGGCGCGCCGATGACCTGGCGCACGACGTCAACCGACTGAAGAGGAGTGCCATGACCCGAGTTCTGCTTGCCGTCTCCGGCTCTGACCACTGGACGCTCAACGACGGAACGCGCCATCCCTGCGGCTTCTGGCCGGAGGAGCTCGCCGTCCCCCACGAGATCTTCACTGGCGCCGGCTTCGAGACCACGATCGCTACGCCGGGCGGAACGACGCCGGTTCCCGACGAGGCCGGGTTCACCGCCGAGATGAACGGCGGCTCGGACGAGCCCGGTGCGCGCTTCCGCGCGCATCTAGACTCGATTAGGGACCAACTCCAGTCGCCGGTTCGCCTCGAGGACGTTGATGTCGCCGACTACGACGTGGTATTCGTACCGGGCGGGCACGGCCCTATGGAGGACCTCGCAGGCTCCGCTGAATTCGGAGGGCTCGTCTGCGCGTTCGCCGATGCTGGCAAGCCGGTTGCCGCCGTCTGCCATGGCCCGGCGGCGTTGCTACCTGCGCCTGCGGGCGACGGAAGCTGGCGCTTCGACGGCCGGCGGGTCACCGGCTTCACCAACGCGGAGGAGACGCAGGTCGGGTTTGCCGAGCGAGCCCCCTGGCTGCTCGAGGACCGGCTACGGTCCGCGGGCGGTGCCTTTGAGAACAACTCGCAACCCTGGACGCCGCACGTCGTCGCCGACGGCGTGCTGTTTACGGGACAGAACCCGGCGTCCTCGCGACCGCTCGCCGACCTACTCGTCGAGAACGTTCGCGGCGTTGCCCCTGACGCCGAGACCGTCACCTCGCGCTAGCACGGAGCACCGCAAGCTTGCCGCCGACGAGCAAACGCCGGCCGGCGGCCTATGGCTGCCGGCCGGCGCGATCACGCAGCCGGACCTTGACGCCGGTCGACGCGTCGACGATGGCACGCGGCGGCGGCTGACCGAGATCAGCGCCGCCCGCAAGACGTTTCCGCCGGATCGTATGCCGAGGCGTCCGCTTCGCTCGCCGCCGAGGGGCAGATGGGATGGCGCGGGACCTCGAACGCTTAGCGGCACCCGCCATGATCGTGCACGGCCAAGAGGACCGATCGTTCCGGCGGCACTTGCGCGCTGGGTGGCGCGGCGGAGCGAGTCGATCGCGCTTGCAATCCTGGACGACTGCGGGCACCTGCCCCACCTCGAGAT
>DATAUF010000016.1:0-42821 GCA_036268405.1 Mycobacteriales bacterium
GGAGGACCGCGAGCTGTACAACGTCGTGCGCGGCAAGGCCATCTCCGGCGCTCCCACAACGCCGTTCCTCTACGGCAGCGACAGCAACGTGCTCGAGGGCATCTTCTCGAACACCGGTTGGCTCTGCACCAACGCCACCGCACAGGCGGACATCGCTGCTCTGAACGAATGGCCGCTGACCTCGAAGCTGTGCGGCGTGGCCAACAACAACACTGTTGACACCATCAACCCGTTTGCCAGCAACGGCGCGGGCGAAGGTGCCGCCACGACCACCACCGCGCTCTACAGCGGAGGGGCAGTCCAGGTCACGGTTGGCGCAGCCGACGGGAAGACCCCGACCGGCACGGTGCAGGTCGTCGTCGCTCCGCCGGCGATCGCCGGTGGCGCGGGTGCAGCGGCCTCGTTCATCGCCACCGCACCACTCGTCAGCGGCGCGGCCTCGGTTGCGGTGCCGGCCTCTGTTGCGGGCAGCCGGGTCGTCGACGTCTCCTTCCTGCCGAGCAGCTTCGGTGCGTTGAGCGCCTCGGGCGGCCACTCGGCGGACGGCTCGTCGTACGCGGAGTTCAACCACACGTTTACCGGGGGTGCGTCGAAGTTCACCAACCTCGGCAAGCCGGTGCTGTCCGGTAAGCACAAGGTCGGATCGACCGAGACGTCCTCCCACGGCAAGTGGGCGCCGGGCGCGACGTCGTACTCCTACCAGTGGTACAAGGGCAGCGCCAAGATGAGCGGCGCGACCAAGTCGACGCTGAAGCTCACGAAGTCGCTGAAGGGCAAGTCGATCCACTGCAAGGTGACTGTTCACCGCAGCGGCTACCCAAGTGCCTCGGCGTCGTCGAAGAGCGTCAAGGTCAGCTAGCACCACCTGCCCCAAGCGTCGGGGTGCCGGCCGTTACCGGCGGCACCCCGACGTCGTTGTCCGAAGTGACGAGCAGGCAAGTAGGTGAATCGCGCCGCCGGTCCTTTCCCCGGCGGCGCATTCATCGATAGGTTGCGACCACCCCCAAACCGTGACGAGTCGGCTCCCCCTGGCCGGCAGCCGGCGAAAGAAAGGGCCAGATGGCGCTCCCTCCTCGCCACCTGCTTCGACTCGTGGGCGTCGGCGCTGTCGCTGCCTCGCTCGTCGCTGGACTGGTCGCCAGCACACCGGCCGCCGCGCGAAGCCTCAAAGACCAGATCGCCTCTGCCCACCAGCAGCTGCGGACGCTGGACAACCAGGCAGAGGCGGCGAGCGAGCAGTACAACGCCGCCCGGATCCGGCTTGCGTCAGCCCAGCAGTCGGCGACGAAGGCCAACGCCGCGCTTTCGTCCGCGCGTACCCAGCTGGGCACGCTGCAGACCTCCGTCACCGCGTTCGCCGCCGCGGCGTACCGCGGCGGCGGCAACAGCGCCGTGCTCGGCCTGATCACCGACGGTTCGGCGGGCCGCTACATCTCTCAGATCTCGACGTTGCAGGCGGTATCCGCAGGCGAAGCCCGCACGCTGGCGTCCGTCGCCGGGGCGCAGCGCATCGAGGCGCAGGCGCAGGCCAACGCCCGCGCAGCGCTGTCTCGGCAACGGTCCGCGACGACCGCGATGGCGGCGTCCCGCGACAAGATCGTCGCGGCCGCCTCGAAGGAGCAGGGCATCCTCAAGGGTCTCGAAGCCCGCGAGGAAGCGGTCGTGAAGGCCGCCAAGCAGCGTTCCGCCAGGCTCGCCGCGGAGCGCGAGGCGGCGACGCTTCGTGCGGAGAGTCAGGCAACCCAGCAGGGCGTCAACGCGATCTCCCAGCCGATCCGCTCGATCGTGGAGCCGATCATCTCCGGCTCGGGCGGTGCGAGTGTCGCGGTGCAGTGGGCCTACGCCGAGCTCGGCAAGCCCTACCAATGGGCCGCCGGGGGCCCCGGCTCGTTCGACTGCTCGGGTCTCACGCAGTACGTGTGGGGCAAGGCCGGGGTCTATCTGGGCCACTACACCGGCGACCAGTGGAACGAGGGCGAGCACGTCAGCCGCGACGAGCTTCAGCCGGGCGACCTGGTGTTCTTCGCCTACAACGACTCGGAGCCCTCGACGATCCACCACGTGGGGATCTACGTCGGTGGCGGGATGATGATCGACGCGCCGTACACCGGAGTCAATGTCCGCAAGGAGCCCGCCTTCCGATCCGACTACATCGGCGCCGTTCGTCCTTAGCGGGCGGCCGGCTGGAGTCTGACCATCCACTCCGCGTCGTGGAATCCGGCGGATCGGTAGAGCGCGATCGCGTGGTAGTCCGGATCGGCGACGATCACGAACGTATGCGCGGCGAGCTCGCGAGCTGCGTGCGTCGCGGCCGCATGCAGCAGGTGACGGGCGTGGCCTCGCCGGCGATGATCCGGGTGGGTCTCGACGTTCTGGTAGCGCGCGATGCCGCTGCCATCGCAGACGATTCCGAGCGCCGACACGAGGACGTCGTCCTCGCGAGCTCCGAACCACGCGACCGACCCACCTTCGGTGAGGTCCCGGTCCTCGGCGAGACGGAGCGCCCGGAACCTCTCGTCAGCGGCCTCGGCCGGCGGTCCCTGCCACGCGTCGCGAAGCGCGCCGAGCTCCAGCCAGTCGGCGTCTGTGGTCAGCGGCCGGATCAGGCCGCGCGGCGGTCCGGCCGGTGCCTCCACGGAGTCCGCGGTCAGCACGACATCGCTCGACACCTCGAGGCCGAGGGCGCCGACCTCGGCGACTGCCCCCGGGTCGTTGCCGGTGCCGTCGACGCCGATGGCCATCGTGGTCGTCCCTGGCAGCTCTGTCGTGAACAGCTCGCGCACCCGTGCGGCATCACCGGCTTGCAATGGACCTTTGAGCAGCAGGAAGTTGCCCCACCAGTACCCCGGGTTGCTCGGCGTACGGACCACGATGTGGTCGTCGCCCTCGGCGATGCTGGACCCTGCGAGGCGGCGCACCATCAGGTCCGTGCGGAAGCCGAGCGATGTCACCAGCACCGCGTGAGCCTAAGCGTTTGCTCAGGCGACGTCCCGTAGCCTTGATCGTTATGCAACACGTGGGAGGGACGGTCGCTGCGAGGCGGCTGCGTGTCGTCGGGCTGCTCGCCGTCATGGCGATGACGGCAGCGTGCAGCCCGTTCAGCTCGTCGAGCCCCAAGTCGGACCCGACGGTGACGACGACCACGACGAACCGTCCGCCTCCCGTCGTGATCACGAAGACGACCCACACGGTCAAGGCCGGCACCACCGTCCAGCTGGGGACCGCGGGCCAGGGCGCCGCGGAGCTGATGAAGGTCGGCAAGCCGAAGCTCTCGCGGAAGGCGATCTCGTCGTACGCGTACGGACCTGAGTACGGCTACTACGTAACCTTCCCCATCAAGATCTTCAACGACGGCAAGACTCCACTGCTGGTCGAGCGGCTCGACTTCTGGGTGGACACGGCGCACATGAAGAAGGTGAACACCAACGGCGGCAACTCGCCGGAGTCCGGCGCGCACACGCAGCTCGACACCACCGAGCTGACGACCGGCCAGTCGGTCAGCAACTACCTGACGTTTGACGTATCCACACCCCACGGCCGGTTCGTGTTCGGGCCTGGTCACAAGCTCAGCGTCGCCTGGTCCTTCTAGGGCCCTGGGATGGAAGAGTCGATAGCGGCGGACGTCGTCGAGCGACTGCGGGCGCATCGGATCTTCGCCAGCGTCAACCGCCGGGTCGGCGTCTACAACGTCGCGGTCCGCGTCGTGATCCCGGACGGCCGTGAGGTGATCTGGGACAACGACGGCGCGGCCGGGCTGGAAGCGATGGTGCTGCGCGACGGAATGCTGGTCGGCTTCGTCCCGCAGATACCCGACAGCGAGGACCTGGACGCGGCGGCGATCACGGCGATCATCGCGGCGGCGGACTACGACGCGCCGCCGCCGCCGTCACCGCCGTCGAACCCGACCAAGGGCCCCATGGCAAGCCGTGCGCCGACGCCGTCACCGGTCAGCAAAGCCCGCTGGACCTACCGCCTCCGCCGCAAGTAGCAAACCTGCGTCGAGCGCCACGTGTGGCCTCGACACGTCTTGCGCGTCTGGTCCTGCGTCGCCGATCGAGGCTATTGCGTCCTGGTGAACAGCTGGTCGGCGTCCCAGCGGGTGAAACCGTGCCGCTCGTACAGGGCGATGGCGCCGGTGTTGTCTGCCTCCACGTAGAGCAGCACCGCTGATAGCCCAAGGTCGTGGAGGTGGCGCAGTCCTCTGAGCAGCAGGGACTCGCCGAGCCGCTTGCCCTGCATCGCGGGGGCCACGCCGATCACGTAGACCTCGCCGAGGTCACCGCCCGGCTTCACGTGCACCTTGGTCCAGTGGAAGCCGACGATCCGGCCCTCGACCTCGGCAAGGAAGAAGCCGGCCGGATCGAACCATGGCTCGTCCTCGCGCGCGTGGATGTCGTCGGCGGTCCAGTCGGCCTGCTCCGGATGTCCGGAGAACGCGGCGTTGTTCACCGCGAGCCAGGCTTCCTCGTCGATGCCGACGCGGAACTCGCGGACGGTGACGCCGTCGGGCCAGGACGGTTCGGGGAGAGCCGGTACGTCGAGCGGACGTCGCAGCTGAAGCAGCGTTCGCCGTGCGGTGAAACCAAGGTTGGGAAGTACGTCGTTGAGAGGCGCGTGGTCACCACGGGTCCAGATCCGCAGCGACGGTCCGGCAGAAGCGCTTACCGCCCTGAGCAGGCCGGCGATGTCGCCGCCGTCGCCGACGAGCAGCTCCGCAACGTGGTCGGCCTCGTCGTCGAGGTGGGCGTAGCCAACGACGTCGGCACCAGCGGTTTGCAGGAAGTGCATGCCCGGCGCGTGTCCTTTGACGGCGCTCACGACGTGGTCGGACAGTGGACTGGTACCCGATGCTGCCGCGACGACGTTGCGGAGCTCCAGCACGTCGTACACCTGCCGGGCGGACAGATCAGCGACCTCGGCGACATCCAAGTCCGGCACAGCTCATGACCCTACTGAGCCGTGTCAGGCGTCGGTGGCCATCTCGGCGAAGGAGTCCGCATCCACATCGTCCTCGCCGAGGCCTTGCAGGCCGGGAAGCGGCTGCGCGACGAACTTGTAGCCGACGTTGCGGACGGTACCGATGAGCGACTCACGGTCCGGACCGAGCTTTGCGCGTAGCCGCCTGACATGCACGTCGACCGTGCGGGTGCCGCCGAAGTAGTCGTAGCCCCAGACCTCCTGGAGGAGCTGCGCGCGGCTGAACACGCGTCCCGGATGCTGCGCGAGGAACTTCAGCAGCTCGAACTCCTTGAACGTCAGGTCGAGCGGGCGGCTCCCGAGCTTCGCCTGGTACGTCCCCTCGTCGATGCTGAGGTCGCCGGAGCGGATCTCCTCCAGGCTTCCCGCATCACGGTTGCTCTCGGCGCGCCCGAGGGCGAGCCGCAGCCTGGCCTCGACCTCGGCAGGTCCGGCCGTGTCGAGGATCACGTCGTCAAGGCCCCAGTCCGCCGTCACGGCGACGAGCCCGCCTTCGGTCACGACGGCGACCACCGGAGACGATGTGCCGGTTGCCTCGAGCAGTCGGCAGGTCTGGCGGGCCGCGGCCATCTCGCGCCGGGCGTCCACGACGATCAAGTCGTTCGGCGGCGCGTCGAGCAGTGGCGCGGCATCAAGCGGCAGCACCCGTACGACGTGGCCGAGCAGCCCCAGGCTGGGAAGCACCTGCGCCGAGCCGTCCGAAGACGCAGAGGTCAACAGCAGCAGACTTGCCATTTCCGCCTCCGCTCGGTCCGCGCCTAAAAGACAAACGGGCTCGGCGTACCGCTCTCACTGTCATGCTTGACCAGTGGGGAGGCGGCGCTGCCCGAACCCGACTGGTCAAGGATAGCGGAATGCCGAGTGGGCCCTCCGGCGCGGGGCCCGCCGGTCCCCGCGCCGCTGGTGCCGGCCACGTCTGATGGCGCGCTCGGGGTCACCGATCACGCCTGACAGACTGGACCCCTCATGCTGCGTCGCCTTCTCATTGCCGTCGTCGTGCTGTTGGCAGCACTGGCGGTCGTCATCGACCGCGCCGGCGAGGCAGTGGCTGCCCATGTTCTCGCCGGCAAGCTGCAGACCGACGAGCATCTTCCAAGCCGACCGGCCGTTTCGATACGAGGGCTGCCATTTGTTACTCAGGCAGCACACGGTTTCTACAAGGACGTGTCGGTCGTTGCGGACAACTTCGTCACGGTGGACGGCGTCCAGCTCAACTCACTGAAGGTCCACCTGAGGGGAGTGCACATCCCGCTGAGTCGGGTGGTGCGCGGATCCGTATCGCAAGTGCCCGTCGACCAAGTGGATGGCACCGCTTTCATTTCGTTCGATCAACTGGCCAGCTACTTCGCCAGCAGGCAGATCTCGGTCACCTTCGCTCGGACCGCAACCGGGGGTTTGACGGTATTCGACCAGCTTCATGCCGGCAGCCTGGTGGTGTCAGCTGCGGGATCGGCGGTCGTCTCCGTGGCGAACAACGTCATCCAGATCAATGTCGCGAGGCTGACTCCGTTCGACAAGGGATCAAAGGTCAGCAACTCGGCGGTGCTGCCCCACGTGGCGCGCTTGAATCTCACCGTCCCGTTGGGGGTGTTGCCGTTCCGGATCCAAATCCACACCGTCTCTGTGACTCTTGCCGGCATCTCGGGTACCGGGTCGGCCAGCAACGTTGTACTTGGCGGCAAGTGATGCGGGAATCCTCTCGCTCGGTGCCCAGTGCCGGCGGCGCCGGGTGAACGTGGCGGATTACTTCGAAGGGTTTCTGGCTCTCGCAGTTGGGTGCCTACCGTGGGTTGTCGCCTCTCGGCGACTAGTCCGGCGGCTCCTTCCTGACTGGACGGGACCGGAGGCGATCCTCGGCGCTTCGATCATCGGCATCTGCGGCATCCTGCTCGTCGCCGAGGCGCTCGGTGTCGTCGACGTTCTGTACAGGTGGGTCTTCGCCGTCGTGAGTGCGGTAGCCGCGATGGCGGTCTCGTCACTCGGAGTGTCGTCGCAACGTCGTTCGGCGCCAGTCGAGTCCCACGCACCACGTGGTCGCGTCGAGTGGGTGGTGCTCGGCTGCGTGGCGGTGTGTGTCATCGCGACGTCGATGTCGCTACTCGGGCGCGATGTCTCCGCGCTGCGAAGCGGGCCGCAGGACCTCGACAGCCTGCACTACCACCTGACGCAGGCCGCGCACATTGTTCAGGCTCACAACATCGACCACCTGCACCACACTGCCTCCTCGGACATCACGGCGTACTACCCGTACAACGCAGAGCTGCTCGATGCCGTTGGCATGCTGGGGCCCCATCCCGACATCGCGGTCTTCGGTCTGAACCTGCTGTTCGGATGGCTTGCCCTGCTCGCCTGCTGGGTGATCGGCGCGAGATGGTCGCGTGGGGCTCCCGCCCTGGCCGCCGGCGCCGCGGCGATCGCACTCCCGATCGTCTCGCAGGGAAGCTCGGGACCGGGCCTCAACGACCTGCCCACGATGGCCTTCCTGCTCAGCGCCGTGGCGTTGCTTTGCGTCGCCGATGTTCCGCGCGGCGACCGGCCAAGGAAGGTCTGGCTGACCAAGGTTGCACTCGCCGGCGCATCACTCGGCCTGGCGGCGGGCACCAAGCTCAGCGCACTCGCCATCGTCGTTCTGCTGGCGCTCGGCACTGTGGTCCTCGCAGCGCGCGACCGACGCGTCACCCTGATCGCGCTCACTTGTCCCGCGCTGTTGACCGGTGGCTTCTGGTATCTGCGTGACTGGATCGAGGTTGGGTCGCCCGTTCCGGACCTCAACCTGACGGTCGCCGGTCATGGCTTCCACCTGGTGCCCTACCCCGAGGTGCAGCCCCACGCCTTCACGGTCGCGCACTATCTGGGCGACTCCTCGGTGATCGAGCATTGGTTCGTGCCCGGCCTGCGCGCCGTGTGGACGGATCTGTGGCCGCTGATCGGCGTCGTGATGCTCATCGGTATCGGCGTAGCCCTCACCGACCGGTCGCGGCTGCGCCGGGTGCTGGGCGGCGCGGTCGTCGTCAGCTTGATCGCGTACATCGTGACGCCGTCGACGGCGATCGGCGACCCCGGTGCTCCCGCGCTGTTCGCCACCAACACGCGCTACGCCTTGCCATCGATCATTCTTTCGATGGTGCTTTTGGTGAGCACGCCGCGGTTGCGCCGGTTCGCGCCTGTGCTGACGGTCGGCTTTACCGCGCTGACACTCGCGCTGATTGCGCTGTCCTCATTGCCAGAGGGGGTCAACTACCCGTACGGCCTCATCGCCACGGTCGCGCTGGGCCTTGCGGCGTTCGGAGCGCGCCACCTGTTCCGCCGCCGGACGCTCGGCAGCACGGTCCTGCTCACCGGCATCATTGCCGTGGCCGCCGTGGGATCCGGTGCGGTTGTGCAGCATCGCTACATCCAGCAGAGATACTCCGCCAACACCGCGTACGACCGGTTGTTCACGATGGTCGGCGGCCTGCACGACGTGCGGATCGGCGTCGCCGGCGCCGCGTACGCGTACCCGTTCTACGGCCGCGACTTCACCAACGCGGTCAACTACGTCGGGGTAAGTGCGTCGACCCACGCTTTCGAGGAGGCGATGACGTGCCCGGCCATGCTCGGCGTGCTTGCCGCGCAGCATGACGACTATGTGGTCGTGGAGCCGGTGGCCGGCCTGCACACCGATCGCGTCGATCGTTGGATGAGGGCCATTCCCGGTGTGACGGTTCCGTTCCACGACCTCGTCGGCACGGTGTATGACCTGCCAGCGGTCGTACCTCCAGACAGCTGCTCGAGCGTCGCTCCCCGCTAACGATGCCGGCTCCGCAGACGGGACACTAGATTCAGCCGGTGGACGCGAGCGACTACTTGTCCGGCAGTCTCGGGCTTCTGCTCGGGCTTGTGCCCTGGGTGCCCGCCTCGCGGCGCCTCGCGCGCCGACTCGTCCCTGATCGCACGACCGCGGAGTCGGCACTGCTCGCGAGCGTGATCGGGATCAGCGGGGTCGTGGTCGTTGCGGAGTTGCTCGGTCTCTGCGACGTGCTGAGTCGCTGGCCGTTCGCTGTCGCAAGTGCCGTGGTCGCCATGGGCGTCAGCCGGTTCGGCCGCAGTGCCTCTGCTGCATCAAGCCCGGGCCCGCTTCGATTGCCGCGCAAGCCCGTCGGCTGGATCCTGCTTGGCTGCGTCGCCGTCTGTGTGGTCGCGACATCGGCTTCTCTGCTCGGCCGGGATGCGGCTGTCGTGGGCACCGGGCCGATGGATCTTGACAGCCTGCACTACCACCTGACGCAGTCCGCTCAGATGCTCGAGCGGCACAACCTCTACCACCTGCGCCACACCGCGTCCTCGGACGGGACGGTCTACTACCCGTTCGACGCGGAGCTGCTCGACACCGTCGCGATGTTCGGCCCGCATCCCGACATCGCGGTGTTCGGACTGAACCTGCTGTTCGGCTGGTTGGCGTTGCTCGCCTGCTGGGTGATCGGAGAGCGGCGGTCCGCGGGCGCCGCGGCCCTTGCCGCAGGGGCCGCCGTCATCGCGCTGCCGATCGTCACGCAGGCGAGCTCGGGTCCAGGTCTCAACGACCTGCCTGCGATGGCGTTCGTGCTCAGTGCGATCGGCTGTCTTGCGATCGCCGATGTGCTGCGCACCGCGCAGTCCCGAACGGCATGGCTCGGCGCGCTTTGCGTCGCAGGAGCCGCACTCGGACTCTCGGCGGGAACCAAGCTCAACGCGTTGCCTCTTGTGGTGCTGGTCGCTCTCGGGGTGGTTGTCTTCGCCCGCGGTGACCGCCGGGCGGCCGCTCTTGCGCTGACTGCGCCGGCCCTGCTCACCGGTGTCTTCTGGTACGTGCGCGACTGGATCATCGTTGGCTCGCCGGTGCCGGACCTCAACCTCACGGTGGCCGGGCACGGCTTTCACGTCGTGCCGTACCCCGAGGTGAAGCCGTACGCCTACACGGTCGCTCACTACCTGGGCAACGGCGCTGTCATCCGGAACTGGTTCGAACCAGGACTGCGCGCGGTATGGACGTCGTGGTGGCCGCTTGTCGGTGGGCTGCTGCTCGTCGGCCTTTTGCTCGGGTTCGTGGAGCGGTCCTGGCCGCGCCGGGTTGTTGCGCTCGCCGCGACGGTGGGATTCATCGCCTACGTGGTCACGCCGACGACCGCGATCGGCAGCCCGAACGCACCGATCCTGTTCGCCACCAACACGCGCTACGCGCTGCCGGTGATCGCAGTCGCGATGGTGCTGCTCGCGACGGCGGCGTCACTGCGCCGCATCGCGCCGGTGATGGCGATCGGCTTCACGGCGCTGATGGTCGTGCTGCTCTCATCGTCGGCATTGAAGCAGGAGGTCAACTACGCGCTCGGCGTACCGATCGCACTCGGGGTCGGGGTGATGGCCTTCGGTGCTCGCGCCGTGTGGCGCCACGGACAGGCTGTCGCGTCGGTACTCGCTACTGCGGCGGTCGTCGTCGCGGGCGTCGCCGGCGTAGCAGCCGTGCAACGGCACTACGTTCACCAGCGTTACTCGGCGAACACACCCGCTGCAAAGCTCTTCCGCCTGGTCGGGTCATTCCAGCACACCCGGATCGGAGTGGCTGGCCACGGCCTGCAGTACCCGTTCTACGGCCCCGACTTCACCAACCAGGTCAACTACGTCGGCATCACGGCTGCGTCGGGCGCGTTCGACGGCCCGACGACTTGTTCCGCGTTGGCCGCGGTGTTGGGCCGCCTGCACGACGACTACGTCGTCGTCGAACCGCTCCCGGTCGAGCACACGGCGCGGATCGATCGGTGGGTGCAGGGCATCCCAGGTGTCACCGAGGTCTTCAACGGCTACCTCGGGCACGTCTACCGACTGCCGACGACGATCCCGGCCGACGCGTGCACAGCCAACAGCGTCCTAGAGCCCCGGTAGCAGCGCGGGGGAGCTGGCGATCGGAGTGTCGGTGATGGGCTGGTCCGTCGGGGTGTCCGACGGGCTTGCCGTCGGGCAGGAGGTGTCGGTCGGCGTCGGGGTCGCGGTGGGCGACCCTTCGGTCGGAGTCTCCGAGGACGAGGGTGACGGCGAGTCAGTGCCCGTCGGCGTCGGGCTGGGGGGAACGTCTGTCGGGCTCGGCGTCGGGCACCCGGGCGGGGGTGTGCGCGTGCCCTGGCCGTGGCCGCTGCCGGGCGCGCTCCCATGCGACGTCGTGGGCGAATGGGTGTGGTGGTGCGGCGTCTTGGTGGGGTGTGCCGTCGCCGACGGAGAAGCCGGGATGACGGGATGGTCGTTGCCGCCGCTCGTCCCCGCTACGCCGATCGCAGCGCCGGCGATGAGGACGACGGCGCACGCGCTGCCGATGCCGTATGCAAGCCGACGCTGGTGGCGCAGCTGCTGCCCGCGCAGCACGACGCCGCCGAGCAGCTCTCCGCCGTACGACGGCGGTGTGGGGTCATCGAGGCCGTCGAACAGGCCGCCGGGTCCGTCGAAGCTCATCGGACGAGCACTTCCCGGAGCGCGGAAAGGCCGCGACTGGAGTGCGTCTTCACCGAGCCGACCGAGCAGCCCATGAGGTCAGCGGTCTGAGCCTCGGAGAGGTCGCCGAGGTAGCGCAGGACCACGCTCTCCCGCTGGCGCTTCGGCAGCTTCGACAGCGCGGCGTAGAGGTCGAGACGGTCATCCGCCGATGCGCCGCTCTTGCTGCTGTTCTCGGTGAGGATCCGTTCGTTGCGCTTGGTGGCGCGGGTGCGCGCGCGGAGGTGGTCCAGCGCGAGGTTGCTGGCGACGCGAACGCACCAGGGCTCCGCGTGGTCTCGAACGGTCGACCAGCGGCTGTAGGCGCGCGCACACGCCTCCTGAGCCACGTCCTCAGCTTCGCCTCGGTCGCCCAGCAGCCGGTACGCGACGCGGTACGCGTCGCGAATGAGCACGGGGAACACCTCCTCGAACGTCGGCAGCGCGGCGGTGGTCGCCGTCGTGTCCTCGAAGGTCACGACTACCTCCGTCCCCTGCTCAACGTTTCGGGCGCGCTCAAGGTTGACAGTCAACCCCACGGCATTTGTGACGTACGTCCGATTCCGAAGTAGCACATTAGGTGGCTCGGGCGCTGGGCGGGCACGCTCACGGGGCGCCCAGCGGGCGTACCTCGTGTGCTGCTTCGAACTTGGTCAGGCTTCGATGGTTGCGCCGACGCCGGCTTCGGCCATCGCCGCGTCGCCGGCGCCGGCGACCCCGGCTTCGACCGCCTCTGCGGCGCTGCGTGCTGATTCTCCCTGGCGCCCCTCGACGGTGTCGGAGCCGCGAAGCGCCGAGCAGATGGCGCCGACCAGGCTGACTGCTGCCGCCATCAGGAACGCGAGGTGCAGCCCGTGCCCGAAGGGGCCGGTGATCAGCTTGGGGAAGAAGCTCCGCCCGGTCAGGAACTGGTAGTGCGCCGCGCTGACGTGGGCGGCGGAGGGCGAGCCGATCAGCTGCTTGATCGGGTTGTAGCCGAGGAATGCCGCGAACAGCGTTCCGATCGGCGGCAGGTTGGCGATCGTGTGGGCCTGGTTGGCCGGCATGCCCTGCGCGGTGAGTCCGTGTTGGAGGGCCTGCGGCAGCCGCGACGCCAGCCCGAGTGTGATCACGGTGAAGAAGACGCCGATCGACAGGACCTGGGCGCTGTTCTGGAAGGTGTTGAGCATGCCGGCGCCGGCGCCTCGCTGGTCGGCGGGGACGGAGTTCATGACGCTCGCGATGTTGGGTGCGAAGAACAGGCCGAGCGACAACCCCATGAACAGCAGCAGCAACCCGAACCAGACGTAGTTGAAGTTCATCGGCATGAGGTCGAACAGCAGGAAGCAGGTAGCGGACAGCGCCATGCCGGCAGTCGCGAACGGCTTCGCGCCGAACCGGTCCGTGAGCCGGCCGGACACCGGTCCCGAGATGAGGAAGCCGACGGTGAGCGGGACCATGTAGATGCCTGCCCATAGCGGCGTCTTCTCGAACGAGTAGCCGTGCTGCGGCAGCCAGATGCCCTGTAGCCAGATGATCAGGATGAACATCAGGCCGCCGCGCGAAAGGCCGGCGAGAAGGGCGGTGATGTTGCCCATCGTGAACGTTCGGCTCTTGAACAGGTGCAGCCGGAACATCGGGTCGGTGACCCTGCGCTCGACCAGGACGAAGACCGCGAGGATCGCGACGCCGCCGAAGCCGCACAGCAGGACGAACGGCTTGGTCCAGCCCATCGTGTGACCGCCGTAGGGCTCGAGGCCGTAGACGATCGACAGGAGTACGCCGACCAGGCCGGCTGCGAACAGCAGGTTGCCGATCCAGTCGATCTTGGCGGGAGTGCGGATGCCGTTGTCGCGGAGCTTGAGATATGACCAGAGGGTGCCCAGCAGCCCGAGTGGCACCGAGACGATGAAGACGAGCCGCCATGACACCGGCGCCAGCAGGCCGCCGAGGATCAGCCCGATGAATGATCCGCTGATCGCGGCGACGCCGTTGATGGACAGCGCCAGGCCGCGCTCGTTCTCCGGGAACGCGTCGGTGACGATCGCCGAGGAGTTTGCGAGGACGCACGCGCCGCCGACACCCTGGCCGAGGCGCATGAGGACGATCCAGAGCGCGCCGTGGGTGCCGGTCATCCAGGTGACCGAGAGCAGCGCGGAGAACGCGGTGAACACGGCGAATCCGATGTTGAACATCCGAACCCGGCCGTAGATGTCGCCGATCCGGCCAAGGCTCACGACCAGCACGCTCGTGACGAGCAGGAAGCCCATCAGGATCCAAAGGAAGTACGGGGTGTTGCCAGGCGCGAGGGGGTCGAGCTTGATACCGCGGAAGATGTCAGGCAGCGCGATCATCAGGATCGAGCTGTTGATCGTCGCCATGAGGATGCCCAGCGTCGTGTTGGACAACGCGATCCACTTGTAGGCGATGCGTCCCGTGCGGGGCGCTTGGGCGACGGACGCGCTGGACACGTGAGTTCCTTCAGGTCGAGACGAACTGCTTAGCCTTTGCAACTATTATTGCACGGCCGCGAATCCGGATAGGCTTGGCGGCATGGCAACTCCCGATGCGCCGCGGATGATCCCGGCGTTGTGGAGCCGGCGCGCGGTCGACCTGTGTCGCGTGGCCACCTGTCTCTGTCAGGTCTGACCCCTTCCCGGTTTTTATGTCGCCCGCCGTGCGGTGCGACGTCCCTTCATGCATCGTTCTTCCCAAGGAGAGTTGGCAACATGGCTCGCAACGACGTGCTCGTCGACGCAGACTGGGTCGAGGCACACCTCGACGACCCGAAGGTCGTTCTCGTCGAGGTCGACGAGGACACAGCGGCGTACGACAAGAACCACATCAAGAACGCGGTTCGGCTGGACTGGAAGCGTGACCTCCAGGACCAGGTCCGGCGCGACTTCGTCAACAAGGAGCAGTTCGAGGCGCTGTTGTCCGCCAAGGGCATCGGCAACGACGACACCGTTGTCCTGTACGGCGGCAACAACAACTGGTTCGCGTCCTACGCGTACTGGTACTTCAAGATCTACGGCCACGACAACGTCAAGCTCATGGACGGTGGCCGCAAGAAATGGGAGCTGGACAGCCGTGAGCTCGTCGCCGACCAGCCGAACCGTCCGGCGACGACGTACAAGGCGAAGGACGCCAACAACGACATCCGCGCGTACCGCGACGAGGTCGTTGAGGCAATCGGCGTGAAGAACCTGATCGACGTCCGCTCGCCGGATGAGTTCTCGGGCAAGCTGCTCGCACCGGCGCACCTGCCGCAGGAGCAGTCGCAGCGCGCAGGTCACGTCACCAGCGCGGTCAACATCCCGTGGAGCAAGGCCGCCAACGAGGACGGCACCTTCCGTTCCGACGACGAGCTCACCGAGCTCTACAAGGGCGAGGGCGTCGACTTCGACAAGGACACGATCGCGTACTGCCGGATCGGTGAGCGCAGCGCGCACACCTGGTTCGTCTTCCACGAGCTGCTCGACCAGGCCAACGTCAAGAACTACGACGGCTCCTGGACCGAGTACGGCTCTCTCGTGGGTGTCCCGATCGAGAAGGACGTCTGAGCATGTGTGGAGCTCCTGACCAGGCAACAATCAGTCGCGAGGGCATCCCGACCGGGGAGACCGTCGTCCAGGGACTCGTCTACAACGGCGACGCCCCTGTGGCCGGCGGTTACGTCCGGCTGCTCGACGGCACGGACGAGTTCACCGCCGAGGTGATCACGTCGGCGACCGGGCAGTTCCGGTTCTTCGCGAGGCCCGGCTCATGGACCGTCCGGGTGATCCCCGGCGGCGGTCACTCCGGCGGCGAGGCGAAGGTCGACGTGGCAGCCGGCGAGATCAGCGAGGTTCGGATCGCCGTCTGACCGGCGTTTGTCACCACGCGGCTCGCTCCCGGTTCTCCGGTGGCGAGCCGCGTTCGTCACGCGGTAGGCGTCAGCTGTTGCGCGGCCCGCGGCAGACCGCAACCAGGTCGAGGCAGTCGGCCAGCCCCTCGCCGGCGAGGAAGAAGTCGTCGGGCGTGATGTGTTCGGCGGCCGGGTGCACCTTCGCGCCGGGGCGTCGTGACCGGTTGAGCAGTGCGCTGTATCCCCACTGCCAGCCACGGCGCGGGATCAGCCGTCGTAGCCGGAGTGGATCGAGCCGGAGCACTCGATCCAGGCGACGGAGCTCGCCCATCTGGAAGTCCATGTACTGCTCGGAGCCGAACAGTCCCAGGATCTCGACCGAGGAGAAGCTGGGTGTGCAGAGTGCGCGCAACTCGTCGGAGTCGAACTCGATGAAATGCCAGGGATCGATGATCTCGTCGGGCCTTCCGAACGTCAGCCGGTTGGGGGTGACGAAGACAGCCGTGCCGGCGGCAGCCAAGACGCGCGACACCTCCGCGATCACGCGTTCGGGATCCGGCACATGTTCGAGCGACTGGACCGAAGCGACCGCTGACACGGACTCGGACCGCAACGGGATTCGTCTCATGTCGGCACGCACCGTGGGCCGGTCCTGGCCACCGAGCGCGTCCTCATCGAGGTCCATGCCGATCGTCTTGGTGGCGTTCAGCAGCTGGTAGCTGTGGCCGATCCCGCAACCGAGGTCGAGGACCCGCGCCGGGTCGAGGTACTTGCCGATCTGCTGGTAAGCGGCGACGTGCCGCTGCCAGGTCGGGTTGAACCCGCCCTCGGGTGTGGTGACTCGCTCGCCAGTGAGTTTCACGGCTCGAACCTCCGGCAGCGGACGATGTGGTTGCGGTGCAGCATCAGGCGAAACCCGACGCCGAGCGTACGTAGTCCGTAGACGGTCGAGTCGCCGAAGCTGATCGACGACACGTCCCCGCCGTACGTCGTTCGTGCGGGGACCTCGGCGACCTTGAATCCGAGGTGCACCGCCTGCATGAGCATCTCCGAGTCGAAGACGAACCCGCTGTTGTTCCGCAGGAACGGAACGGTCATCAGCAGCTCGCGCGAGTACGCGCGATAGCCGGTGTGCAGCTCGCTGAAGGAGGTGTGCAGGATCCAGTTCTCGATCGAGGTGAGCCCGCGGTTGGCGATGATCTTGTAGCGCGGCATTCCGCTGCTCTCGGCCATCCCTGGTTCGGCGAACCGGGAGCCCAAAACCATGTCCGCTTCCTTCGCCAGGATCGGCTTGATCATGTCGGGGATCAGCGATGGCTCGTACTGGCCGTCCGGGTGAAGCATCACGACGGCATCGGCACCGCGCTGCAACGCCTCGAGGTAACAGGTGCGCTGGTTCCCGCCGTACCCGACATTGTGCGGATGCCAGATCACGCTGACACCAAGCTCGCGCGCGACATCGAGCGTGGTGTCCGACGACTTGTCGTCGACCAGGATCACGTCGTCGACGATGTCGCGAGGGATCGAGCTGACGACGTCTCGCAGCGTTGCGGCTGCGTTGTACGCCGGCATGATCACGATGACCTTGGCGCCGGTCTGATCGGTCATTTGCGTGCCTCAGCATAGAGGCTTCCGCCGCGTCTGCGGGCGACTTCGACTCCTGCGGCGACGAGCGCCACCGGGAATGCGACCGCGGCGGCCGCGAGCGTTGCGGCTCGCCGCCCGGATGACATCTGTTGGCTGCGTGCGTCACTGCTCCGGATGGCGTCATACAGGCTGGGATGTCCTGGCAGCGAGCCGACGAGCCCGTCCAGCCAGCCAAAGGCGGCTTGGCCGCCGCGGAGGTGGCTGACGCGGGTCGGATGCAAGCCGATCTCTTCCAGCGTCCGCAGCGCCGTGCTCGAGGGGACGTGGACGAGGTGGCGCGGCAGGTCGAGAGCGAGCCATCGATCGCCGAACGCGTTCGCCTGCATGCTGGAGCTGTTCGGCAACGCCAGAATCACGACTCCGCCCGGCTTGAGCAGCTCCGCCGCGCGGGCGAGCGAGGCTCTGGGCTGCCGCAAGTGCTCAAGTGAGTGCCAGAAGACGATCGCGGACCACGTTCCTCCGATGGAATCGAGGTCGTCATCGCGCATGTGCTCACCGGTAGCGTGCCGCTCAAGGCCCACCGCGTCCCTGCCCCGGGCCAGCAGGGCGCGTACCAACGTCCCGTCGCCGGCGCCTACGTCGAGGACCGGGCCGGCAGGGGCGATCCGGTCGATGCGGCCCGCGAGGGTGGCGCGGGTGCGCTTGAGGACCGCGTCGCCGATTCCGCCGAACCGACCGCTGTCCGGGCGATACCACGGCCCATACGCGGTCTCGAGCTGGTCGTCGGTCGGGACAGGTGACGTTGTCGCTGTTCCGCACTCGGCGCACACGATCCGGCCGGGCAGGCTCAGCGCGCCGCTCGGCAGCTCCGCGTCGCACCACGCGCACCGTGATGCCGGCGGCCCAGCGTCAAGTGTCCACGTCGCGGTGTTGCTCGAGGCTGAGCCACGAGCCGGTTGAGGCATCTGCGGAGAATATCGTTTGCTACGTTCTGCGCGGTGGGGCCAGCGACGGCCGTCGAGCAGGACCAGCAACGCCCTGGGGCGCTGCTGGTGGTCCTTCCGCGTTATATCGCCGTCGGATTGCTCAGTGTCATCGTCGATGTCGGCTCGCTGACGGTCTTCCATTCGGTGCTCAATCTCGGGCTGCTACTCGCGACAATCATCGCGTTCGCGATAGCGCTGGTGCTCAACTACTCGCTCAACCACGTGTGGGCTTTCGATGCTGATGGCCTGTCGTGGCATCGCATCTTCCGGTATGGCGTGCTGGTGGCGGTGAACTTCGGGCTGACGTTGTCGATCGTCACGGGCCTGAGCTCGCTGGGCCTCTACTACCTGGTCGCCAAGGCGATCGCCGTAGTGATCGCGGCGGTCATCAACTTCACCGGCTACCGCCTGTGGGTGTTCAAGTGATCGG
Source organism: Mycobacteriales bacterium (assembly GCA_036268405.1). Classification (GTDB taxonomy): domain Bacteria; phylum Actinomycetota; class Actinomycetes; order JAFAQI01; family JAFAQI01; genus DASZTV01. The sequence continues at coordinate 18,284 of DATAUF010000016.1, forward strand.
CGTCTTCAGGTGATCGGTGGCACGGCGCTCGCCAGGCTCGATACGGACCCGGAATGTCGACATGACTGAGGACCACGTCGCGCCACTTGCGAGTCCGGTTGCAGAGCTCGTCGCCGAGGCGGCCGATCGCTCTGCGAAACGACCGACGCTGTTCGAATCACTCGTTCGGTTCTGCGTCACCGGCGTCTTGAGTGTCGCCACCGACTTCGCGTTCTTGTTCGGCTTGCACTCGGGTGCGAATGTGTCGCTGCCTGTCGCGACCGTGGTCGGCTCCGGTGCCGCACTCGTCGTGAATTACAGCCTGAACCGCAACTGGTCGTTCCAGGCCACCGCCTCGCACGGCTACACGCTGGTTCGGTATCTGTTCCTCGCCGCCCTCAACTTCGGGTCGACACTGCTGATCGTGCTCGGGCTGACGCACCTGGGCCTGTACTACCTGATCAGCAAGCTCGTCGCGGTCGCGGTCAATGCCGGCATCAACTTCATGACCGCGCGCTTCTGGGTCTTCAAGAACTAGCGCGGCTCATGCACGACCGGATAGCCGCGATCGCGCGCGAGGGCGAGTTAGCGGTCATTAGATGACCGGATATCCGCCCTCGAAAAGAAATCGGCCAGCGGAGCGCAACCACAGATCGAGCCACGCCCCTGGTAGTTGCGGGGTTCGGCTTTTGACCGAACAGCGCTTACCGAGGCTGCATGCGGATGCCGGCGTCGAGCCGGACGGATTCGGCGTTGAAGTAGCTGTTGCGGAGCATCTCGAGTGCCAGTGAGGCGTACTCCTCCGCCGTACCGAGCCGCTTCGGGAACAGCACCTGCTTGCCGAGGTTGGCCTTGAAAGCCTCCGAGTCGGGGCCCTCGCCGTAGATGGGCGTGTCGATGAGGCCCGGCAGGATCGTGTTGACCCGTACGCCGATTGCCGACAGGTCGCGCGCCACCGGAAGCGTCATCCCGACGATGCCTCCCTTGGAGGAGGAGTACGCCGCCTGACCGATCTGTCCGTCCTCCGCCGCCACCGATGCGGTGAGGACGATGGCGCCGCGCTGCCCGTCATCGTCGGCGGTGTTGCGGCTCATCGCCGTCGCCGCGATCCGGATGCAGTCGAAGGTGCCCGTCAGGTTCACCGCGATGACGAACTTGTAGGTGTCGAGGTTGAACGCCGACGCGTACTCCCCGTCCTTGCCGACCGTCCGCTGCGCCGAGCCGATGCCTGCGCAGCACACGAGCGAGCGCAGCGGTGCCATCCCTACCGCGGTGTCGACCGCGGCGATGATCTGCTCGGTGTTGGTCACGTCGGTATGGACGTAGACGCCACCGATCTCCTTGGCGAGCGCCTCTCCCTTGTCGTCCTGCAGGTCGGCGACCACGACGCCGACGCCTTGCTCGGCGAGCGAGCGGCAGGTCGCGGCGCCAAGCCCGGAGGCGCCACCGGTGACAACAGCGGACGTGGAGGTCAGATCCATAGGGCGGAAACCTATCGGACGCTCGCTACTAGCCTTCACGTCGTGTCCGGCAGCCTTCGCGAACGGTGGGAAGAGCGCGCCGGGGTGGTAGCAGCCGCGCTCGTCGTGACGGTGCTCGTCGCTGTCGGGACGCTCATCGCGGGTCGCGGCGGCTCCGCTGCGCCATCGCCGACGCCAACCGCGAGTCCGGTGGCCGCCCTGCCCTATGTCAGCTCGCTGGCTCCCACTCAGCTGCTGCGCGGGGACGACTCGACCTTCGACCGCACCGTGGGCGGCTGGTCGTCGACGGTCGGAACGATCGCGATCAGCAAGCAGGCCCACCGCGGCGGGGGCGCGCTGTCCGCGACCGCGCCCGCGGTTGTCGGCGGCGAGATGACGCTGTGGTCGCCGACCGAGCGGGTGAGCACCGGCGACCGGTACGTCGGCACGTCGTACGTCCGCGGTGTGGGTCAAACCGGCACCGTCCAGCTGGAGCTTCGCTTCCTCGACTCGGTCGGGGGCACGACCGACACCGAAGTGAGCGAGCCGGCGTCGGACTCCACCTCGTCGTGGGGTCAGCCGCCGGTCGTCGCGGCGATGGCCCCGAAGCGGGCCGCGCGGGTGCAGCTCGGGATCTCGTTTCCGGCGCCGGTCGCTTCCGAAGTGCAGATCGTCGACGACGCGGCACTCGAGCAGACGCCCGGCGGTCACGCCCGCGTCGTCGGTCCGCTGACGACCCGCGGCAACCAGATCCTCGACGGCACCGCCCGCCCGCTGATCCTGCGCGGGCTACAGCGGTTCGGGCTGGAAGGCGGCTCGGCGAACCCGTTGCCGACCCAGGCAGAGATCCAGCAGCTGTCGACGTGGGGGGCCAACGAGGTCCGCATCTCCCTCGGTGAGCAGAAGCTGCTCGAGACGTCCTGTGCCTATCAGTCCGACTACCTCCAAGAGGTCGACCGAGTCGTTCACTGGGTCACCTCGCGAGGCATGGTCGCGCTGATCAACCTGCACTTCGCGACGGCCGGCGACTGCCGCAAGCCCACGCTGATCCCGATGGCGGACTCCCCAGGATCGCTGACCTTCTGGCAGGAGGTCGCAACCCGCTATCAGGACAACCCGCTGGTCGCCTTCGACCTGTTCAACGAGCCATACGTCGACCAGGCGACCTGGCTCAACGGCGGCTCCTACAACTTCGACGGACACGACGTGGCCGCGGCGGGGATGCAGCAGCTCTACCTGACGGTTCGCGGCACCGGCGCGAAGAACCTCATCGTCATCAGCGGGCTCAACTACGCGAGCGAGCCCCCGGACCAGTTCGTCGCCGGGGTCGATATCGCCTACGGCGCGCACATCTACACCTGCCCGAACGGGCCGCCGCCAGGGTGCACCCACGCAAACCCGTTGAACCCGTCACCGATCCTCGACCGCTGGCGTGACCTGGCGAAGACGTACCCGCTGATCGTCAGCGAGTTCGGCTGGCCGAACGGACAGGTCGAGACCTACAACGGCAGCGTCATCTCCTACGCCGACTCCCACCACTGGAGCTGGAGCGGCTTCGCGTGGGACGGCGGGACCGGTGGTCTGTTCGACCTCGTGCAGGCCCAGCCGGCGTCTGACGGCACGACGATCGAGCCCAACCCCGGCGGCATGGCGCTCGTCGCCGGCTTCGGCCTGAACTGGCCCGCGCAGCCGTGAGGGTCCTGGTCGTCCACGACGAACCCGTTGCGGGCGGGTACGGCGCGGAGGCCTACGTCCGGCGCCTCGTGGCCGGTCTGCGGGATGCCGGGGTGACCGTCGAGCTGCTCGCGGGGCAGCGCCGGCACCGCGGCGTGGGCAAGGCACTCGACCTGTGGGACCCGGGCGCACGCCGCTTGGTCGCAGCACGCGCACGGTCGTTCAGTGCTGACATCGTGCACTTCCACAACATCAGCCGCGAGCTCTCGGCCAGCGTGCTCGGCGCTGCCGGCGTGCCGTCGGTCATGACGCTGCACGACCGGCGGCTGTTCGGTGCGAGAGAGCACCCGCCACTTGCCCCGCAGCGCGCGGTCGAGGCGCTCGGATCCGCAGTTGTGCTGCGCGCCGCCCGGCGCAGTCTCGCCGCGACCATCGGGGTGAGTGACGCGGTCTCGTCGCTGGCCCGGGCCGCAGGTCTGCCCGCCGTGTCGACCGTTCCGGTCCCCGTCGCGGAGCCGGCCGGCGTACTCGTCCCGGCGCAGCAGTGTCACGACGTCCTGGTCGCGGCCCGGCTCGCGCCCGACAAAGGGATCGATGTCGTCATCGACGCGTTCGCGATGCTCGGTGATGCCGCCGCGCGCAGCCGCCTGCTGATCGCGGGTGACGGACCGAGCGAACCCGCGTTACGTCGCCGGGCGGCCGCACTCGGCGACCGCGTGGTCTTTCTCGGCTGGCTCGACGAGCTCGAGCTCTCGGCGGCGCTGGGCCGCGTGCGGGCGGTGGTCGTCGCGTCGGTCCCGAGCCGCCGTCCGGAGGGTTCCTCGCTCGCCGCGGTCGAGGCCGCGGCGCATGGGCGCGTCGTGATCGGCTCCGACGACCCGGCGGTTGCCGAAGTGGTGATGGCGATCGGCGCGGGTCCCGTCGTGGCGGCCGGCGACGTCTCCGCCCTCGCCTCCGCACTGCGCGGCCTGCTCTCGGACGACGCCGCTGTCGAGGAGTACGTCGCGGCGGCGGCGGCCGGAGTCGCGCGGCACGCGGTCGATTCGGTCACCGCGGCGACCTGCGCGGTCTACCGGGAGGCGCTCGGCGAGGTGCAGCACGGTGCTGTCGATGCGTGAGCCGGTCAGCGTGGTCGTGCCGACGCGCGACCGCGTCGAGATGCTTGAGCGCTGCCTATCCGCACTGCGCGCGGACTTGGGCGACTCGGACGAGATCGTCGTCGCCGACTCCGCATCCGCGGACCCGGCTGCGGTGATGCTCACGGCGCAGCGGTGGGGAGCGAGCGTCGTCCGCTGCGAGCGGGCTGGAGCGAGCCTCGCCCGAAACAACGGGTGGCGGGAGGCGCGGCACGCCCTGATCGCCTTCATCGACGACGACGTCCGGGTCCATCGAGGCTGGGCCGACGCAATGGTCGCGGGCTTCGCGGATGACACCCTGGGATTCGTCAGCGGGCGGGTCGTCGTACCGGAGGATCAGCACGGTGCCGAGCGGCCGGTGGCGATCAGCAGCCGCACGGCGCGCGAGCGGCTGCACCGCGACCTTTCCGGCGATCTCGGGGCCAGCGCCAACCTCGGCGTACGTCGGCGTGCCTTGGCCGACGTCGATGGCTTCGATGAGACGCTCGGGCCCGGATCATGGGCAGCGAGCGCCGAGGACCTGGACCTCATCGACAGGCTGTTTCGTGCGGGTTGGGACGGTTTGTTCGAGCCGGCGGCGGTCGCCGAGCACGATCAGTGGCGGACGAGGCCGCAACTCCTGCGCCTCGACTGGCGTTATGGCAAGGGGATGGGTGTCCGCCTGGCGCGGTTGGCGCGCTGGGATCGGCCCCGGGCCCGGCGGCTGTTGCGCGAGGCGGTCATCGAACAGGGGGTGCGGCCGGTGTTAGATGATCTGCGGCACGGATACGAGTTCGGCGCGATCACCGTCGCGACACGTACCCTGGCCACCGTGCTCGGGGTGTTCGTGGGCACGGTCGGCGGCGCTGTCAGCAGCACCAGGCGCGCGAGGGGCGCGCGATCCACGCATCGGGCGAGCGAGAGGTAGCACGTCGTGAAGTTGGCGCTCTACCACCCTTGGATCTATGTCACGGGCGGCATCGAGCGCACGTTGCTCAACATCGCCACTCGTAGTCGCCATGACTGGACGCTCTACACGCACCACTACGACTCGGCGAGCACCTTCCCCGGGCTGCGTGACGCGCGAATCGTCGTGCTGGATCCGCAGGTCTCCGTGCGCCGCTCGCTGCCCGCGCTTGCCCAGGCGGCGTACCGGATCAGCCGTACCGAGCTCCCGCTCCGCGACGAGCAGGCGCTCCTCGTGTCCTCGGAGGGGCTGGGCGACTTCGTGGTCGCCCGCAACGACCTGCCGACGGTTTGCTACTGCCACACGCCGCTGAAGATCCTTCATGACCCGGTGACCCGCAAGGCGCTGCGTTCGCGGAGCCTGCGCAAGTACGCCGCGCTGCTCGCTCTCGCGCCCGGCTTCAAGGCCGTCGACCGGCGGATGTGGAAGCACTACCAGTACGTCTTGGCCAACAGCCAGGAGACGGCGCACCGCATCGAGGCCGCCGACCTGACCGACGAGGACATCGAAGTGCTGCACCCGGGCGTCGACCTCGAGCAGTTCACCCTGCATCCCACCCTTCCGCGCGAGCGGTTCTTCCTCGTCGCCGGCCGGATCATGTGGGAGAAGCGGATCGAGCTCGCGATCCAGGCACTGCGGGTCGCCCGTCAGAACGGCAACGACGCGTCGCTCGTCATTGCAGGTGGCGTCGACAGCAAGAGCCGGCCCTACCTCGAGACGTTGCGTCAGCACGCCGTCGGCCTGCCGGTGGAGTTCCTCATCCACCCGAGCGACGAGGAGCTCGCGTCGCTCTACGCGCGTTGCATGGCGGTCATCTTCACCGCGCCCAACGAGGACTGGGGCATCGTGCCGCTCGAGGCGATGGCCTCCGGCGCGCCAGTGCTTGCGGTGGACGCCGGCGGACCCCGCGAGAGCGTGATCCACAACGTCACCGGTTGGCTGCTCCCGCCGACCCCGTGGGCCTTCGCCGAGCAGATGCGGATCATCGCGGCGGACGGTCCGAACGGAAAGCTGATCTCCCGCCGAGCGACGCGTCGCCGGGCTCAGCAGTTCGCGGCGGACGCGTTCGTGCAGCGGCTCGACGACGTGATGGAAGAGGTAGTCCTCAACGGCTCGGTGTCGCGGCCGATCCTGCCGGTAGCGCAGCTGCCAGTTGCTGCCCAACAGATCGCCAGGACCGCGTCGGAGGACTCGCGAGCCTGAGCTCGCCGCGCAGCCCGTCGCTCAGAGCTGCCGCCCAACTTTCGACGTCCCCTGGCTGGACCAGCCTTGCGGTGCCGGCCGTGCTCTCGCGCAGCGCCGGGATGTCGCTGACGATGGACGGCGTACCGCATGCGAGTGCCTCGAGCGGCGGCAGGCCGAAGCCCTCGTAGCGGCTCGGGTAGAGCAACACCCTCGCGCCGGTGAGCAGGGCGATGAGGTCGGCATCCGTGGTGTGGCCCACGATCCGGATCCGCTCGTCCGCCGGAGGCTCGACGGACGCGAACGTCGGGTGTCCCGCGCCCACCAGTACCAGGTCGTGCGGCTGCCGACCGACGATCCGCCGGTGCGCAGCGACGGCGGTCGGGGCATCCTTGCGTGGGTCCGCCCAGCCGACCAGCAGGGCGTAGTCCGGAGCGATCCCATGTGCGGTTCGCACTCGCTCGACGTCTGTGGCGGCCGCGGGGGTGAAGCGGTCGTCGACTGCGGGAGAGACGACGGTGACCCGCTCCGGCTCGACGCCGCGTGCGACGAGCTCGTCTCGTACCGCGTGGGAGACGGTGATGACCAGCCGGGCATTCCGTGCCGACCGCAGGACCGTCGCGGCGTAGAGCCGCATCGAGCCCGTGAACCACTGCGGTCCGATCGCCGCCGCGAGGTCGTGGACGACGACGATCCCGTGACGCGTAATAGGCGCGGTGTTGGTCAGCGACCAGATCGTCCGGCGACCGGCAGCTGCCGGCAGCACGACCTGCTCCCAGAGCCGTCCGCCGATCCGGCCGTTCGGGACCGGGATTGCGCGGTCCGCGAGCGGATCGTCGACATGTCCGGGGGTCCACACCTCGAGCTCGACGCCGGCGTCGCGGGCGGCCGCGACGAACCCGCGGGCCACCCGGTGCAGCCCGGTCGCCCGGGCAGTGAGGAATCGCCCGTCGACGATCAGTGGTGCCGTCACGTCCACCACCCCGCCCGCCACCCTTCATTGGTGCCGGTTTCACCGACCCTCATTTCGGGGCCAGGCGGCCGTCGACGATCTCGAGGCGGCTCGCCCGCGCTCTGCCGACCGCGATGCCCGTTGCACGCAACAGGTTGACCGCGACGCCGAACTCGTAGCCGTTGCGGGCATCGGCGGCGGCGAGCCTCAGCGTGTGACGCAGGCTGCCCGCCGAAAGCCGGCGGCCCGCCTGGTGACCGGCGAGCTGCCCCACCTTCCTGCGCAGGGCGCCGGCCCCCACGCCGTACCCGTACGACGCGCGCAGGGCGTCTCTGCGGCCGCGCCACTGGGTATGTGAGACGACCGCGTTGGGCTCGAAGTAGCCGATCCAGCCCTCGCGCAACGCGCGCCACATGAGGTCGGTGTCTTCCGCGCTGCGCAGCGTTGCGCCGACGCCGAGCAGCTCGTCGAATCCCCCGAGCGCCTCCCAGCAGGTGCGACTGATCGCGAAGTTCGCGCCGTGCCCGATGTGGCTCGCGTCGTCACCTCCCTCGTAGCGTCGTGGCACCGCTCCGAGCAGGACGGACACCGGTTGACCGTCGCCGGAGGCCACGACCCGCCCCGCGACGAACCCGGTGCGCTCGCCCTCGACCAGGGACTTGGTGAAGCGAGCACGGATGGTCTGCGCCCAGTCGCCTCGGGGCGCGCAGTCGTCGTCGGTGAACGCGACGACGTCGGCGGTGGTCTGCCGCATTGCTGCGTTGCGTGCCCGCGCCAGCCCTGGTTCGTCGACGCGGACGCAGCGCAGCCCGTGATCCGTCGCCACGACCGCGGTGGCATCGCTGCCGGACGCGGAGTCGACGACGAGCAGCTCGTCGGCCTCCTGCACGGTGAGTGCGCCGAGGCAGTCACCGAGCAGGCGCGGCCGGTCCCGGCTGCACACGACCACGGCCAGCGTCACCACCGGTCCGATTATCTACCGGTGATCTTGACAACGGAGGCGCTTTCAGGCACGCGGGCCTCACGACGCGTTTTTCGTCAAGATCACCGGGGGTTGGCGGGCGACAGGTAGCGTCCGTCAGCGTGCGCGTGGTCGTGGTCAGTGCCTGGGAGCCCTGGCGCGTCACTGACGGCGCGGCCTTCGTGCTCGACCACCAGCTGCGTGAGCTCGCAGGTCGTCACGAGCTGACCGTGCTGGCCGCCGGTGCGCCGCTCCCGAGGCTCAAGCAGGTCCGCGACGTTGCCGACCGCTACGGCGATGCGAAGGTCAGCTGGTACGGCACCGCGGTCTCCTCCTGGGCCGACTACCTCGCCCGGCTGGCATGGTCGGCCCGGAATCGAGAGCCCGCCCACGTGGCGTACGTCGAGCGTCCCGAGCTGCTCTTGGCGTTCGACGACGCGATGGAAGCCGGCGCCGATGTGGTGCATCTGCATGGCTGGGGCACTGCGCGACTCGCAGAGCGGGCGGGCGACGTCCCCGCGGTCCACGTTGCGATCGACCCATGGTCGGCCAACTACTCCAACCGCCGGCTCCCGCCACTGCGACGAGCCCTCGATGTGGGGCAGTCGACGCGGGTGGCTGACCATGAGCGTCGCCACTATCCGGCGGCGGCGGCCGTCGTCGTGGTCACCGACGCCGACGCCGAACTGGTCCGCGCGGTCTCGCCCGCGGCTCACGTCGAGGTGATCCCGAACGGTGTCGAGGCGGGTCCGGATCCGGCGCCTGCCACGACAGCGGATCCCGTGCTCGGCTTTCACGGCGTCTTCGACAGTCGTGCCAATGTCGACGCCGCCACGAACCTCGTCACGCAGGTGTTGCCGCGGGTCCGGGCGAGCCTGCCGGGCACTCGCGCGCTCCTGGCCGGGCGACGCCCGCCGCGCGAGGTACGCCGGCTCGCCGGCGACGGCGTCGAGGTGCGTGCCGACGTACCTGAAATGCGGTCCGCGCTCGATGAGATGTCGGTGCATGTCGACTGGATGACCTCTGGCGCCGGCATCAAGAACAAGGTGCTGGAGGCGATGGCTGCGGGGCGGCCGGTCGTGTCCTCGGCGGCGGGAGCACAGGGCATCGGCGCCGGCGCCGGCCTCGTGGTCGCGCCGGACCTTGCCAGTGCTGCGGCCGAGATCGTCTGGCTGCTCTCCGATCCGGGCATGCTGCAGACCGCCGGCGCTGCGGCGAGGGCCAGAGTCCTCGCCGACTTCAGCTGGTCGGCCAACGCCGATGCGATCGAGGCGCTGTGGCAGCGGGTGACACGGTGATGCGGGGGGCGCAGTGAAGATCGAGGTCGTCACCTGGCACCTGCCGCACGCGGATGGCACCGCGACCGGTCGTCATGTCTTCGCGATCTGGGATGCCATGCGCGCGATGGGACACGACGTGACCGCGTGGTGCTGGGGTCGTGTGCCGCAAGGCCTCACCCCGCCGTCGTGGGTGCGCTGCGAGGAGTTCCAGGACCCAGGTGGCTGGCGCCGGAAACCGGCCACGCTGGCGCGTCCCCGCGCCGGGATCGCAGCCGTCGGCTGGCAGCCGTCCTCCGATGCGGTCGCCTGGGCGGAGGAGCCGGAGTCCTACGCCGCGGTCGCTTCGGCGGCTCGATGTGGGGTGACCATCTACCACTCGTCGGTCCTCGACGCGATGGCGTTGCGCCAGGCACGCCCCGATGTCGTGCAGTCGGCACGGGCGGAACGACATGTGGTTCGCAAGGCCGGCGTCGCGATCACGTTCTCGCCGCGCGTCGCGCGCGTCACCGGGGTGCGCGAGATCTGCCCGGTGACCCTGCCGATCCCGCCGGCGGCACTCGAACCGATCGTCGACCCGATCGCGGTGATGATCGCCGACTGGGCGTGGCCGCCCAACCAGGCGGCGCTGCATCGATTGTTCCGGCACTGGAAGCAGGTACGCGCCGAGGTCGCCGACGCGCGGCTGCTCGTGGCCGGCCGCGGGCTCTCACTGTCAGAGGTGCCGAGTGGCGTGGAGGTCGTCGGCGAGGTCGCGACGGCGAGTGATGCGTTGCGTCGGGCCGCGGTCCTCGCCTTTCCCTGCCCGCCCACCAGCGGCCCCAAGATGAAGGTTCTCGACGCGCTTGCGTGGGGTCTGCCGGTCGTCACGACGCCGGCGGGCGTCGAGGGACTGCACGTCGAGGACGGGGACGTCGCGGTGACGGACGATGCGGGCTTCGCGGCCGCGCTGATCGAGGTGCTGCGCGATCCGGAGCGCCGAACCCGGATGGCGACTGCCGGCCGCGCCGCGGTCTTGGCCCACCACACCCCCGAGCAGGCCGCGGCGGCCCGGCTCGCCCTCATCGAGAACCTCTAGCCAGTAACGCTCCTTTACCTGGCAAATCGCCGGGGTAAAGGAGCGTTACTAGGCAACGGGCACTAGCCGAACAGCGGGATCATCTCGAGCGGGTCGGTGCGCTCGACCGGCGATGGTCGCCGGCGTCGCCGGCGGCGCAGCGGGAGCGGTGCGATGAAGCCGATCGCCACGCCGAGTGCGGCACCCGAGGCGGGCGCGGTGCGCCACAGCGACGATCGTGCCGCTATCGGTGGACCGCTGGGCTGCGTTGCGAACTCCTTGAGGTAGGAGACCTGGCGCAGCGTGGTCGCAAGTGCGGCGTACGCCGCGATGGTCTGGTGCGCCGAGGGCGATGAGATCCGGATCGTGCCGACCCCTGCCGCGCCGTAGTCGTCGAGGCAGCTGATGTGGACGCCGGGCAGTGACGGCTCGATGTCCGCTGCGACGTCGCACACGGTCGCGATGAGCAGGCGTCCCGAGGTGACTGCGTCGTACTGTCCGGTGTTGCGTTCGGCGCTGACCGTCGAGAACAGGCGTTGCTGAGAGACCGCGACCGGCGCCGCGAGCAATGCGACGAGGCCTGCGATCGCCCCGACCGATCCGAAGAGCACGATGCGGCGGTAGGACCACTTGGGCAGCAGCATCGCGCCGAGCTCGGGCTCCGCTGACGCGGTCGCAATCGCGAGCAGCAGGACGGCGAGCTCTGCGGGCTGGCTGAGCAGAAGGGCGTCGTCGACGGCGCCGCTGACCAGGAACGCGAGGAATCCGACGAGTGAGCCGACGACCGCGATTCGGCGCATCGAGTCCTGCACCTGCAGGCCTCGAGCTGCCTGGGCGATGCCGGTGATGCAGAACACCAGCAGGATCGCCGCACCGACCGCGCCGGTGTCGCCGTAGGCATAGAGATAGAAGTTGTCGGTGACGGGTACGCCGATCGACTGCAGCCCGCCGATTCCAAGTCCCAGGTATGCGTGGTGGGAAACCGCGTCGAGGATCGGCGGCAGTCGCTGGAACCGAACGCCGACCGAGCCCTGGTCGGTGTGAAGTGACAGGTGGTGACGGATCGCGCCGTCGAAGAAGTAGAGCCCGATCGCCACGAGCACGCTGGAGGATGCCAGCAGGATCGCCGCGCGTTCCCGCACCACCAGCGCGATCAGGATGAAGATCACGGGGATCGCGGCCGCGGCGCTTCGGGCGTAGGTCCAGTAGACCGCCGCCAAGGTCAGCGCGAGGAGCACCACCCCGCTGACCTTCACCCGCCGGCCGCGGATCGCGAGCATCGTGATGAACGGCAGGATCATGACCGCGACCCAGGCATAGGCGAGGGCGAACTCAGCGCTCGACCGAACCCGCAGGTGGCCGCCACGAGTCTCGAGAACGTGCGATGCGGTGGTTGATCCGGCTTCGCCGGCGAGGTTGAACACATGCTCGCCGAATGACTGCCGGGTGAGGTGTTCGAGGACCGCGAGGACGGCCGACATGCCGAATGTCACGAGCAGGGTGCGCATCACGAAGCGCGGGTTGTCGATCCACCGGCAGAAGGCCAGCGTCACGATGAAGAACATGCCGACGAAAGCCAGGTCGATCAGTCGTTGGAGGGCGACTGTCGGGATCCCGCCGGGCGGTGCGAAGGCGAGACCGTCGGCCACCCACGTCACGACCAGCAGTGCGGTCGCCAGATGGAACGGGGTCGCGGCGAACAGCCGGCTCCAGCCGCCCTGCTTGGCCATCGTTGCGAGGCGGACGCCGGCCGCGCCGATCAGGATGTGGTTGACCGTGGCGTACGACGTGAGCATGTGCGGCGCGACCAGTGTCGACGGGATCAACATCATCGAACCGACGAGCAGCCCGAAGACCGCGGTGGGACGGGAGTAGAGCGCGATCAGGACACCGACAAGGGTCCCGCCGTCGATCAGAAGAACGCCCATGACAGGTGGGCTACCAGCGGCGGCGCAGCAGGTCGGCGACGATGATGAACGCCGCCCCGACCACGAAGAATGCGACACCGGCGGAGACCAGCTGCTTCTTGGTCGACACGGACACCTTCACGCCCGCGGAGGGCGTCGTGACCTCAGTCAGGGTGACCTGGTTCACCTTCGAGATGCCGAGCGTGGTCTGCTGCTTGCGGACGTAGTCGATGAGCTCGTTGGTCGCGGCCTGCGCGATCTGCTCCGCCTCTTGCGGGTTTCTTCCCTGCGAGAACAGGTTGATCGTGAACGTCGACGGCGAGATCAGCGTGGTGAGTGCGCCCTCGATCTCACCGACCGGGAGCTGGACCTGCTGCGCCACGGGCCCGGAGATCACCGAGGTCTGCACCAGACCGGCGTAGTAGAAGCGCAGCCGCTGCAGCTTGATCAGCGAGGCGTCGCCCGGGTCGCTGAGGATGACGAACGGCTGGTCGATCAGCATCGTCGAGAAGCTGATGTAGTGGGTCGGCTTGGAGCGCTGATACAGCGCCGCGCCGGCCCCCGCGAGCATCGCGAGCACGAGCGCGAGGATCACGGTGAGCGCGCTGACCTCGATCGGCAGCCGATTGCGGGCGTGACGCGGCCCCGGCGTCTCGTCGAGCAACACGCGCGCCACGCTACCGGGTGTGGCAGTCTGCGGCGGTGCGGGACAGCGTGAGCGGTGCCGTCACGGTCGTCGTCCCAACCCGCGATCGACCGGGACAGCTCACGACGTGCCTCGCCTCCATCCGTGCCGCCTTACATGACTCCGACGAGCTGGTCGTCGCCGACAGCGCGTCGGTCGATGCGACCGCGGTCGCCGACGTGGCGCGGGCAGCAGGGGCGACCGTGGTGCGCTGCGATCGAGCCGGCGTCGGGCGGGCACGAAACGCCGGGTGGCGGGCCGGCACTCGCGACGTCGTCCTTTTTGCCGACGACGACGTCGTCGTCGATTCCGGGTGGCGCGACGCGTTGGCTGCGGCCGTGACCGCGGCGGACGACATCGGCTTCGTCACGGGCCGCGTGCTGCCCCCGGAAGGCGAGCAGCCCTCACGCGATGTCGCCATCAAGCGGGACGACCAACCGGAGCGGTACGACGCCCGCAGTGTCGGCAACCTCGGACACGGCGCCAGCATCGCGATCCGCCGAGAGGTGCTCGAGCAGCTCGGCGGATGGGACGAGTCGATGGGCACCGGCGGCAGGTTCGGCGCGGCGCCGGAGCACGACCTGTTCGATCGCTGCTTTGCCGCGGGCCTCACTGGCCGGTTCGAGCCGTCGGCGCTCGCCTGGCATGCCCAGTGGCGCGGTCCGCGTCGGCTGCTGCTCCTCGACGCACGCTACGGATACGGCACCGGCGCGCGGATCGCGAAGCTGCTCCGGCTCGACCGCCGACGCGCCAGGTTGGTTGGCGGCGACTACTTCCGAGGTGGCCTGCGCGAGCTCGGGCGCGAGTTGCGAGCCGGCCACGGCTACCCGGCGCTCGGCACGGTGCTTCGACTGCTCGCCGTACCCATCGGCCTGCTGCGCGGGGTCACCGTCCGGGTCGTCGACGGCCACTATCGGTCCGACGGATGACCGCACCCGCGCTGTCCGTCATCGTGGCGACCAGCGGTCGTCCCGATCTGCTGGACGCCGCGTTGGAGAGTCTTCGCAGCTCGCTTCGGGACGGCGACGAGCTGATCGTCGCGGAGTCGGGCTCGCCCGATCCGGAGCCGGTGTGGGAAGTCGCGCGCAAGCACGACGCACGTCTTCTCAAGGTCGAACGACGAGGCGTGTCACTGGCACGCAACACCGGCTGGCGCGAGGCGACGCACGACTTCATCGCCTTCGTCGACGACGACGTGAGGGTGCGCCCCGGCTGGGCGGCCGCGATGGTGGCGGGGCTCTCGGCGCATCCCGGCGCCGCCTTCGTCTCCGGTCGTGTCGACCTGCCCGAAGGTCAGGGCACGCTGTCGCTCACCGTGAAGACCGGGCTGAGCGAGGAGGAGTACGACCGCCGATCCGGTGGGGTGATCGGTCACAGTGCGAACCTCGGGATGCACCGCTCGATGCTCGATGCGGTCGGTGGCTTCGACGAGGCAATGGGTCCGGGCTCACGATGGCCGGCCGGTGAGGATCCGGACCTGCTCGATCGTGTTCTCGCGACGGGGGCACACGGCTGGTACGCACCCGACGCGTCGGCGTACCACGAACATTGGCGCCGAGTGCGGCAGTACGTCGCGCTTCAGCACCGCTACGGCATCGGCTCGGGAGCGCGCCTCGCGAAGCTGGCGCGCACCGACCGGGCGCGACTGCGCGTCGTCGCTGTCGACGACCTGTGGCACTGGGGGCTGGCGTCGGTCGGACGGGAGCTGTTCAAACGCGACTGGCTGCGCGCGGCGGGATCGGGCCTGCGTTTCCTCGGGATGCTGCGTGGGTTCGCGTCGGCGATCGTCGTACCCGTCGACAACGGTCACTTCCGGTTGCGGCGCAGCTCCTCGTAGAGGTCGTCGACCCGCGCCGCGCAGCCCTGCACGTCGAAGGTGCCGGCGTGGCTCACGGCTGCTTTGGCCAGGTTGCGGGACAGCTTCGCATCGCCAAGGACTCGTGCCATCGCGGTCGCGAGAGCCTCGGCGTCGCCCTCGTCGACGAGCAGTCCGGTGCGCCCGTCCTCGATGAACTCCGGGATCCCGCCATGACGCGTCGACACGACAGGGCGCCCGCTCGCCGCGGCCTCGAGGTTGACCAGCAGCAGGCTCTCGCTGTCACCGGTTGCGGAGGTCCGGCTCGGCGTCACGACGAGGTGAGCGGCCCGGATGACGTCGCGAACCTGCTCGTGGCGTCGCGTCGGGTTGGGCAGCAGATACGTCACGGACGGGCCCGGATCCTCGAGCAGACCCGCAAGTGGTCCTTCGCCGACCACGACGAGACGTGCGGTCGGGTGCGCAGCGAGCACGAGCGGCCAGGCGGTCAGCAGGACGTCGAGTCCTTTCTTCTCGACGAGGCGACCCACGAAGGCGACGGTCGGGGGACCGTCAGGCAGTGCGGTCGGCGTGAAGAAGGTCGTGTCGACCCCGCTCGGGATGGCGTGGATCGTCGCGGGGTCGAAGCCCGCTCGCTCGGCTGCACCCGCGAGAAAGCGCGACGGGACGATCACCGCGTCGACGGCGGCGACCACCCGGTCATAGTGCCGCGGTCGGTCGTGCACCAGGCCCGTGATGTCGTGGCCGTGCAGGGACAGGACATAGGGCCGATGCGCGACCACGTCGAGGACGTCGTTCGCCGCATACCCGAAGTGGACGTGGACCAGGTCCGCGCGATGCGCGGCGAGCAGCGGCCCGAGCTGAGACCGAAGCGCCCGATACTTCCAACGCTCCGGCGCGCGGTCCCTCAGCAATCGCAACGAGTGGCGGGGCCGATAGGGGAAGGCGTCGAGGTTGAGCCAGCCGTCGCGACTGATGACGACGCCGCTATGACGAGAACGATCGACCTGCGCCGCGACGAATCCGGCGGACAGCTCGAGCCAGCTTTCGACGTAGTGCGCGACCTTCATCGCGGCTGTCGACCGGTCACTGCTCGGTGATCTCGCGAATGGGCTTGGCGGGGACACCGCCGACCAGCCACCCGCTCGGGACGTCTTTCGTCACGACCGCGGCGGCGCCGACGAACGCCTGGTCGCCGACGGTGACACCAGGAGTGATGACGGCGTGGGCGCCCATCCAGATGTTGCGCCCGATCCGCACCGGATTTGTGACGGAGGTGTGATGGATCGGGACGCCGGGCGGCGTCCGCTGGTGACTCGAGTCGGTGATGGTCGCGTACTCGCCGATGATCGTCAGGTCGCCGATCTCGATCGACTCGGCACAGTGGACCGTGACACCGCCGTTGAGCACGACGCCCGCGCCGATCCGCAGTACGCCGGTGACCTGGTACGTACCGAGGCGGCGCACCTCGGAGTCTGCACCGATCGCCATCGACCCGCCACGGAGTGACAGCCGCACGCCGTCTCCGATCCGTACGCCGCTGCCGATGACCAGGCGGCTCGCGGTGGCGGCGTAGATCTCGAGTTGAATCGGTCCGTCGATGATCACGTCCCGCGCTATGTCGACCTCGACGGTTGCGCCGACGCTCGCGGCATGAGTCTTCAGCCGGATCACGAGCTTCTCGCGCCGCCAGCGACGGCGGGTCGATCGAGCGGTCCCGGCCAGCGGAAGCAGCGGACGGATCGCGATCAGGGCGAGCCGCCGGTACGTCACCGTCCGGCTCCCATGACCGGACACGGTAGGCCATCCATTCGCCAGGAATGCGTCTCCGGACGTGTCTCGGGCGGATGCCGCGAAAGAATGTCGTCCATGAAGCGGCAGCTGCGCGTCGCGGTCCAGTGCGGGCTGCCGCTCGTCTTGATCGTCGGGATCGCGCTGCCCGAGCTTGCAGTCGCGGCCCGGGTCGGGTGCGCGGTGCTGCTCGTGGGTCTGTGGCTCACCACTTACTCGCGGTATCGCCGGCGTGGCATCGCGGCCACGCAGCACGACTGGGAGTTGCTGCGCACCGCGACTCCCACGGTCTTTGCGCGGCACTACAACGAGTGCGTTCCGACGGTCGAGGAAGAGCTCGACATGTGGAGCGACTACCACGGCCACCGGCACGAGATGCGCTACCGGTTGGTGGGCGAGGCCGCCGCGAAGCATCTGCCCGTCGCCGGCGTGGTCCTCGACCTCGGCTGTGGCTCAGCGCTAGCGGCGGATCGACTGCGGGACTGCTCAGCTCACTACATCGGATTGGACTTCGGTGGCCACCACATCGAGTCCGCGGCGCGGCGCTTCAGCGAGTACGACGGCCCGCTACGCGCGTCGTTCGTGCGTGGCGATGGCGAGCACCTGCCGATCGCGGACGGCTCGGTCGACGTCGTCGTCTTCACGGAGGTCATCGAGCATCTGTTGCGGCCGGAGCTCGCGGTGTGGGAGATCGCGCGGGTGCTGAAGCCGGGCGGCGCGCTGGTGATGACCACCAACAACGCGTCGGAGCTGCCATTGCGGTTTCCGCTGTTCGATCCCGGCTCGTTCATCGAGAAGGCGCTCGGCTTCCGGCACGACCGGCTGATCTCGCATCGACCGTGGGTCTGGCCGGAGCCCGTGAGCGCTGAGGTGCTCGACGAGGGAACCAGCGCAGCGTGGGTGCCGCATACCTGGCACAAGCAGGCGGAGACCCGCCGGATGTTTGCCGCAGCCGGGCTCAGCACCGTCGACGCCTCGACCTTCGAGTTCCCCCCGCCGCAGAGCCGCTCCGCCGCCTGGTTCGACCGCCGGGGGACGCTCGGCCGCCGGCTGGTCGACCTCGTCGAGGTCGTGTGCTCGAAGACTCCGCTCGTGAACCGCCTCGGCTGCCACGTGATGATGGTCGCGACCCGGACGGAGGGTGGAAGCCCCACGCCACCGCCGGGCATCTGGCCTGGCCCGTTCTCTCAAGGGCGATGATCGGTGCCGGCTACACCAGCAAGGTTCGGTAGCGCGCCGATCCCACGACACACGCGAGCACCTCTGCTGCGTCGAGCAGGAAGGCCGCGGGGAGCAGCAGCACCCGTGTGACGTTGTTGGTCTGCGGTAGTCGCTCGCGGCGTACCCGGTGCCACGCGTAGGGCGCGACCAGCGCGAGTGCAGCTGCCCAGGAAACCGCCGCGGCAGTCCAGCTGCCGAACCACGGTGCGGCCACCGCCAGCACGATGCCCGGTAGCGCGACCAGCAGGAGCAGGTGCGCCGGTTTCCAGATGTACGGCCGATAGATCAGGGAACGAAGCTCGGGATGTCGGCTGATCGCCTGGGGTGCACTCTGCCAGCGCCAGGTGTCGCGGAGCGCAACGAGCAGGTTCGACGGCCGGACGGTGTGCCGCACGACCGCGTCGGGCTGAAACACCGTGCGGGCGCCACCGGCCCGGGCTCGCCAAGCCAGGTCGGTGTCCTCCCCGGCGGGGAACCGGAAGGCCTCGTCGAAGCCATCGACGCTCTCCAGAACCTGACGGCGGTACGCGATGTTGCAGGTTTGGTAGAAGCCGTCCTCGTGGCCGATGACAAGCACGCGGCTGAACGGACCGGTCTGATCGAGCTCGTCCGGGTCGGCGACCGTGCGGCCCTGCGCGATGTCGGCGCCCGATAGCCCGTCGACCAGACCTTGCAGCCAGCCTGCCTCCGGCGTGCAGTCGTCGTCGGTGAAGGCGATGACATTGGCAGTTGTGCTGCGCCACCCCAGGTTTCGCGCGGTCGCGGGGCCGCGGTTGCGCGGCTGGCGGATGATCCGGACGGCGAGGCTGCTCTGCGCTACCAGGCGCTCGAGCACGTCGGGGGTCTCGTCGGTCGACGCGTCGTCGACGACGACGACTTCGAAGGTCAGGCTCCCGAGCTGGGCCTCAAGCCCTGCGAACAGCCGGGGGAGCAGATATGAGCGCGAGTGGGTCGGGATGACGACGGCGATGCCCTCGGCGCACGGCTCGGGGGCGTGCTCCACTGGGCCATCGTACGAACTACCCGAGACTGTTCAGTCGACTCGTTCGGATCTGCGCTCCGTGACACGATGTGAGCGCACAGGCGATCGCGGAAGTCGACCGCGGCGGTTCGAGGAGGGCACCATAGCGACGCTTTCGATCGCGCCGCAGCCGGCTGCTCGCCGGCCCTCCGACGAGGGCTTCGAGCTCCGCGGTCCATCGACCCGGCCGAGCGTGATGCTTCGCGAGCTGTGGGCCGCTCGAGCTCTGCTCGTGATCCTGGCCCGCAAGGACTTCTACGTGAAGTACCGCCGCACCATGCTCGGCGTGGTCTGGGCGGTCGGAGTACCACTGGTGCAGGCCGTCGTGCTCTCGGTCGTCTTCACCCACGTCGTGGGAATCGGGCACACCTATGCGTCGTCGCAGCAGGCGTACGCCGTGTTCCTCTACTCAGCGCTGGTGCCATGGAACTACCTCGCCAACGCCGGACCTTCCGCGGCGACGGCGATCGTCGACAACGTCGCACTCGCCGGCAAGATCTACTTTCCCCGCGCGCTGCCGGTGCTCGTGACGGCTAGCTCGGCCATCTACCCCTTCGCGGTCGGCATCGTGTTGCTGCTCGTGATGTCGCTGGTGGTGGGAAGCGGCGTCGGTGTCTCGTTTCTGCTGGTGATCCCCGGTGCCGCGCTCGCGGTGCTGCTCGTCGTCTGTGTCGGGCTGTGCCTGTCGGCGGTGCACGTCTACTTCCGCGACATCCGGTACGTCGTCATGGCAGTGCTGTCGGTCGGCTTCTATCTCACGCCGATCATCTATCCGCTGTCGCGGCTGTCCACGCACCACCACGTCCTGCGTGACCTGATCGCAATCGGTCCGGGAGCCGGTCCGATCGAGATCTTCCGCGCCGCGACGGTCGGCTCCGATTCGGCCTTGACGCTCGCAGTGACGGCATGCGCAGTGTGGTGCGTCGTCTTCGGCGGCATCGGCTTCTGGCTGCAGTGCCGCCGCGACCGAGTCTTCGTCGATCTGCTGTGAGCGACCGGCCAGTCATCTCGCTGAAGGACGTCAGCAAGCGCTACGTCAAGTACGACGACCAGCCGATGCTCATCAACGCACTGCGGCTGCGGGCCCGAAGCCGCCGCAGCTCATTGCTCGCGCTCGACGATGTCAATCTCGAAGTTGCAGCCGGCGAGAGCCTCGGCGTGCTGGGCCGCAACGGCGCCGGCAAGTCGACGTTGCTCCAGCTGCTCTGCGGGGTCACGGCGCCGTCGAGTGGCGTCGTCGCGGTGCGCGGCAAGGTGGCCCCGCTCATCTCGGTCGGAGTCGGCTTTCACCCGGAGCTCACCGGCCGCGAGAACGTCTATGTCAACGGCACGATCCTCGGCATGAGCAGTGCCGAGATCGACCAGCGGCTCGACGCGATCATTGACTTCGCCGAGGTCGAGGAGTTCATCGACACGCCCGTGAAGTTCTACTCGTCCGGCATGTTTGTCCGACTCGGCTTCTCGGTGGCGGTCGCTGCCGATCCCGACGTACTCCTCGTCGATGAAGTGCTCGCGGTCGGCGACTTTGCCTTCCAGCTCAAGTGCTTTGCCCGCATGCAGGAGATCCGGGCGCAAGGGACGACGATCGTCGTGGTCAGCCACAACATCAACGTCATCCGCGGCTTCTGCGACCGGGCGCTGGTGATGAGCCGCGGTCACAAGGTGTTCGACGGTCCCACCTTCGACGCGATCTCGGAGTTCTACAACGTCGTCGGCAAGGAGTCGATGGAGGACCAGTACGGCGGCGGTGAGCTCGCCACCCACGGTGCGGTGATCGACTCGTTGACACTGCACAACGCCGGCAGCGTGGAGCCGATGCTGCACTTCGACAGTGGCGACGACATCGTCCTGCGGCTGCGGGTGCACGCGACGACTGAGATCAAGAACCCGGTGATGGGCATGACGATCACGACGGAGGCGGGAACCGTCGTCTACTCCGACACCAACTTGATGACACCGTTCGCGGCGTTGAAAGCGGGCGAGGCAGCGGAGTACGAGACCAGGCTTCGCCTCGCCGTGCCGAGCGGTGGCTACTTTGCTACGGCGTCGTTGCACACAGCGGAGGGCGGCCACAGTGTGCTCATGGGGCGGGCGGTGCCAGTGACCTTCTACGTGTCCGGCCGAGGGCTTGCCTCCGGTGTGGCCGACCTCGGTGGGACGTTCCACCGCACCGAAAGGTGAGCGCGGCGCACCCGCTCCGGCCGGTCTTCATTCTGGGTGGCGACCGCGCGACGCACCTGCTCCGGGAGGCGCTCGCCAGTCGCGCCGGCTGGAGCGCGCCGCCGCCGATGGACCTGCTGTCGCGGATGTCCCGGCTGTTGTGGGGGCATCAAATCGGCGGGGGCATCGCAGGAGTCTCCTCGCTCGTTGATGGGCCTCACCTGATGGCGGCCCTGCGCCGTGTGGCGGACCAGCTCGTCGCGCCGGCTACTACGCACGGCTCGGCGTACTCCGTCGACGTGATCGCCAACGCCGAGCTGCTCGGTCCGTACCTGCGCGGGGTGTGGCCCGACGCGCTCGTCGTGGCGATCGGCGAGCCGGAGCGCGGGTCGGGCACGGCGGCGGCCGAGCCCGACCTTTGGTTGCATGCCGACGACGTGGTGAGGGATCCCGACGCCGCTGCCGATCTCGCGGCCGCCGCGGCGAGTCAGGCGGTGATCGACCTTCCCGGGCCGGCCGAACCCGGTGAGCTGGTGTTCAGCCCGCAGCGCAGCCCACTGCATGAGCGGGTCATCGTGGTGCTGGGTGCCGCGCGCAGCGGGACGACCTGGCTGCATCGCCTGCTGTCCGCGCACCCCCGTATTGCCGGAACCGAGACCGGAGAGACCTGGCTGTTTCCGGACGTCGCCCCGCTGTGGGCGGACGACGTCCGGGCGACTGCCGGTGACGACCTCACGCTCACGTCCTTGCGGGCCTTCTGCGACGACCTGCTGTCGGGGTTGTTGCGGCGGGCCGACGGGCCGGTGGACTACGTGTGTGAGAAGACACCGACGACGGTGTGGCAGCTGCCGTTCGTCGCGCGGCTGTATCCCGATGCGTACTTCGTCCATGTCGTGCGCGACGGACGTGATGCGGCGATGTCGCTCGCGCTGACCCGCGGCGGGGGCGCCGGCCTCGCCGGTGCCGCGCAGGAATGGGTGGACGCGGTCGGGGCGATCCGTGCCGTTGCACCGGAGCTGGATCAGCTGCGCGAGGTCCGCTACGAGGATCTGCTCGCGGACCCGGAGTCGGTCGTCGCGGGCGTGTGGTCCTGGATCGGCGTACCGCCATCCGTCGAGGCGCGGGCGGCGCTCGAGGGCCGGGCCGGCGAGCGCGTCACCCCGCTCCCCGCGAGCGGTGAGATCGGTACCGGCAAGTGGCGCTCGCTTCCCGATGGCGAACGGAGGGTGGTCGAGAGCGTGACCGCCGACCTGTTGCGCGAGCTCGGGTACCCGGTCGGTCCGTCGTGACCATCGACGCTTCGTCACTGACCGTCATCATCCCGACCCGCGACCGCTGGCGGATCCTCGACCGGACGCTTGCGGCGCTGAGGGCGCAGACCGTCCAGGGGTTCGACATCGTGGTGGTGGTCGATGGCGACGATCAGTCGGTCCCGTCGCTCGGCTCGGACGTTGCTGTCGTCCAGGTCCCGCAGGGTGGACCCGGGCAGGCGCGCAACGTGGGCGTCGCGCGCGCCACCTCGCCGCTGTTGCTGTTCCTGGGCGACGACATGATCCCGACCCCCGAGCTCGTCGAGCGACATCTCGCGCGGCATGACCGCGATGGCGGCCCGCAGGTCGCGGTGCTCGGCAGCGTCTCGTGGCACGCCGATGTGCCGGAGACATCGTTGCGTCGCTGGATCGACCGCGCCGGCATGCAGTTCGAGCTCGCGGGCATCGACGACGAGGCCGGCTGGGGACGCTTCTACTCGTGCAACGTCTCACTGCCGAGGACGCTGTTCGACGGCGCCGGCGGGTTCGATCCGGTCTTCTCCTACTACTACGAGGACCTCGACATCGCCTACCGGCTTCGCGACGCCGGGATGTCGCTGCGCTATGAGCCGGACGCTCGCGCGCAGCACCTTCATTCCTACGACGCGACGTCGTTCGAGACTCGGCTGCGTGGCATCGCCGTCGGCGAGTTCCTGCTGACACAGCGGCACGAGGACTTCGCGCCGTACTTCGCGAACCGGTTCCGCGCGGTGCAAGGACGCCCGATGCCGAGTCATCGGTGGCGGCGGGCGCCTTGGTCGGGCAAGCGGTTCGTCGATGCGTGGCTGGCCTGGTTTGCGCGGGCGTACCTCGACGCCTTCGAGGCCGAGCAGGAGCTGGCGGAGCTCAAGGACTACCTCGGTCCGGACTTCGATGAGCTACGACTGCGGGGCCACCAGCAGGAGGTCGACGCCGAGGAGCATGCCGCACCGGATGAGCTCACGTTCTATCGGACGTCCACGTCGTACCTCTATGACCTGACGGTCTTCGCCATGTCGGGGACGAAGCGGCCCTATCGCGACGAGATCATGCGACGGATCGGTCGCGGTTCGCGGCTGCTGGACTACGGCTGCGGCATCGGCAGCGACGGCCTGCGCTTCCTCGAGGCGGGTTACGACGTCGAGTTCCTCGACTTCGACAATCCGAGCGTCGAGTACCTGCGGTGGCGACTGGCACGGCGTGGGCTCGAAGCAGCCACCCACGACATCGAGCAGAGCAAGCCGTCAGGCTTCGAGCTGGCGTACTGCTTCGACGTGATCGAGCACGTCGAGGACCCGTTCGCGTTCCTGGCCGCGATCGAGTCGACCGCCGACCTTGTCGCGATCAACTTCCTCGAGCCGATCCCGGGCGACGTCCACGTGCACAAGCCGCTTCCCATCCCGGAGCTTCTGGACTACGTCACGCGCAAGGGCCTGATCCACTACGCGGTGCACCACCACGGCCGCTCACACTTCGTGATCTACCACTCAAAACGCACCGACCCCGCCCGCCGCGCCCTCGGAAGACTCCGCCGCCTCCGTTCGAAGTAGCACACAACTCGCGCCTGGGCGCGTCCAGCTGAGCGTGCGGAACGCCGCAGAACCGCCTCCGAGGACACAGTTGTGTGCTACTTCGAGTAAGAGAGGGCGGCTTGGTAGGCGGCTAGGTGGTCGGGGCCTACTTCGTCCCAGCTCCAGTTCTGGGCGTGGGCGGCGCAGCGTGCCGGGGTTGATGGATCGGCTGCGAGGGCGACCGCCGCGATGATCGCGTCGGCCAGCGCCGTCACGTCCCCGACAGGGGCGAGCGTTCCGACTCCGGCGTCGGGCGTCACGATCTCGGGCAATCCGCCCGAGGCGACGGCGACCACCGGAGTGCCGCAGGCGAGGGACTCGACCAGTACGAGCCCGAACGCCTCGTCCACTGACGGCAGAACCGTCACGGTGGCCTCGCGGTAGCGCGTAGGTACGTCCTCGAGTGACCCCGTCCCGATCACGTCGATCGCGCCAGCCGCCCGTGGCGAGACG
>DATAUF010000017.1:0-6596 GCA_036268405.1 Mycobacteriales bacterium
TCGTCGCCGGACGTTTTCTCGAAGTCCCCGCCGACGCGGGATATGAGGAGGAGCAATGAGCGCTGGCGCAGCCGGCTCCGTCACCTGGCGGCGGGCGAGGTGGCGGACGTGAGCTCCGAGGAGACCTCGGCAACCCACCTCACCGACCTGCGCACTGCGGTGTCGCGGATCCGTGTCGCCCGGCTCCAGTGGTCGGACTCGTGGCTGCTCGTCATCGGGAGCGCGCTGCTCCCGCTCGGCATCGGGCTGATCCTGCTCGGCTGGTACGGCGCGGCGCAGACCTCGCTGGACTGGGAGCAGACGCCGTATCTGATCTCCGGCGGCATCCTCGGTCTGGCCGTCGCCGGCATCGGCACCGCGATGTACTTCTCCTACTGGATGACCCGGCTGGTTCGGCGTACCGAGGACTCGGCGCGGCAGGACCGTGAGCACCAGCAGCGGGTCGAGCAGCTGCTCACCGAGATCGCGGCCGGCCAGCGCGCGGCATCGCGGCCCGGCGGTCGCGGCACTGAGGAGCTCGTCACCACACCGGGCGGCACGATGCTGCACCGCATCGACTGCGTCGCGATGCGGGGCCAGGAGATCGTCAAGCCCAAGTCCCGCACCGGCCTCGAGCTCTGCGGCATCTGCCGGCCGACCCCGCCGGCCCAGCGACGTACGGCGGCACGCACGTGAGCATCAGCACCCGCGAAGCGGGCCCCATCAATGGGCGGCGGGTGGGGTCGGAGGACGTACTGCTGGCGATCTCCGACGTCACGGTCCGCTTCGGCGGCCTGGTCGCGGTCAGCGACGTCAGCCTGGACGTGCCGGCCGGGCAGGTCACCGGGCTCATCGGGCCCAACGGCGCCGGCAAGACGACGCTGTTCAACGTCGTCTCCGGCCTGCAGGCCCCGACCCACGGCCGGGTGCGCCTGAACGACGTCGACATCACCGGGTGGTCCGCGGCGCGACGGGCCCGCGCCGGCATCGCGCGGACCTTTCAGCGGCTCGAGGTGTTCGGGTCGCTGTCGGTGCGCGACAACGTGCTGACCGCGGCCGAGCTGAGCTCTGCGCCCGCACCCGCAGCAGTCGCGGACGAGATGCTCGCACGGGTCGGCGCCAGCGCCTACGCCGACGCGGCGGCCGACGCGGTGCCGACCGGGGTTGCGCGCCTCGTCGAGGTGGCCCGCGCGCTCGCGATCTCGCCACACGTGCTGCTCCTCGATGAGCCCTCATCCGGTCTGTCGCCGAGTGAGACCGAGACCTTCGGCCAGCTGCTGCGCGACCTGGCTGCCGCGGGCACTGCCGTACTTCTCGTCGAGCACGACGTCGACCTCGTCATGCACGTGTGCGACTACCTTCACGTCCTGGACTTCGGCCGGCTGATCGGCGCCGGCACACCTGCCGAGGTCCGCGCCGATCCGATCGTCCAGACCGCATACCTCGGCGCGACGCCCGAGCTCGCAAGCTGAACCGTCACTGCAACCGGGAGAGCCATGACCACCACCGCAGGAATCGACCTCGGCATCGACCTGTCGAGCGAGGAGTTCTGGGCCACCTCGCAGGAAGAGCGCAACGCCGCGTTCGCGCGGCTTCGGGCTGAGGCGCCACTCGCCTACTACGAGGAGCCGGAGTTCCTGATGTTCCCGAAGGGGCCCGGCTACCACGCGGTGACCCGGCACGCGGACGTCGAGCACATGAGCGCGACGCCGGAGATCTTCTGCAGCGGCCAGGGCGCGACGTCGATCCTTGACCTGCCGATGGAGATGCAGGAGTTCTACGGCTCGATGATCTCGATGGACAACCCGCGTCACGCCAAGATCCGGCGCATCGTGTCCTCGGCGTTCACCCCGAAGATGCTCGAAACCGTCCTCGACGACGTGAACACGGTCTCGCTGGAGATCCTCGCCGACGCCCGCAAGATCGCCGAAGCCAACAACGGCGAGTTCGACCTGGTGAGAGAGGTCGCCGCTCCGCTGCCGCTGCGCATCATCAGCCGGATGATGGGCATCCACCCCGAGGACGAGGCGATGGTGCTCGAGCAGAGCAACATCATCCTTTCCGGCGGCGACCCGGAGTTCTTCGCGACGCCCGAAGAGGGCATGGGCATGGTCCTCACCGCCGGCCAGCTGCTCTCGGAATGCATGATGCGCCTCGCCGAGGAACGAAAGGACAAGCCGACCGACGACCTCACCTCCGCGCTCGTCAACGCGGAGATCGACGGCGAAACGTTGACCAGCCAGGAGATCGCGTCGTTCTTCATCCTGCTGTGTGTTGCCGGCAACGAGACGACGCGTACCGCGACCAGCCACGGCGTCTACAACCTCGACCGCAACCCGGAGCAGCGCGCCGCCTGGATGGCGGACGACTCGCTGACCAAGACCGCCGTCGAAGAGATCGTGCGCTACGCGAGCCCCGTGATCTGGATGCGTCGTACGGCGACTCGCGACGTCACCGTCGGTGGTCAGGACTTTGCGGAAGGGTCGAAGTTCATCCTGTACTACAACTCCGCGAACCGCGACGAGACGGTGTTCGAGAACCCCGACGTGTTCGACATCACCCGTACGCCGAATCCGCACGTCGGCTTCGGCGCACGTGGGCCGCACTTCTGCCTCGGCGCCAACCTGGCCCGCCGCGAGCTCGCGGTCGCGTTCCGCAACATCTTCGCCGAGATGCCGGACCTGAAGGTCGTCGGCGAGCCCGACCGGCTGCGCTCGTCGTTCATCAACGGCATCAAGCGGATGACAGTGAAGCTGGGCTAGTTGTCCGTGTTTGCGCGGGCTATGGCCGGCGCAAACACGGACAGGTAGGTCTGGTTCAGGAGGGGCGGCCTTCGCAGATGAAGCCGAGCCCGGGGTCACCGATCCGGACGTACTGACCGTTCTTGATCTCCCACGTCACGAAGCAGTTGCCCGCTTGCTTCGACGCCGGATTCGAACGCGCGAAGAAGCCATCGGCGTCGAACGAGTGAACCGTACGAAGCGCGGCGATGACCTTGCTCCTGGTGAGGTCAGGGCCGGCGGCGGCGAGTGCGTTGACCAGCAGCTCGGTCTCCGACCACGCGTCGGCGCCGAAGCTGTCGGCCGGCCCGTTGTGGGTCACCGCGCCGTACCACTTCTGGAACAGCGCCACGGCCGGGATGGGGGAGTCCGACTTGCTGAAGAACAGCGTCTCTCCGTTGAACCCGTAGATGCCGTTCGCGAGTGCGGGATTGCCCAGCTGGCTGAAGAACGTCTGGTCGTAGGCGAGCGGCGCGAAGATCACCGGATGGAAGTTCTGCTGGTTGGCGTTACGGACGAACTCCGCCAGCTCCTGCGCGTCGAACAGCGTGTAGAACAGCTTCACGCCGGCCTGGCGCATCTGGATGATCTGCGCGGTGAAGTCGGTCGAGGTCGGGGACACCGAGGAGTGCACGACGAACTTCCAGCCGACGGTTTGCGCGCTGTGGATCGACAGGTTCGCGACGTTGTTGACTGCGGGGAGGTTCGCGTAGAGGAACCCGGTGTGCTGCACGACCGAGCTGCCGAACTTCTTGGTCACCCAGCCGAACGGCCCGTTGCTGACCTTGGTGCCGATCGGAGTGACGCTGAAGTTGTTGGACAGCGCGTTGGCCTGCGGCGTGACCGCGAGATGCGCGTCGGGCACGGTCTTGTGCGCGCCGAGCACCGTCGCGCCGCACTGGTCGTTGAGCGAGGCCGAGCCGGAGAACGCGAACACCTTGCCGATCAGCTGGTTGATGCCGTTGCGATCAGCCTCGCAAGATGTCTGCGAGTCCGCGACGTCGATCTTCAGCTGGCGGCCGTAGATCCCACCAAGGCTGTTGATGTAGGCGATGTAGGCGTTGGTGCCGTTGACCGCGCTCTGGAACAGGCCCGGCTGCGGACCGGACAGGTCACTGACGTTGCCGAGCAGGATCTGGGTGGCCGTGACGCCGACGTCAGTCGCGCCGCCGTTGCCGCCGGCGGGTGCTGGGGCGCCGATCCCCGCGGGAAGCGAGCTCCCAGACCCGGTGGCTTTGCCCGGGTTGGCGGCCTTGCCGCCGCCCGACGTCGTACCCGTCCCGGAGGTCGCGCCCGTCCCCGGCGCGCCGCCGGCGGCTGACGGCAGCGGCAGGACGCCGCCCCCGGTAGGGACGGTGGTCGGCTCGCTCGGCCCGGTCACCTGGCCGGGTGCGGCGTTGGATCCGCCTGTCTGGTTGAGCTGTTGCGCCTCCAGGGTGCGGCGCGTCGAGTCGGAGACCTGCGTGCCGCATGCGGCGAGCAGCAGGATCGCGACGGTGGCAGCGAGGACCGATCTCGTACGGCGAATCTCAGACATTGGATGTGAACGTATGACCCGGCGTGGGATTTGTCAGCAACTTCCGTGCACAAACGCATGCAAGTTGTGGCGCCGGCTGAGGCACACTGGAAGGACATGGACTGCGCTGGATGTGGTGACTGCTGCGACCCGGTCTGGCTGCCGTACTCCAAGGACATGCTGACCACGACCGTTGCGATGAACTCCGCCGGGGACCCGCACGACCTCGGCGAGGACGCGACGTTCGTCCTGGCGCACATGACCCCGATGGATCCGCAGCCGGCTCCGCTCGCCGGCAAGAGCGAGGGCGGCGTCGCATGGTCGTGCGACGCCTGGGATCCGCGCAGCCGGCAGTGCACCGCCCACGACGATCGACCGCCGATGTGTCGCGCCTATCCCTGGTACGGCCAGCCCGCCGCGGAGACCGTGGCCGCGCTGCTGCCTCGGTGCTCCCATCGCTGGGACGTCGCGCCTCCGGAGCGCGGCCCGCTCAACGGCCGCCTGCTACCGCTCTGGCCGGTGGAAGCCGCCTAGCTCCCCCGCCAAGCAAAGCTCCTTTGCTAGGCAATACACCCGGGTAGCGGAACTTTGCTTGGCGGATCTGCCAGGCAAAGGAGCTTTGCTTGGGTTAGCCCTGGGGGCGCTCGACCACTCGGGCGAGGATGCCGAGGGTTGCTCGCAGCGCCGCCTCGGGGATCACCGGGAAGATGCCCTTCCCGCGATAGGCGTCGTCGATCTCGCTCCAGTCGTAGTACGACGTCACCAGCGTCGCGCCGTCGTCACCGGGCTCGAGCCGGTAGCCGTAGAGGTGGCGCAGCGGAGGCTGGATCTGTCCGGAGATGGTCCACTCGATCAGCGCGTCCGGCTCGTACTTCGTGATGATCACGGTCACGTCGTACTTGCCCATCGGGTAGTCGTTGAACGACTCGCGATCCATGTGGACCACGAACTCGTCACCCACCGCGGTCACCCGCGAGCCCTCGGCCCACTGCAGCATCCCGGACGAGTCGATCGCGACGTGACCATTCGGATCTGTGAGCACCGCGAACACCGAAGCCGCCGGCGCGGCGATCGGGCGGGCAACCTCGAAGCGTTCGACATCCATGCTCGAGACCTTGGCACATCGCGATCTTGCGCGCATGACCGCGCATGACTTCGCATCACCTCGCGCGTCCGGGGTCGATCAAGGGTCACCCGGGTGTCGCTTGTTGCGCATCGACCGTGGGTATCGACCTGCCAATCCTCGCCGTCCGGATCGGGCGGCCTCCTCACCGGAGGCGAACTTGCTCTCGGCACTTCTGCTGGCCGGGCTGTTCGCCGCCCCCCTCGCGACACTGGCACTGTTCGTGCAACCGCCACAGCGCGGTCGCGGCCTCGGCGCGTGGCCGTGGGCCCGCCGATTCGTGCTCGCGATCACCGGCAGCCTGGTGCTCGCGGCCGCCGCCGTCGGCGGGCTCGCCGCCATCGGCGCGACGAGACACAACCTGATCGCGGCGGCGATCGCGATCGTTGCGGCAAGCCTCGTGTGGCTGCCGTTCACCCGCCGGTGGAGTGCGCGTGCCCACCTGTGCTGGTCGGCAACGACGTACCTGTTCGGGGCCTATCTCGTCTTCATGATCTGGTGGACGTTCGTCAGCCGCCTCGGAATCGCCGGTACGACGGGCGGCATCATCCTGTGGCTGCTCGAGCTGATCGCGGCGTTCCTCGCCGGCGCGTACATGTGGGAGCTGTGCGACGCGCTCGGCCGCGAGGCATGGACGCGACGGGTCCGCGAGGGCGTCCCGACGGCGGAGCTCCCCGCGGTCGATGCGCTGCCCTTCGTCAGCCTGCACGTGCCGGCCTACAACGAGCCGCCCGACATGGTGATCGAGACGCTGACGTCGCTGCTGGCTCTCGACTACCCGGCGTACGAGATCATCGCCCTCGACGACAACACCACGGACGAGTCGCTGTGGCGCCCCGTCGAGGCGTGGTGCCACGAGCACGGCGCGAAGTTCGTCCATCTCGCGGACTGGCCGGGATACAAGTCCGGCGCCCTCAACCATGCGCTGCGCGAGATGATCGACCCGCGCACCGAGCTGATCGGTGTCATCGACGCCGACTACCAGCTCGAACCGGACTTCCTGCGTCGCTGCGCGCCACTGTTCGCCGATCCGAAGGTCGGGTTCATCCAGGCGCCACAGGACTATCGCGACTGGCAGCAGGCGCCGTTCTATCGCCGGCTCTACTACTCCTACAAGTACTTCTTCGTGGTCTCCCAACCGTCGCGCAATGAGCGCGACGGCGCGATCTTCGCGGGAACGATGGGACTGATCCGTCGC
>DATAUF010000018.1:0-6846 GCA_036268405.1 Mycobacteriales bacterium
CCCTGCCTCGGGCTCGCTGAACCCTTGGCACCAGCGATCACTGCCGTCGACGATGCCGGGAAGCAACCGCTGGCGGATGTCGTCGCTGCCGTGCCGCAGGATTCCCTGCACCAGGTATCCGAGGCTCGGCCGCGGCGGTGCACCCGCCGCGGCGAGCTCGTCGTCGACGATGACCTCGTACGTCGCCGGCAGGTCGTGGCCGCCGATCTGCTTGGGCCACGACAACCCGAAGAAGCCCGCGGCGTGCAGCGAACGATGCCACTCGGCCTGGCCGGCCCAGTAGTCGTCGGACGTCGATGATGCAGGTAGATCAGGAGTGTTGTCCGAGAGCCAGGTGCGCAGCCGTGACCGGAACTGCGCCTCGTCCGGCGAGTCACCGAAGTCCAACGCCGGCCCCCAAGCTCTGTTGAGCCCCAACTTCGTGGTCGAGCACGCGACGCAGGCTCGCGCCGACGCCACCAAGCAGATCACTCGAGACCAACGCGCGTCGGAGATAGAGGTGCGCCTTGCACTCCCAGGTGTTGCCGATGCCGCCGTGCACCTGGATCGACGTCTCGCACACCATGCGCGCCGCACGGGCGCAGTAGGCCTTGGCCGATGCGGCCGCCGCCAACGCATCTGCTGGGTCAAGCGCGTCAATTGCCCAGGCGGCATGCAATGCGGCGCTGCGCGAGCCCTCCATCGCGACATACGCATCGGCGAGCAGATGCTGCACCGCCTGGAACGAGCCGACCGCCGCGTCGTACTGGCGACGAGTGGCGGCGTAGTCGACCGCAAGGTCGATCGCGCCACGCATCACGCCTACCAGGTCCGCGGATGAGACGGCGAGGCCGAGCGCGGTCCAGCGGACGACGTCGTCGGCCGCTACCTCCCCTGCACGCTCGGCCCCACCGACCGACAGCTCCACGACGACCGTGCGGCGAGTCAGGTCGACCTCGTCTGTCTGCGAGGGCGCGATCGGCACAGCCAGAAGGTCGGCGCCGTCGAGACACAGCGCGCGCTGCGCACCGCGAGAGTCGACGGCGACCGCTCGACATGCGCCGGCGAGCGCAGCGAGATCGGCGGTCAGCACGACCGTTTCCGCAACGTCGGTCGCAGCGACACCAGCAAGCCGGCGGAGGTCGGCGGCAAGCAGCGGCCCGATGTACGCCGCGTCCGCCAGCCCTCGACCCAGCTCCTCCGCGACGAGCGCGGCTTCGACAGCGGAGGCGAGTGGCGCTCCGTCGTCGCCTGACGTCCGCAGCTCGCGCCATCCCGCGGCGGCAATCGCGGCATCGAGTCGATCGGCACGCCCGCCGTCGTCGAGATCGGCGACCGAGGCGGGTCCCAGCTTGGCGACGACGGCAACCGCCGCATCGCGCAGCGCGCGTTGTTCGTCGGAGAGCCGGACGTCCATCAGGCTGCCGACATCAGGCGGGTCGCAAGGTGTCGTCGTCGGCGCTCCATCGATCGGCGAGCGTACGGCGCAACACCTTGCCCGACGGCAGGCGAGGGATGACGTCGACCGCGACAACTGCCCGCGGATGCTTGTAGGTGGCGAGGGAGTGGACGACGAGCTGGCGGAGCTCACCGGTGGTGACCGGAGCCGCCGGGTCGATCACGACTGCAGCGATCGGACGCTCGCCCGCCGACGGATCGGTGACACCGAACACGGCGCAGTCGAGCACCCCAATGTGGCCGTGCAGCACCGCCTCGATCTCGGCGGGCGCGACCTGGAAGCCGTTGACCTTGATCATTTCCTTGGACCGGTCGGTGAGGTGGACCCAGCCCTCTGCTTCGAGCCAGCCGACGTCACCGGTGCGATACCACTCGCCGTCAAACGCCGCGGCGGTGTCCTCCTCCGGCAGATATCCGGACATGACCGATGGGCTGCGGACCTGGATCTCGCCCGTCTCACCGACCGGAAGCGGCTCACCGGTGTCGATGTCGACGACCCGCAGCTCGACCCCGGTCGGCGGAAGGCCGGCGGAGTCGAGCCGCCACGACGCGGGCGCACCCACGGGATTGCACGTGATGACCGGCAGCTCGCTTGCGCCGTACGCCGGAAGCCACTGGACTCCGGTGCGCGCGGTCACTGTCTCGGCGACGCTCGGCGTGACCGGCGTCGCACCCCACATGATGTAGCGGAGCGAGGACAGGTCGTAGTCCTCGATCGAGGGATGGTTGGCCATTGCGAGTGCGATCGGCGCGACGGCCATCTCCAGCGTCATCCGCTCGGATTCGATGCGCCGCAGGATCTCGTCGAGGTCGAAGCGCGGGTGCAGCCGTACCGTCGCGCCGGCCGCCGCCGCGGTGACGAGGTTGAGCAGCCCGAGGATGTGCGAAGGCGGCGTCGCGACCTGGAACCGATCGGCATCGGTGAGCCCGAGTGCCTCGATCCAGTGGCGCACCCCGTGGCCCATCGAGCCATGCGTGTGACGGACCGCCTTCGGAAGACCCGTAGTGCCCGAGCTGAAAACCAGCACCGCCTCGTCGGTCTCCTCGACGATCACGGCGGGCGGCGCGGCCGGCATCTCGACAGCTGCGGCGTACCACTCGCCATCGAGGTCGATCACGGCGTCAGTGCCGACTTGTTCGTGGAGCAGGTCCAGCGCCGCGCCGTCCGCGATCGCGAGCTTGGCACCGGTGATGGCGAGCGCGTGGCTCACCTCGCGCTGCTTCCAGGCCGGACTCAGCAGGACGCTCGCCGCCCCGAGCTTGCTGATCGCGTTGAAGACGATGACGAACTCCGGCCGGTTGGTCATCATCAACGCGACGCGGTCACCGGGCGCGACTCGCGACGACAGTCCAGCTGCTAGCCGGTCACTCGCCTGGTCGAGGTCTCGATAGGAGAAGTGGGCATCACCCGCGAGCAGGGCATCGCGGTCGCCGAACGTCGTCGCGGCCTCCCGCAGGCCGTCATGCAGCAAAGACGGCGGCGTCACGGAAAGATTGTTCTCTGAAACGGAATCGGCGTCAACGCGAGCCGCCGGTATCGTTTCCCGCGTGAGTGGACCCGCCCCAGAGGCTGCCGAGACACCCGCCGACGTACGCGCGGACATCATCGACAACGTCCGGCGGTTCGTCGCCCGCGAGGTCATCCCGCACGCCTCCGCGATGGAGCATGCGGATGAGTTCCCGGCCGCGATCGTCCAGCACATGCGCGAGCTCGGACTCTTCGGGATCACGATCCCTGAGGAGTACGGCGGCCTCGGGCTGGACCTGCTCACCTACATCGGCGTCATCGAAGAGCTGTCCTACGGCTGGATGAGCCTGTCGGGCGTCGTCAACACCCACACGATGCTCGCGACGGTGCTGCTCAAGCACGGCACCGAGGAGCAGCGCAAGCAGTGGCTGCCGTCGATGGCAAGTGGGGAGAAGCGCGGCGCGCTGTCGCTGTCCGAGCCCGACGCCGGGACGGACACCCGCAACATCTCGTGCAAGGCCGAGCTCGACGGCGACCACTACGTCATCAATGGGACCAAGGCCTGGGTGACCAACGGCGAACGGGCGTCGCTGGTGGTCCTCGCGGCGCGCACCTCAGAGGGGATCAGCGCCTTCATCGTCGAGAAGGAGCCGGGTTCGGCGTACGAAGGCATCCGGGTGAGCAAGCACGTCGGCAAGCTCGGCTACAAGGGCATCGAGACGGTCGAGATGGCCTACATCGACCATCGAGTACCCGCTGCCAACCTGGTTGGTGAGCCGGGTCGCGGACTGCCGCAGATCCTCGGCGTCCTAGAGGTCGGCCGGATCAACATCGCGGCTCGCGCGGTCGGCGTCGCGCGGGCAGCGTTCGACGCGGCGGTGTCCTACGCGCAGCTGCGGACGACGATGGGCAAGCCGATCGCCGAGCACCAGGCGATCCAGTTGAAGATCGCCGACATGGCAACCAAGCTGGAGGCGGCGCGGCTGCTCACGAAGAGCGCGGCTGAGCGGCGAATGGCCGGCCTTCGATGCGACATCGAGGCCGGGATGGCGAAGCTGTTCGCGAGCGAGACCGCGTTCGAGCTGGCGACCGATGCGATGCGGATCCACGGTGGCGTCGGCTACACCACCGAGCTCCCGGTCGAGCGCTACTACCGCGACGCGCCGTTGATGATCATCGGCGAGGGAACCAACGAGATCCAGCGAATCGTCATCGCCCGCGGCATCCTCGCCCGCGCCCGCGGCGAGATGTGAACCTCCCGTGAGATAACGACTGCATGCACCGCGGAACCGGCATTGCGATTGCGTTGAGTCTGGCCGCAGCCGCGGCGGGCTGCTCGAGCGGTAGCAGCGGTGGCTCAACTGCCGCACCTCCGACTACGCCGCTCACCGAGACCTACACGCCGACCGAATCGACCGCCACAACGCGAACCTTCACGCCACCTCCGCCGACGACAGGCGCAGCCGACCTCGTGCTCGCCTCGGCGATCCGGGCTGAGCTGATTCATGCGCAGGCGCAGGTCGAGAACCTGCCCGACTCGGCGTACACGGGGTTCTACAAGGGCACGGCCTACTACGCCCTCGACCGGGATACCGGGACCTATTGGGCCGCCGGCAGCCTGCTACCCAGCAAGCATTCGCTTCGCGCGCAGGTATCCGTGCAGGACGAAGGCGGGTACCTGCTCTTCGACAAGAAGCCGGGCGCGCAGTGGCGGGTCTACAACGTCGGGCTCGAGGGCGAGCCCGACGTGACGGCCTGTCCGGTACGGCCTCCTGCTGACGTGCTCACGGTCTGGCGCTGGAAGCCGAAGAGCTGCAACCCACCGTTCCACTAGCGAGGTCGGCTCAACTGGTCACGTCGGCGTCGCTGAAGCGAGCCCACGCGAGGCCTCCCGCGATCGCGACGTAGACCACCTGCAACAGCAGGTGCTTGCCCAGCGCGGCGTAGTCGGGACCGACCCTGATCAGTGTCCCGAACGACTGCCAGTAGTGGCTGATCAGACCCGGTTGGATTGCGTGCAGCGACGGAATCGAGTCGAGGACCAGGCTGAGTACGGCGAAGCCGAGCGTGCCGGCCATTGCGCCCATTGGGACCTCGGTCAACGTTGAGATCAGCAGGCCAACCGCGAGCAAGCCGGACAGCGACAGCCAGACGTACGTCGACACCCCGAGGATCCGCAACAGTCCCTCGCCGACGGACACGGTCTGACCGCCGAGCAACGTGAACGAGCCGGCGCCGAAGAGCGATATCCCGGCAATGGCCGCAACGATGGCGATCGTCGCGACGGCCGCGAACGCGTAGGCCGCGATGCCGGCGCCCTTGACCACCAACAAGCGTCCGCGGCGAACCGGCACCCCGAGCAGATAGCGCAGGGTGCCGATCTGCGCCTCGCCTGCCACCGTGTCGGCGGCGATGATGCCAACCACCACCGGCAAGAACAGGTTCAGCGTGATGAACAACGCGGTGAGGACGAGAAACAACCCGCTGTCGGTGATTCGGTTGAGGAACATCGGTCCCCCGTCGCCTTGGCCGCCGGGCGGCGACACCTTCACCGCGATGCCGATCGCCAATGGGATCGCACCGAGCGCACCGAGCAGGATGAGGTTGCGGCGGCGCCCGAAGACGAGGCGCAGCTCGGAACGAAGCTGGCGGGCGAGCGCACCGCGCTGCCGCCGCGGGACCGCGGCGAGCCCGACCGGCATTTCAGCGAGCGACATCGAAGCCCTCTCCCGTGATGTCAACGAACAGGTCCTCGAGCGCGGGCCGCGTGGCAGCAAGCCCGCGGACGGGCACGCCCGCCTCGACGAGTGCGATCGTCACCGACTCCGGTGTCACGTCGCCGAGTGGTGCATGCACCTCGTCCTGACCCACCGTCACGTCCGACAAACCGAGCTTGACCAACGTCGCCCGTGCCGCGTCGGGCTTGGACGTGGTGACGGTGATCGTTGTCTCCCCGCCGCGCCGCAGGTCCTCCAAAGTGCCCTGCACGACAAGACGACCCACGCTCATGATTCCGACGTGCGTACATACCTGCTCGACCTCAGCCAGCAGGTGACTCGACACCAACACCGTCAGCCCGTCGGCCGACAGCTCGCGGATCAGGTTGCGGACCTCCCGCGTTCCCTGCGGATCAAGGCCGTTCGTCGGCTCATCGAGAATCAGCAGCTCACGCGGCTGGAGAAGCGCTGCGGCGATACCGAGACGCTGCTTCATCCCTAGCGAGTACTGACGGAACTTCTTGCCGGACGCCGCGCTGAGCCCGACCCGGGCGAGCGCCTTCTCGAGCCGCTCTTGGTGGGTTCGCGGATCGGCGGTCTCGTCCATCCGGTCAAGCCGCTCGAGGTTGGACCATCCCGACAGGTACGGGTGGAACGCCGGACCTTCGACCAGTGCACCGACCTTGGGCAATGCTTGCGCGGCCCGTTGCGGCATGGGGTCGTCAAGCAGCCGCACCGTCCCCTCGGTGGGCCGGATCAGGCCGAGCAGCATCCGGATGGTCGTGGTCTTGCCGGAACCGTTCGGACCGAGGAAGCCGTAGACGGCTCCCCGCTCGACCTCGAGATCGATGTGGTCCACCGCGACCTGGCCCGACCGAAACCGCTTGGTCAGCCCGTGCGTCTCGATGACCAACGGATGGGAGGTATCGGCCTCGGCCGGGGCTTCTTCCCCTTCGAGCAAGACCGTCACTGGCCGGCACCAGAGGTCGCGACCTGCTCGAGGTACGACGGGGTGACGGCGCCGATCAGGATTCGGTTGTCGTCGGTGATCAGGATCGAGACCAAGCTGGTGGTGATGAGGTGACCGCCTGCCACCTTCGTCGCGAACTGGTCCAGCGCACCGCCGAGGTCGCCGCCAGGCTGCGCAGGCTTCCCGGCGACGGGCTGCGGCGACGTCAGCTGGTCAACAAAGACCGAGGTCCAGTCCTTGCCCACCACCGCTTC
>DATAUF010000019.1:0-5473 GCA_036268405.1 Mycobacteriales bacterium
TTCGACGTCGGCGATCGAGTGGTGGCAACCGCCAACCACCTCGACGACGGCTTCGCCAACGGCGAGGTCGGCACGGTGACCGGAGCCGAGCGAAGCCAGCTGACTGTCGACTTCGGTGCCGGCCCGGTCGCGGTACCGAGCAAGGCGATGCGCGACATCGTCCACGGCTGGGCGATCACGGTGCATCGCGCCCAGGGCTCGGAGTGGCCCGCGGTCGTCGTCGTGCTGCCGCCCGAGGCCAGCGGCATGCTGTCGCGACCGCTGGTCTACACGGCACTGACGCGCGCGCAGCGCCACCTGTCGATCGTTCACGCGGCCGGTGCCGCGCTCGCTCGCGGCGTACGCGAGATCGGCGCCCATCCCCGCCGTACCCGCCTCGCCGGCCTGCTCCGCGACTCCCGCTAGGCAAAGCTCCTTTACCTGGCAGTTCTGCCAGGCAACGGAACTTTGCTAGGCGTAGTTGCCAGGTAGCGGAGCTTTGCTTGGTCAGCTGTTCGCGAGGAAGCGGCTGAGGGTGCGTACGCCGAACTGCAGACCGTCGATCGGCACTCGCTCGTCCACGCCGTGGAACATCCCGATGAAGTTCAGGTCCGGTGGCAGGCGTAGCGGGGAGAACCCGAAGCAGCGCATCCCTAGCTCGGAGAACGACTTGGCATCGGTTCCGCCGGACAGGATGTACGGAATGACTCGCGCATCCGGATCCTCGTCGACGATCGCCGCACTCATCGCAGCGACGAGGTCGCCATCGAAGGTGGTCTCATAGGCGATCTGCGTCTGCACCACCTCGATCGCCACGTCCGGCCCGACGACCTGAGCCAGCTCCTCACGGAACCGCTCCTCGCCTCCGGGCAGGAACCGGCAGTCGAGGTAGGCATGAGCCTCGCCGGGGATCACGTTCTGCTTGTAGCCGGCCTCGAGCATCGTCGGGTTGGCGGTGTGCCGGACGGTTGCGCCGACCATCCGCGCGAGCGGACCGAGCTTGGCCAGCACGCCTTCCACGTCGTTCGGGTCGAAGGCGACGCCGAGCGCATCGCAGACCTCGTGAAGGAAGGTCTGCACGGTCGGGCCGAGCTCGATCGGGAAGGTGTGCCGGCCGACTCGTGCGACAGCTTCGGCCAGCGCCGTAACAGCGTTGTCGTCGTTGAGCATCGAGCCGTGACCGGCCAGGCCCTTCGCAACCAGCCGCAGCCAGGCGATTCCCTTCTCGGCGGTCTCGATGGCATAGAGCCGGCGCGCGCCGATCGTCATCGAGAACCCGCCGACCTCGCTGACGGCCTCGGTGCAGCCCTCGAACAGGTCCGCATGGTTGTCGACGAGGAAATGCGCGCCCTTCACGCCGCCCGCTTCCTCATCGGCGACGAATGCGAGCACCACGTCGCGCGGCGGCCGCTTGCCTTCCCGGGTCCAGTCCGCGAGCAGCGCGAGCACCATCGCGTCCATGTCCTTCATGTCGACCGCGCCTCTGCCCCACACACAGCCGTCCCGAACCTCTCCGGCGAACGGGTCGACCTGCCAGTCGTCGGCGTTGGCCGGTACGACGTCGAGGTGCCCGTGGATCAATAGCGCGTCGCGGCTGGAGTCCTCACCACTCCAGCGCGCGACGACACTGGCACGGCCAGGCTCGGCCTCGTAGATCTGCGGCGCGAGCCCGCAGTCGGTGAGACGCTCCGAGACCCACTCGGCGATCGCCCGTTCATTGCTCGTCGGGTTCGCCGAGTCGAACCGGATCAGGTCGCGGCAGATCTCGACGACCTCGTCGCCGGCGCGGTCGGTGACCCCTGGATCAGTCATGTATCGATCCTTTCGCGCAGGCCCCAAAATCGAAACGGTACCCGCCGGATTTCACGGTGGGTACCGTTTCGATTGCGAGCTAGTGGCTCAGCCGCCCGAACTGAGGCCCTGCGTGAACGAGCCGAGCAGCTGGCCGAGGGTCGACAGGTCCACGGCCACTGCACCGGATGGTGCGGTGATCGCCGCACCGGTACGAGCGAATGCGAGCTCGATCGGAAGAGATCCGTTGCCGCTCTTGGCGAGCTGACCGAGGTCGAAGGTCACCGAGCTCAGCGAGCCGCTCGTGACGGTTGCCTGCAGCGTGACGCTCTTGTTCGGCACGCTCGACAGGTTGGCCTTGCCGAGCGCCGCGCTGGCCCCGGGGATCTCGCTGGCGAAGGTCGACGTGAGGTCGCCGGCAAGCACCCGGAGGTTGCCGCTGAGAGCGAGCTGGTCGGTGCCGCCTGACGACGTGCGGGTCACCGTGACGTCCTTCGTGAGCAGCGACTTCAGGGAGGCGATGAGCTGGCGTGACTTGCTGGCGCTCGAGGTAGGAGGCGTGCCCGCGCCGAGCGAGCTACCGAGTTGCTTGAGAGTGGACAGCGGCAGCGAGACCCACTTGCCCTTCACCAGCGAGCCGACGAACCCAGGGAGCTGGCCCGAGGCAGCGGTGATCTGGCGGTAGGCCGAGGCTTGGCCGATGTCGTTGAGCACGTCCTTCAGGTCGACCTGCAAGTACAGGACCTGCTTGACGAGCCGGATGTTCAGCAGGCTCTTGCCGGCTTCGCCAATGGCGATGTTGACGGCGCCCGCGTTGCTCAAGCCGCTCAACGAGCTGAGGGTCTTCCCGCTCGGTGCCGCGACCTCGAAGGAGACCTGCAGACCCGCGATCTCAGCGGCCTGCTTGGAGGTGAGCTTCGAGCCCTTGTCCTGCGTCTTCACGAAGCTCAGCAGCTGGCTGCCGGTCGCAGCGATATTGAGCGAGGCAGTGAGCGTGGGAGCGGTGCCGAGAGCGGTGATCGAGCTGGTCAGCTCCGCCGCCGGGCTGAGCGAGGTGTTGTTGCTGGAGGGCGCCGAGCCTCCCGAGCTGCTGCCCCCTCCGCAACCAGCGAGAAGACCGGCGGTAGCGGTCAAGGCCACGATGGCAATCGCGGGACGGCGCTGCATCTACTCCCCCAAGCGGGTCAGATCGGTGTGTGAAGCCTGAACGGTACCTCGGCAGGCGCTACAGGCGGACGTCAGATCAGCCGATTTCCCCACCGTGAGCCTGCTCACGCCACTTCGGCGTGCCCGTACGGCTGCCATCTCGGCAGCCGGTGCGGCCCTCCTTGTCACAGCGCCGATGGTCCTGCCCGCGACATCACTTGCAAGCGCGCAGGCCACGGTCGGCGACCCGGCTTCGCAGGTGACGCAGCTGCTCGCGCGGGTGCACCACCTGCAGGCCCGCGCGAAGCTCGCGGAGCGGCGCTACGGCGCGGTTTTCAACAGCGTCGCCAACAGCGTGAACGAAGCGATCCGCGCCGACCAGAGCAGCAGCGATGTGGCGATCCGGGCCGCCGAGGCACAGAGCCAGCTGGTCGACCGCGTCCGGGGGCTGTATGAGTCCGGCGGCTCTATCGCCGTGTACGCCGCAGTGCTCGATTCCGGGAGCCTCACGTCGCTGTCCGACCGTACCGAGATGGCCACGCGCGTCGTGTCCGCCCAGATGGCCGACGTTCGCTCGATCCTGCGGCGGGCCGCCGGGGCGCGTCTTGCCGCCGCGAACGCCGAGCTGCGGGAGCGCGGGAAGATCCGTACCGAGCGAGGGATCGTCGGCGCCGCCAATCACGTGCAGCGGTTGCTCGCCGAGCAGAAAGCCCTGCTTGCCGCGGCGGATCAGCGCCTCGCCGCCGTTCAGGCCGCCGAGGCCGCGCTGTCAGCGGAGACCACAAGCTTCGGATCGATCACCGACGCGGCGATTGCGAACCTGCGGATCCTGCCGCCGTCCAACCAGTATCTCGCCCTCTACAAGTCCGCCGCCGCGACCTGCGCGGGCCTGCCGTGGACAGTGCTCGCCGCAATCGGCCAGGTGGAAAGTGGCCATGGCCGCAACGACGGTCCGTCGTCGGCCG
This sequence comes from Mycobacteriales bacterium, assembly GCA_036268405.1. Lineage (GTDB taxonomy): Bacteria > Actinomycetota > Actinomycetes > JAFAQI01 > JAFAQI01 > DASZTV01. The sequence continues at coordinate 3,882 of DATAUF010000019.1, forward strand.
GCGCGATGGGCCCGATGCAGTTCGAGCCGTCGACCTTCGAGCGCTACGCCCGCGACGGCAACGGTGACGGCGTCGCCAACATCATGGATCCAGCCGATGCCATCTACTCGGCGGCGAACTACCTGTGCGCCAACGGCGCGGGACGCGGACCCTCGGCACTGAGCAACGCGATCTTCCATTACAACCACGCCGGTTGGTACGTCGAGATGGTGCTCAAGCTGTCGGGGATGTACAGCGCGCAGTACTCCTGAGACGTCGTTCTCGCTCTTGTAGACTCGCCGGGCCGATCGCACCACGCGTTGTTCCGCGCGGTCGGACCACGTCGGAGTGGCGGAATGGCAGACGCGCTAGCTTGAGGTGCTAGTGCCCTTTAACGGGCGTGGGGGTTCAAGTCCCCCCTCCGACACCAAATCGAAGCCCCTGACCTGCGGCTTTCCGCGCATATCCGGCGCGCCCCGGCACTCGCGGGTTGGGAAGTCGATCACTACTTGGGGATTAGCGTGTGCGCGCGTCCCTTCCCCGTGGGTCGCCCGCAACGGCACTCCCTGCCCCGACACCGGAATGGCATTACCGATCGTCTCGGCGATGATGGCGGGCACACGCGCCGCCAGTATGCGCAGGCCGCGCTGATGTCCCGCGTCGCGGACCTAGCCGCGAGCCGCCGACGACGACGAGTTAGGTCATCAGGGCTGCTGTGCGGGCCGACCGCTCCTTTAGGACGTGGGAGTAGACGGTCCGCGCGACCAAGACGCTGTCGGTCCCGAGGAGTTGGGCGAGGATCTGATCGTCGACACCAGCGAAGATCGTCGCGGTTGCAATGGCGCGCCGCGAACAGCGTCCGAGGAACCGAGGAACCGATCAGGGGGTGTTGGTGCTCTCATGAGGTGTGACTCGTGACGAAGACTTCGCTGCCTTCGTCGCGGCTACTTGGCCGTCGCTCGTGAGGACCGGGCGCCTGCTGGCACCGGACGCTTCGACCGCCGAGGACCTCGTCCAATCGGCACTACTCAAGACGTACTCACGCTGGCGATCGATCCAAGACCCAGGCGCCTACACCCGAACCGTGATGGCCCGCCTCGCCGTTCGCGCTGGTCGTCGCCGGTGGCGCGGCGAGGTTCCCACCGCCGAGCTGCCAGAGACGTCAAGGCCCAACGAAGCGGCTGACATTGGGTCCACTGACGCGATGAGACGCCTGCTTGCCGGGCTGCCTCGTCATCAGCGAGCCGTCATCGTGCTGCGTTTCTACTGCGACTTCACAGAGGCTGAGATCGCCGATGTCCTGGGGTGTTCGCCTGGCACGGTGAAATCGCGCACTCACCGCGCGTTGGTCGCACTACGGGCGACGGCCACAACCGCCGATCTGGAGGCAGCCGATGAATGACGGTCGAGACGTGCGAGATCTGCTGGAGCGCGCCGCCGAAGGGCCGGTTGGGCCGGCACCGATCGCCGAGCTCGTCGGCCGGGGCGCCCGACGACTGCGTACCTGGCAGGCCGCTGGCATCGGCCTCACGGCCGCGGTTACTGCATCGGTCATCGTGATCGTCACCGGAACGGCCGGTCGAACACCGGGGCCGATGCATGGCCAGCCACCG
>DATAUF010000020.1:0-2702 GCA_036268405.1 Mycobacteriales bacterium
GGACTTCCCCGCGGAGATCCGCGCGCCAGCCGGCACCCTGCCCGGGGTCAGCGCCTTCCAGCTGCACTTCGGTGACCACGCGGTGCTCACGCCGGGTGACCACGCCGACGTGCTCGTCGCCATGAACCCGGCGGCGCTGAAGGCCAACCTCGGCCAGCTCCGCCGCGGCGGCACGATCATCGTCAACTCCGACGAGTTCACCGCGCGCAACCTCAAGAAGGTCGGCTACGCGGAGAGCCCGCTCGAGGACTCGACGCTTGCGGGCTACGACGTCCACGCGCTCGCGTTGACCTCGATGGCCGTGAAGTCGGTCGAGGGCCTCGACGTCGGACGCAAGGACGGCGAGCGCGCGAAGAACATGTTCTCGCTCGGCCTGCTGTCCTGGCTCTACAGCCGGCCCACCGACAGCACCGTTACCTATATCGAGGAGCGGTTCGCGAAGAAGCCGGAGCTCGCCGCGGCGAACATCGCCGCGTTCAAGGCCGGCTGGAACTTCGGCGAGACGACCGAGGGCTTCGTCGTCCGCTACGAGGTCAACCCCGCGCCGATGCCTGCGGGCGTCTACCGGACCATTCACGGCAACGTCGCACTCGCGTACGGCTTGATCGCCGGCGCACGCCAGGCCGGCCTCCAGCTGTTCCTCGGCTCATACCCGATCACCCCCGCGTCGGACATCCTCCACGAGCTCGCCAAGCACAAGCAGTTCGGCGTGGTGACGTTCCAGGCAGAGGACGAGATCGCCGGCGTCGGCGCGGCGCTCGGCGCAGCGTTCGGTGGTGCGCTCGGGGTCACCACGACGTCGGGACCCGGCGTCGACCTGAAGGCCGAGACCGTCGGCCTCGGCGTGATGATGGAGCTGCCGCTCATCCTCTGCGACATCCAGCGCGCCGGTCCCTCGACCGGCATGCCGACCAAGACCGAGCAGACCGATCTGCTGCTCGCGATGTTCGGCCGCCACGGCGAGGCGCCGGTCCCGATCATCGCCGCGCAGTCGCCCGCTGACTGCTTCGACGCCGCGATCGAGGCCGTGCGGATCGCGACGACCTATCGCACGCCGGTCTATCTGCTGTCCGACGCCTACCTGGCCAACGGCAGCGAGCCCTGGCTGATCCCCGACGCCACGAAGCTGCCCGAGATGAAGGTGGAGTTCGCCAAGGCGCCGGCAGAAGGCGAGACGTTCCTGCCGTACGCCCGCGACCCCGAGACCCTGGCGCGGCCGTGGGCGATCCCCGGCACCCCTGGGCTCGAGCACCGCATCGGCGGCATCGAGAAGGCCGACGGCACCGGCGACATCTCCTACGACCCGGCCAACCACGACACGATGGTCCGGCTGCGCCAGGCCAAGATCGACGGGATCGCGGCGTCGATCCCCGAGCTCGAGGTCGACGACCCGGATGGCGACGCCAAGCTGCTCGTGCTGGGTTGGGGTTCGACGTACGGTCCGATCGCCGCAGCGGTGCGGGCGGCCCGGGACAACGGGCACAAGGTGGCTCGGGCGCACCTGCGGCATCTCAACCCGCTGCCCGCCAACACCGGCGACGTGGTCCGGGGCTACGACAAGGTGTTGCTGCCGGAGATGAACCTCGGCCAGCTCGCACTGCTGCTACGGGCCAAGTTCCTCGTCGACATCGTTTCCTACAACCAGGTCCGCGGGCTTCCGTTCCGCTCCGAGGACCTGCTCGAAGCAATCACGGGAATGGTCTCCTGACATGACAAGCGTCGCTCTTCCGATCCCCGGCCCGCGTCGTGGCCTCGAGCTGGTACCGACCGCCGAGGCCGAGCAGACCCGCAAGGAGTTCACCTCCGACCAGGAGGTGCGCTGGTGCCCGGGCTGCGGCGACTACGCGATCCTCGCCGCGATCCAGGGCTTCATGCCCACGCTGGGCATCAAGCGCGAGAACACCGTGTTCGTCTCGGGCATCGGCTGCGCAGCGCGCCTGCCCTATTACATGAACACGTTCGGGATGCATTCGATCCACGGGCGCGCGCCGGCAATCGCGACCGGTCTTGCGACGTCGCGGGAAGACCTGTCGGTCTGGGTCATCGGCGGAGACGGCGACCTGCTCTCGATCGGCGGCAACCACCTGCTCCACGCGCTGCGCCGCAACGTCAACCTCAAGATCCTGCTGTTCAACAACCGGATCTACGGTCTGACGAAGGGTCAGTATTCCCCGACCTCCGAGATCGGCAAGGTCACCAAGTCCACCCCGCTCGGTTCGTTGGACGCCCCGTTCAACCCGGTGTCCCTGGCCCTGGGCGCGGAAGCGACCTTCGTCGCCCGGACCATCGACTCCGACCGCAAGCACCTCACCGGGGTGCTGCGCGCGGCCGCCGAGCACTCCGGCACCGCATTGGTGGAGATCTACCAGAACTGCAACATCTTCAACGACGGCGCCTTCGAATCGCTCAAGGACGCCGCCACCGCGGACCACCAGCTGATCCGCCTCGAGCACGGGCAACCGATCCGCTTCGGGGCGAACAAAGAGCGCGGCGTGGTGCGTGGGCCCAACGGCACCATCCAGGTCGTGGACATCACCGCGGAGAACGAGTCCGAGGTGCTGATCCACGACTCCCACGCCGATGACCCGGGCGTCGCCTTCGCCCTGTCCCGGCTGCCGGACCTGTCGCTGGACCGCACGCCGATCGGCGTTTTCCGCGACGTCGTGCGCCCCACCTACGACGCCCAGATGACCGCCCAGTTG
>DATAUF010000021.1:0-7808 GCA_036268405.1 Mycobacteriales bacterium
GCGGCGTACTGCCAGCCGGTCCAGTACGAGCCATCCTCTGCGCGCAGGTGCTGGATGTCGGCGAACATCTGCATTGCCTCGTCCGCCATGTCGGCTGCGTCGAGCGCCATCACGCACTCCGCCGACTCCGCGCCCGTGACCCATGGCTCGTCGTCGACGCAGCGGATGCCGAGACCCGGCACGACGTAACGGTCCCAGCGGGTCCGGAAGCGCTCGTGTGCCGCGGCACCGCGGACCGCACCGCCGAGCACCGGGTAGTACCAGTCCATCGAGAAGCGGTCCTTCTCGGCAAACACCTCCGGGTGCGCGGCGATCAGGTGGCCGAGGCGTCCCGCCGCGATCTCCCACTCCGGCTGCGGCTCGTCGAAGTGATCCGCGAGCGCAAGGCCGGCGCGCAACGAGTGGTACGTCGAGGACGACCCCGTCAGCAGCGGTCCGCCGTCGCGCTCTTCACCTTCGGGCGTGACCGACCAGGCGATCTCCCCGCGGTCACTGGCATAGGAGGTGACGAGGTCGAGGCCCGCGCGAACGTGCGGCCACATCCGCTCGAGCTCGGCGTCATCACCGGTGACCAGGTAGTGATGCCACGCCCCGACCGCGATATAAGCGCACTGGTTGGTCTCGAAGGTGCCGTCCTCGACGACCCCGCCGGTGATCTTCGATGCCCACGATCCGTCGGGTCGCTGCATCCGGCGCAGGTACTCATACGCCCGCGCGACTGGCTCGGTGAGGCCGGCAACGGTCATCGCCATCGCGCACTCGATGTGGTCCCACGGGTCGCAGTGCCCGCCCGGGAACCAAGGGACCGCGCCGTCGGGCTCCTGTGCCCGCGCGATCGACTCCGCGGTCGCGCGCACCTGATCCGCGTCGATGATTCCCGCGACAGCAGGAATCGACGGCGCGCTACGCGGCGGCACTGTTTCCCTTTGACCCGGTGCTTCCAGCGAGCGCAGGCTTGTCGGCGTAGACCACCAGGCTCTTGCCCATGACGGGGTTGAGCACCTTTTCCGCGGTCCGGGTCAGCCAAGGCGCGGACATGATGTCCCAGACCAACAGCTTGTTGTAGGTCCGCGAAGGCAGGCTCTCGCGGCCGAACGTGCAGTTGAGCCACCAGTACGGTGAGTGCAGTGCGTGAGCGTGGTGCTGGCCGCTCGGCTTGAGCCCGACCGCAGACAGCCGGGACTTCAGCTGGTCGCCACGGTAGATCCGGATGTGACCGCCCGGCACGTCCTGGTAGTCCTTCGGCAGGGCCCAGTTGATCTGCTCGGGCCACCACCGCGGGACCGTCACGGCGACCCGGCCGCCCGGCTTCACGATCCGCGCGATCTCCGCCATGGCTCGCTCGTCGTCGGGGATGTGCTCGAGCACCTCGGAGACGATGACCGCGTCGAACGACGCATCGGGGAACGGCAGCGTCAGCACGTCGCCCTGCACCACGCGCGCCGAGGCGGAGTCGGGAACCTCGCCGCTTGTGCTCATCGCGTAGAACATCGTCGCGACCTGGCGCAGCTCGTCGCGGTTGTAGTCGAGCGCAACGACGTCGACGCCTCGCCGGTACAGCTCGAACGCGTGGCGACCGCCACCGCAACCGAGATCGAGCACCCGGTCACCCGGGGCAACCGGAAACTGTGTGAAGTCGACGGTCAACATCTAGCGAGTTGTCTCTGAGGAACGTCGCTCGATGGCGTCCCGGTACACCTCGACCATCGACTCGGCGACCCGGCGCCAGGTGTACGACGTCTCGATCCGTTTGCGGCCGGCGGCGCCCATCTTCTTGCGGCGCGCGTCGTCGTCGAGCAGGGCACCGAGCGCGTCGGCGAGCTCCGCCGGATCCCCTGGGGCAACTAGCACGCCGGTCTTGCCGTCGGTGCCGACCACCTCGGGCAGCGCGCCGCCGGTCGTCGCGATCAGCGGGGTGGCACAGGCCATCGCCTCGACGGCGGGGATCGAGAAGCCTTCGTACAGAGACGGCACGACCGCGACCTCCGCGGAGGCCAGCAGCTCGGCGATTCCATCGTTGGACAGGCCGGAGACGAACCGGACGTCGGCGGCGAGGTTGAGGTCCTTGACTGCACGCGCAACCGGGCCATCGGGGTTCGGCTTGCCCACCACAATCAGCTCGACGTCGTGGCCGGTGCGGACCTTGGCGACCGCCTCGAGCAGCACCTTCACGCCCTTGATCGGGGAGTCAGAGCTGGAGACGGCAACGATCCGGCCGGGAACGCGCGGCTTCTTCGGGGGACGGAAGGTGTCGGTGTCGACGCCGATCGGGACGACGCGCATCACCGAGGGGTCGACGCCGAAGTCACGGACGATGTCCGCGCCGGAGTTCGTCGACACGGTCACGATCGAGGACATCCCACGGGCGACCTTGGCCTGCATCTTGGTGAAGGCATACCAACGCCGCTTGCCGAGCTTCTCCCGGATGCCGCGCGCGTTGGCGATCTCGACGACCCGGTCGACGCTCACCGGGTGGTGGATCGTGGCGATCAGCGGCAGTCCCATCTTCTCGAGCTGGAGCATCCCGTAGCCGAGCGTCTGGTTGTCGTGCACGACGTCGAAGTCGCCTACTCGAGCCTTGAGCAGCCGAGCCACTCGCAGAGAGAAGGTCAGTGGCTCCGGGAACCCTCCCGTGCCCATGTGCAGGAACTCGAGGACGTCGATCCAGTCCCGGAACTCACGCGGCCGCGGGATCCGGAACGGGTCCGGATCGCGGTAGAGGTCCAGACTGGCGAGCTTGGTCAGCGAGGGGCCGGCGTCGAGCTCCGGGTAGGGCTGGCCGCTGATGACCTCGACGTGATGTCCGAGCTCGGCCAGCTCACGGGAGACGTGCCGGACGTAGACGCCCTGCCCGCCACAGTGCGGCTTGCTCCGGTAGGAGAGCAGCGCGATGCGCAGCGAGTCCGGACCGCGGTCGGCAGAGCCGGTGCCACGCTCGGTAATGCCAAGGGGGAAGTCGTCGACCACGCGGTTGCCGCACCTCATCAGCTGGCGCGACGATTCCGCGCTCGGATCCTGAATGGTATCGATTCGGTCTCCGAACGTCGTTCGGTGACCCCCAAGGCGGACAAATCACCCCCTTCACACGCGCCGCCTCCGGATACGGCACACTTCCTGCCGGGGGGAAGCCACCGTGAAGCGCTACGAACGGGACTTCTTTGAGGTTGGGGCTCTGGCGACCCTTCGTCGCCGTGTTTGTGCTGACTCTTGGCGTTGCCGGATACGTCGGTGAGCCGCTCGCAGCCGGGGCGGGCAGCCCACCGCTGACCGCACGCACTTTGCCGGCCGCGTCAGGCGCCTTGTCCGGCGCCGTCGTCGTGGGTCCGGGCGGGGCATCGACCGGCTACTACACCCCGGTCTCGCTGATGACGGTCGGCGGAACGCTGACCTTCATCAACCTCGACGAGCTCGCCCACACCGTCACCTCGGTGGCCCGCGGGCCGAACGGCGCCCCGCTGTTCAACGGCAACGCCCTCCCCGGCAAGACAGTGCAGGTCGTCGGGGTGAGCAAGCTCCCTGCCGGGACCTATCCGTACTACTGCCAGTTCCACCCGAACATGACCGGCACGCTGATCGTCGAGGGCAAGGGCGGCAGCACGATCAAGCCCTCCAAGCCGACCTTCCCGCAGGCGTTGCGGATCCCGAAAGTGCTGACCGGCTCGCACATCACGATCCCGGTCAAGAAGGCGAACGTCCGGGTCATGCCGACCGGGCCGAAGACCAGCATGTGGACGTACGACGGCACGTACCCGGGTCCGACGATCGAGCGGCCCGCCGGCCACAAGACGACCGTCACGTTCGAGAACAAGCTTCCGCACTACGTCGGCGACATCACCGTGCACCTGCACGGTGACCACCACAGCTCGGCGAGCGACGGCCTGCCGGACCGCGACTTGATCAAGCCCGGCGCGAAGCGCACGTATACCTATCCGCTGACCGACCACGGCAAGCCCGAGCAAGCGGCGTTCGACTTCTACCACGACCACCGGATGGACGAGACCACCCGGAACAACTGGAACGGCCTGCAGGGCATGTTCCTCGTGACGTCAGCCAAGCAGGACTCCTTGCACCTGCCGAGCGGCAAGTACGACGTCCCGCTGATGGTCAACGACCGGTCCTTCGACAACCTCAACCAGCTCACCCAGCCGTTCACGAAGCCCTCGCTGCTCGGCGCGAACAGCCCGCCCGGCGACGCGACGGTCGGTACCAACATGCTGGTGAACGGGACATACCGGCCGCACTTTGACGTGAAGGCACGCAGCTACCGGCTGCGACTGCTCAACGCCGCCGACTTCTCCTCGTACGACTTCAAGCTCTCCGGCGGCATGTCGTTCACCCAGATCGGGACCGGCGACAGCCTGCTGCCCAAGCCCGTCGTCCGCAAGGACATCGTGCTCGGTCCCTCTCAGCGAGCCGATGTGATCGTGAACTTCGGCCAGGCCGCGCACAAGAAGATCGTGCTGAGCAGCATCCCCCGCGTGGGCGGTGCACCCGAGGCGATCGGCACCGAGAACGGGCCGATCATGCAGTTCCGGGTGGGCAGCAAGACCGCGGACCCGAGCCACGTCCCCGCGAAGCTGCCCTCGGTGGCGCCGATCAAGGCACCGAGCGTCCCGTCCGCCGTGTGGGTCTTCGGTCTGGGCGGAAGTCTGACCGACGGCCTGACCTGGACGGTCAACGGTCAGACCTACGACCCGAACCGGATCGACCTGAAGGTGCCGCTGGGCTCAACCCAGACCTGGCTGCTGGTCAACCTCAGCACCATCACCCACTACATCCACATCCACGAGGAGCAGTGGCACACCGTCTCGATCAACGGCTCACCTCCACCCGCGTGGGAGAAGGGGCTGGTCGACACGTGGGAAGTGGACCCGGGACAAGTCGTCGAGGTGGCCGCCAAGTTCACCGACTACACCGGCGTCTTCATGCTGCACTGCCACATGCTCGACCACGAGGACCACGGGATGATGGCGCAGTTCGCGGTCACGCGCGGCAAGGGCTCGGCCCTGCCACTCGGCTACCACATGCTGACCGGGGCTTCGACCCCCTCGGCGCTCGCCAAGGTCTCCCTAGGTCGCGCCGAGGAGATCGCCGCCGAGACCGCGGAAGGCGTCAAGCCGACCGCCAAGATGCGCTCCATGGGCATGGCGAGCATGCCCGGGATGAGCATGGGCCCACCGGCGTCTGCCGGCTCATCGCGGTCTCGATGGAGAGACGCGGGAGCCCGGCTCGCGAAAACCACGGCCCTGATGCTGCCGCTGGCCGAGCTGTGGCTGTTCTTCGGTTGGCGGCGCGGCCGAGGGTTTCGGCTCCGGCTGCCGAAGTCCTATGTCCTGCGGGCCGTTCGCTGATGGCACCGACCGCGTTGATGGAAGCTCCGCTCATGAACACCAAGGGGGAACTGTGACCGTGTCCCAACGACTGCTTCGCCGCCGCCGCGTGCTCAGCGCGGTAGGGGTTCTCGCGATCGCGGGCTCCTTCGCGGTAGCGACCACCTCGACCGCGGCGACCAAGTCGGGCGCGAAGCATCACGTGCTCCTCGTGTGCAACGGCACTGTCAAGTGCCCGAAGGCCGAAGGGGCGCGCTACTACAAGTCGTTGCAGCTCGCGGTCGACCGGGCGGGCAACGGTGACACCATCCTCGTCTGGCCGGGCCTCTACAAGGAGTCCGTGACCGTGCAGCCGGGACACGGCTTCAGCCACGACCTCCACATCATTGGCATGAACCGCAACGGGGTGGTCTTCGACGGCAAGAAGACCGGCGGATCCGCGGTCCACGTCATCGGCGCCAAGGACACCTGGGTCGAGAACATGACCGGCCAGCACTACCTGACCGGCTCTGCCAACGCGTTCTACTGGACCGGCGTCGACGGCTACTGGGGCAACTACCTCACGGCGTACGACAACGGTGACTACGGGATCTACGCCTACGACTCCACCTCTTCTGGCAAGACGCCGGCGACGTTCGCCTTCGACTACGGCTCGTGGAACGCCGACAGCGGCATCTACATCGGCGGCTGCCGCGACTGCAACGCGGTCATCACGAACTCGCAGGCGGAGCACAACCCGCTCGGCTACTCAGGCACCAACGCAGGCGGCGAGCTGTACATCCTCAACAGCGAGTTCGACCACAACGCGGCCGGCATCACGCCGAACTCGCTGACCAGCGAGCCGGACCTGCCGCAGGACGGCATCTACATCGCGAACAACTACGTCCACGACAACAATGACAAGAACGTCCCCGGAAGCGGGATCACCAACATCGCGCCGGTCGGCGTCGGCATCGAGATCGCCGGCGGCAACGACGACATCATTCGCGACAACCTCATCACCAACCAGAAGCACCAGGGCGTGATCCTGCACTGGCTCTACACACCCACCACCTTCAACCAGGTCGTCAGCAACACCTTCAAGCACGACGGGTACGGCGGCACGCCCGGCGACGCGGACATCGCCAACGACGTGACCGGCGTCATGAACTGCTTCGACTACAACGTCGACATCACCGGCGGCAAGAGCCACCCGGCGACCGTCGACCCGCCGAACATCGCCAACCTCGAGAACTGCGGCGGCTCGAACCCTGGCCGCAAGCTCCCGGTGGCCAAGGGCATCTATGAGATCGGCGACCCGATCGTCACGATCGAGACGCTGCTCAACGCGGTCGGCATCACCGAGAAGAAGGACTACAAGGGTCCCGGTAAGCGCCCCTCCGCGCAGAAGACGATGCCCGATCCCTGCAAGGGCGTACCGGACAACGCCTGGTGTGCCGAGGGCAAGCCGGTCTTCAAAGCGCCGTCCCACTCCTGACCAATCGTCTTGAGCGACGAGGAAGGCGACACACAGGTCCAGAAGTTCCTCGAGCTCCTGGATCTCACAGCGCTCGGGCAGGACACCTTCAGCGCCTGGAATCCACCGGTGCCTGAGCAACGGATCCAGCAATCCCTGTTCGGCGGCCAGGTCGCGGCGCATGCGCTCAGGGCGGCGCAGCTGACGGTCGATGCGGACCACGGGATCCACTCGCTGCACGGCTACTTCCTGCGGCCCGGCAAGGACGACGCGACGACCGAGCTGCAGGCAGACCGGATCCGCGACGGTCGCTCGTTCACGACCCGAACCGTGGTTGCGCGTCAGGACGGTGAGGCGATCTTCAACCTCACGGCATCGTTCCACCGCGACGAGGACGGCGGAGACTTCGCCACCCCCATCGCGCCGGACATCCCGCTGCCGGAGGAGCTGCTCACCGAGCAGGAGCCCCGCTTCGACCGGATGGGCGTCGGATCGCCGTTCGAACGCCTCGACGTACCGGCGTACTCCCACCGCAGCCAAAGCGAACACCCGCGGCGAGCGATGTGGATCCGGATTCGCTCGGAGCTTCCGGACGACCCGTCGATCCACGCCTGCGCCATCGCGTTCATCTCGGACATGGGCGTGCTCGGCGCGGTACGCGCGACGCGTGGCCGGATGCACGAACCGGCGATGGCCGCAAGCCTCGACCATGCCGTGTGGTTCCACCGGCCGGTGCGAGCCGACGAGTGGCTGCTCTACGACATCACTGCGCGGTCCACCGCGAGTGCGCGTGGCCTCGGGATCGGCACGATGCACACCGTCGACGGCACGCACGTCATCACCGTCGCGCAGGAGGGCCTGATCCGGCTCTCGGACTAGGAGACTGCTTCGCGGTACTCCTCGCGCAGCTTGCGCTTGTAGAGCTTGCCGTTGTCCTCGCGGGGCAGCCGGTCGGTGAAGTCGACGCTGCGCGGGCACTTGAAGCCAGCGAGCCGTTCCCGGGCAAAGGTCAGCAGCTCCGC
>DATAUF010000022.1:0-33187 GCA_036268405.1 Mycobacteriales bacterium
AGGCGGGTCATCAGGATCGAGCCCGAGCCGCCCAGCGGGTGCCCGATCGCGATCGCGCCGCCGAGCGGGTTGAGCGCGTTGGCGTCGGCACCGGTCTCCTTCAGCCATGCCATCGGGACCGGCGCGAACGCCTCGTTGATCTCGAAGGCACCGATGTCACTGATCTTCAGCCCCGACCGCTGCAGCGCCTTCGCCGTGGCCGGGATCGGAGCGGTCAGCATGATGACCGGGTCATCGCCGGCGAGCGCGAAGGTATGCAGCCGGACCAGCGGCTTCAGACCCAGCTGCGCGGCCTTCTCGCTGGTCGTGATCAGCAGTGCACCGGAGCCGTCGGAGATCTGCGAGGAGTTCGCGGCGGTGATGACGCCGTCCTCCTTGAATGCGGTCTTGAGCTCACCGAGCTTCTCGAGCGTGCCGCCGCGGCGTACGCCCTCATCGACCTCGAGGCCGGTGCCCGGGACAACGGCGTACTGCTTGGAGAACGCGCCGGAGTCGATCGCAGCGGCAGCCTTCTCGTGCGAAGCGAGCGAGAACTCGTCGATCTCCTTGCGGGACAGGCCCCAGCGCTCGGCGATCATCTCGGCGCCGAGCCCCTGGTTGATCTGCTGACCCTCGTAGCGCGCGAAGAACCTCGGGCCCATCGGGAAGCCGACATCGGCGCCGACGGATGAACCCATCGGTACGCGGGTCATCACCTCGACGCCGCCTGCGACGGCGACGTCGTACTGGCCTGAGATGACGCCGGCAGCCGCGAAGTGCACGGCCTGCTGGCTCGAGCCGCACTGCCGGTCCACGGTCGTGCCAGGAACCGACTCCGGCCAGCCGGCCGCGAGGACCGCGTTGCGGCCGACGTTCATCGTCTGCTCGCCGACCTGGCTGACGCAGCCCCAGACGACGTCGTCGACGACCGCTGGGTCGATGCCGGTGCGCTCGGCGAGCGTTTCAAGAACGTGGGCGGAGAGGTCCACTGGGTGGGTGTCCTTGTAGGCGCCGTTACGGCGCCCGACCGGGGTACGGACAGCTTCGACGATGACCGCATCGCGCATGGCGTGCCTCCTGGCAGATCCCGATGAGTCCGGGTGAGTCCCGGCTCTTGCGGGTGATCCTACGACTTAAAACCGAACGAGGTTCTGTGATGTTCCCTACTGCGAGAAGCCGGGCGGCGCGATTGGGCAACCGGTATCGGTCTCGACATACCCCGAGTCGAGATAGGACGCGCTGAATACCGGGCAATCCTTGTGCGCGCGGTGAACGCCGACCAATCCGACGCCTACGACAAGCACGGCAGTCGCCGCGACTCCCGCCGCCTGCAGCAGATTTCGTCGCCGACCTCGCGGTGCATAGGCGAACACGACCATCACCAAACCGCCAGCGATCAAGCCGCCGACGTGACCGCGCCAGTCGATAACACCACGGAAGGTGAGCGAGAACACAAGGTTGATCACGATCGTGCCCGCGATGCCCCCAGTCTGCAGTCGCTGGTGTCGAGCCACCACGTAGAACGCCGCGAACAATCCGAAGATCGCACCTGAGGCGCCGGCGGCGGTCTCCGACATCGGCCCGAACGCGACCGACAGCGCACTACCGCCGACGCCCGCGAGGAAATACAGGGCCAGAAATCGACTCCGGCCAAGTGCCGCCTCAAGGGACGGACCGATCAGATAGAGCGCGTACATGTTGCTGGCGATGTGAAGCAGATTGAAGTGAAGGAACATCGCCGTAACCATGCGGTACCACTCGCCGTGTCCGACTGCCGCAGGGTTGAGCGCGAGTCTGAGGAACAGGCTCGAGCTGCCGCCGTTACCGAACAGACTCAAGCCGCCGCCGGCCGAGGTGACGATGAACATCACCACGTTGATCCCGATGAGGGCACCGGTGACCGGACCAACCCGCCCCGAGAAGGAACGGACCCGACCGCCGTAGACGGTGCGGGCAACCCGCGTCGTCTTGCGACCCTCGGCGAGGCACTCCGGGCAGTGGAAGCCGACCGACGCCGCCGTCATGCAGCGCGGGCAGATCGGGCGGTCGCAGCGGGTGCAGTGGACCCCGGTCGACACATCCGGGTGCCGGTAGCAGTACTCCTCTGCCGTCACCGGCTCGTCGGAAGCGCTCAGCTGGCCACCCGCTCGACGGTGACCTTCTCGACCACCACATCCGTCGAAGGCCGATCCATCTGACCGGTCTCCGTCGCGGCGATTCGGTCGACGACGTCGCGGCTGGCCTGGTCGGCAACCTCTCCGAAGATCGTGTGCTTACCGGTCAGCCAGGAGGTCGCCGCGACCGTGATGAAGAACTGCGATCCGTTGGTGCCGGGACCGGCGTTGGCCATCGCCAGCAGGTAGGGCTTCGTGAACCCGAGCTCGGGGTGAATCTCGTCGTTGAAGCGGTAGCCCGGGCCGCCGGTTCCGGTGCCGAGCGGGTCGCCGCCCTGGATCATGAAGCCGCTGATGACCCGATGGAAGATCGTCCCGTCGTAGAGCGGGGTCTTGCCTCGCTCGCCACTTCGCGGGTCCACCCACTCGCGCGTGCCTTCGGCGAGCTCCACGAAGTTGGCGACGGTCTTCGGGGCGTGGTTCGGGAACAACTCGACCCGCACGTCACCAAGCGTGGTCGAAATCGTTACGTACATGTCCTCGGCCACAGTCCCTCGTTTCCGCTGGATGACCCGCGATTCGCGGATCGAGCCATCCTTGCACGAGCAGTTGACCGGCCGGGAAGGTCGAACATCCCTGCCCAGGTGCGTAGTCATTTCTGACTAGGACGACCCCTCGAGGCACCGCCGCTTTGTCATCCCAAACGGCGGCGGAATCGCCCGTATCGGGCAGACCACCCATGTCCTGACACGTGCCGGGCGGATCGTCGCAAAGCGGACATGGGACTAGTCAGAAATGACCCCCCGAAACCATCCCGACTTGTCATGTGCACAGGCATCCCCAAAGCCGATTCTCATGAGGACACCGATTCCGGGGTCGACTCAAAGCGAAGGGGAAGTCCCATGCACTACATGTACGCAGCGGTCGCCCGCGTTCGGCGCGCGATCCGCAACGACGACCGCGGGGCGACCGCTGTCGAGTACGGCCTCATGGTCGCCCTGATCGCCGCCGTTATCGCCGGCGTCGTGTGGGGTCTCGGCCAGACGCTCAACCAGAAGTTCTCGGGCGTCAGCAACTGTGTCTCCGCCACCGCCAGCTGCCCGGGCGGGCTCTCCAGCCCAGCCGCGTAAGCAGCTACGGCGATTCAAGCAATCCGTCTCTGAACACGCGGTGGTACGCGGCCGGCCCAGATAGCGGCCGCGTGCCACCGCCTCAGGAAAGGGCTTCAAGTGCGAGCGAGTCAGCGGGATCAGCGGGACCACGGCGCCGTCGCCGTGCTCACCGCGATCGTCCTCGCCTTTGCCATGATTCCGGCCCTGGCGCTCGGGACCGGGGCTTACGTGCGGTCAGCAACAGGCACCGAGCTTCAGCGAGCGGCCGACAGCGGCGCCCTCGCAGGTGCCTCCGAGATCCCGCTGGGCAACCTCAACTTCGCCGAGAACTACGTGTCGACGATCACCGGCTCCGGTGTCGTCTCGACCTTGCAGGCACTCGGCATCCAGAACGCCTCTCAGCTGCCCGACCCGCTCACCGACGCGTGTGCGACGGCCACGAAGGACATGGCCAACAGCGACAACCTCGGCCACGCCTACTCCGCCACACCGAAGTGCAGTGCTGAGTACATCCCCGACTCCGGCATCCTCGGCAGCGCCCAGAACTGCCTGAACAGCATCGCCGGCCTGAACAACATCACCGGCCTCGTCGGTCTCCTGCTCGACACCCTCGGGCTTGGCGCACTCAGCCCGGACAGCCTGTTCCAGGCCCTCGATGGCACCCTCCCCGCGCTGCTCCAGCCCGGCATCAAGGTGACCACGAGCTGGCACGTCAACGCGCCGTTCGACTCCGTCTTCGGCTCAAACGGCAACACCCAGACCAGCACCGCAATCGCGCGGCAGCGCTTCAAGAACGCCGTGGTGCTCCCGGACATCCCGCTGACTGGGAGCACCACGGTCAACATCAACCCGACGCTGCAGCTCACTCGCGCGACCCTGCTGTCGACGCTGAACTCAGTGGCTGGCGTCCTCACCACCCTCAACACCCTGGTGCCAGGACTTGGCACCTGCGCGTCGATCATCACCAACCTGTCCGGCACCGTCGCCGACGCCGTGGATCCACCCGACAGCGGACCGAGCCTCACCTCGATCCTGGCTGACGCCGCCGCCTCCGGTTCACCGGTGCTCGCCGTCTCCACGACGGTGGTCGGGCTCGGGATCCCGTTCCTCGACATGGTGCCGGTCTGCATCTCGCAGGTGAACGGCAACTACGTCGCCCACCTGACCAGCTTCGGGAGCTGCGTGATCAACGCACCAGGTGCCTTCCGCGCAGATCTGAGGAACTCGTGATCCGCCGGGCGGCCCGCGCCGCACGGACCCGCAAAGAGGACGGCGCCACCGCGGTCGAGTTCGCGCTCGTCCTGCCGGTGCTGGTCACCACCATCTTCTTCGCGCTCTACGGCGGCCTGTACTTCTACTACGGCGCGATGGCCGACCACGTCGCGCGAACCGTCGCCCGCCAGGTGTCGATCCCGGTTGGCCAGACCGGCAGCGCCTACCCCGACGCCAACGCGGCGACCGTGGTTGCGGACGCCAAGGCTGCGGCGGGGACGCTGATACCAAACCCCTCCACAGCGACGGCCACGTCGTTGCCGGCGACCAGCTCGCCCGAAGAGGGCGACATGGTCACCGTCACCGTCACCTACAAGCTTCCGGTGCTCGACCTCATGCCGGGCTTCGGCGGCATCGACACGATCACCCGCTCGGCTTCGGAGCGTCGGCAGTGACCCGCCGGCTACGCGCCGACCGAGAAAGCGGTGCGGCCGCCGTCGAGTTCGCCCTCATCTTCGGCCTGCTGCTGTCCGTCGTCGCACTGATCTGGCCGCTGGGCAGCGCCCTGGTGCAGAAGATGCAGCTGGACCGCACCATGTCGGACGTCATTCGGTACGCGACGGCGACGCCGGACAGCCCTGAGTACGACCCGGACGGCAACCTCGACAACCCGACCAACAGCCGCCGTCCGACGTGCGCTCAGGTCACCAAGGAGTTCTATCGCGCGGCTGGCATCAGCAGCAGCGATCAGAGCGGCTACACCATCACCATCCCGACTTGCCCGTCCGCAATGGAATCGGGCCAGACCGTGACGATCACGGTTAGCAAGACCGCAAGTCTCGGTCCGCTCGGCGACCTGCTGAGCATCGCCGGCATCACCCATTCATCGAGCGTCACCGTTTCAGCGGCCGCCTCCGGGCGTGAGGAGTAACCATGCGCAAGCTCAACATCACTGTCATCGTCGGCATCGTCGTCGCACTTATCGGTGCGGGACTGGTCTTCGTCTACGGCCATAACGTCGACAACAAGATCTCTGACGGTAAACACACCGTCGATGTGCTCGTCGCCGACCAGATTCTCGGCGCCGGCATGACCGCGGGTGACGTGGTTTCACACGTCCACGTGGCACAGATCCCTTCGGCCTACGTCGTGAAGAACGCGATTGCCGCCACGAGCACACTCAGTGCAACGGGCGCGGTGAACTCGGTCCTCGTCGGCAGTGTGCCGGAGGGTGGCCAGCTCTCGTACAACGACTTCGCAGCTGCCGGGACCGCGGGCCGTCTGGCGCCGAGCAAGGGCAACATCGCGCTGTCGATCGAGACCCCGCTGTCCTCGGGCGTCGCCCGCTACCTGCAGCCCGGCCAGATGGTCGACGTCTTCGTCACCTACACCGGCGGTGGCGGAAGCACCGGCTCCTCCAGCAACATCGCACAGCGCACCAAGTTGTTCGCGAGCGGTGTCAAGGTGCTGTCGGTCAGCGTCGCGGACCCACAGAACACCGATGGCTCCAACAACAGCGATACGTCGACCACCACGCCGACCGGCTCGGTGATCGTGCTGCTCGACCTGACCCCGCGCAACGCGGAGAAGGTCGTCAACGCAGTGACGCTCGGGTCTGTCTACCTCGCCTACACGACGAACGCTCACGACACCACTCCGTCGGGCGCGACTCCGCAGACTGTGGTTGAGAGCAACAAATGACCCTTAGCGTCATCCGCTCGATCGGGACGCTGGACCGCACTGGTGTGGTCCAGGACGCCCTCGCGCGAATCGACGCCGAACGGTTCGACGAGCTAGATGTCGTCCGTCCCGGTGATCTCGACGAGTGCGAAGTGGACGTCGACGTCCTGCTCGTCGGATCCAAGGAGCTGACCGCGACCGGTCTGCGTCGCATCGCCCGCTGGCGACGCGATCACCCGGTCTCGGTAGCGATCGCTCACCTCAACGGGTCGGCGATGGACAAGTCCGAGCTCTCGACGGGCGGGATCGCGCAAGCGGTTCGCGGTCCGCTCACGGTCGCAAAGCTGCACACCGCTCTGCACCGTGCGGACGTGGCGCTGTGGGACCTCCTCGACGCTGCGGAGCGGCATCACTTCTCGACCTCGGAAGAGGCCGCGGAGACCACGACCGAGTCGGACGAGGCGCCCTTTGACCAGGGCGCGGAGTACGACGAGGGGTACGCGGACGACGACGAGGTCGAGGCGTACGACGAGGTGGCGTACCCGGTCGAGGCCGGGTACGACATCTCCGACGACGACTCGGCAGAGCACGAGGACGAGGCTGACTTCGAGGTCGACACCGAGTTCGACGTCGACACCGAGTTCAAGGCCGAAACTGTGCCGACGCACACCGTCGCCGAGATCACCGAAGAGGTCACGACTGCGGCGGGCCGGTTCGCCGGCGTCATCCGCGGCGTGATCGCCGAGGTGACAGGCGCGGCCAACGGCTCGGCCAACAATCACGCCCCGGTCGCGCTCGAGGAAGCCCCCGCCTGGCACACCGCCAACGGCCACTCGGACACGGGTGTCGTGGTCGTGCCGACCCAGCCAACGGTGGCTCACGACGACCTCGTGCGCACCAGCGACGACGGCCTGGCCGCGGTCGTGGAGTTCGACGACGGCTACGACGACGATCTCGAGAACGACGCCCACGTCGGAGACATCATCGCGCTCGACGACGACGTCGAGGCCCAGTCGACCTGGGCCGGCACAGCCGAGGCTGAGGATGACGCGGAACAGACGTACGACGCACGCGTCGTGACGATCGCGTCAGCAACCGGCGGCTGCGGCAAGACGTTCTTCGCGACGTCAGCCGCGACCGTGCTCGCCCGCCTCGGCTGGAAGGTGCTGCTGGTCGATCTCGACCTGCAGTTCGGTGAGGTCGCAGCAGCGCTGCAGCTCCACCACCCGTACAGCATCTACGACGGGCTCTACCGGGCGAACGGCCAGCGGCTCGAGGCGGAGGAGTTCGGCGATCACCTCGCCGACCTGGTCTGCCACCACGAGCTCGGGTTCGACGTGCTCGCGGCACCGCGCGACCCGGCGCTCGCCGACTACGTCGGTGCACGCGATGCGGGCGTCGTCCTCGACACCGTCATTCCGTTCTACGACGTCGTCCTGGTCGACACCCCGCCGTCGCTGAACGACGTGGTCATCGCGGCGCTCGATCGCTCGGACATGGTCGAGGTGCTCGCGACTCCCGATGTCCCGTCGCTGCGCAACCTCACTGCGTTCACCGACATCCTTCGTCGGCTCGGGCTCGAGGACGACCGGCTGCGCCTGATCCTCAACAAGGTCGAGCCCGACGTCGGCATCACGGTCGCGCAAGCGAACGAAGCCTTCGGCGGGCGCTTCCGGATCCAGCTGCCGACCGACCGTGCGGTCAGCCGGGCCGTGAACCGCGGCACCACAGTGCCGGTTCTCGAGCCCAGATCCAAGGTCAGCCGCGCGATCGTGTCCGCGGTCACGTCGATGGCACACGAACTCGAGCTGACACCCACTCCAGCCTCGCTCGCCAGCGCGGCCCCGACCGAGACCACCAACCCACCGCTTCGTCGCCTGTGGCGAGCCCTTTCAGGAGGTAACCCGTGAAGCTCCCATCTCGGATCGGCGACGAGGACTCGACGCCTCGTTCGGCGTCCGGTCTCGCCGGTGCGCTCCAGGAGCGTCGACCGGTCCGCAGCACCGCCAACGGCGGAGCCGCACGACCGGCGGCAGCCGGCGAGCGGGTTCGGCGTACGACGAGTGCGGCCAACGAAGACGCCCGCCCGATGGCGGTCGTGACACCGCTGGCTGACCCGCACACCGACGCCCTCGACGACCTGCGCGCCTCGGTGCGCGCGGCGGTGGTGGCGGACTTCGGTCCGGCGCTCGCCGAGTCGGAGGTCGACGAGGGTCAGATCCGGATCACCATCGCCAAGCAGCTCGACAGGTTGCTGCGGACGTCGGCGATCAGCGTCGCGCCGGCAGAGCGCGAGGAGTTCATCGACTCGACCCTCGCCGACATGCTCGGCTGGGGAGCGCTCACCCCGTTGATGGCGGACCCGGACATCACCGAGGTGATGTGCAACGGGCCGCACACCGTCTACGTCGAGCGTGCCGGCAAGATCACGCAGAGCGAGGTGCGCTTCCGTTCCGAGGCGGCGCTTCGCCAGGTCGCAGACCGGATGCTCGCGATTGCCGGTCGCCGGGTGGACGAGGCCAGCCCGATGGGCGACGGCCGACTCCACGACGGCAGCCGGATCAACGTGATCATCCCGCCGCTGTCCACCGGAGGCACGGTCCTCACCGTCCGTCGCTTCCCGGAGCGGTCGATGACCGTCGCCGACCTGATCGGCATGGAGACACTCAGCACCGACGCGTCGGTCTTCCTCGAGGCGGCCGTCCGCGGCCGGCTCAACGTGCTGGTCTCCGGTGGTACCTCCACCGGTAAGACCACGTTGCTCAACGTGCTCTCCAGCTTCATCCCCGCCGGCGAGCGCATCATCACGATCGAGGATGCGGCCGAGCTCCGGCTTGGTCAGCCCCACGTCGTCGGTCTGGAGTCGCGACCGTCCAACACCGAAGGCGCCGGCCGGGTCACGATCCGTGACCTGGTCCGCAACGCACTGCGCATGCGACCCGACCGCATCGTGGTCGGTG
Source organism: Mycobacteriales bacterium (assembly GCA_036268405.1). GTDB lineage: Bacteria > Actinomycetota > Actinomycetes > JAFAQI01 > JAFAQI01 > DASZTV01. The sequence continues at coordinate 9,058 of DATAUF010000022.1, forward strand.
AGGTCCGCGGCGGCGAGGCGATCGACATGTTGCAGGCCATGAACACCGGTCACGAAGGCTCGCTGACCACGGTCCACGCCAACACTCCTCGCGATGCACTGCTGCGGCTGGAGACCATGGTCCTGATGAGCGGAGTCGACCTGCCGCTGCGGGCAATCCGCGAGCAGATCGCCAGCGCGATCGACCTGATCGTCCAGCTGGGCCGGCGCACTGACGGGACCCGCGTGGTCACCTTCATCGCAGAGGTCCAGGGACGCGAGGGCGAGACGATCACCCTGCAGGACATCTTCGATCGCACCCACAGCGGGCCGTTGCGCGCGACCGGGCTTCGCCCGCGTTCCGCGGACCGACTTGCCGAGCGTTCGGTCGAACTGCCGATCTCCATCTTCCGCCGCTCGGCCGCCCCGGCGACCGCTCCGGCAGGTCGGCGGGCAGCCCGATGATCGAGTTCCTCGCAGCACTGCTCGTCCTCGGCGGCATCAGCGCAGCCGTTATCGCCCGCGTGTCGAGCAATCGCCGCACCGTGAAGGACCTGCGCGCGGCACTCGAGATGCAGGCGTTGTCCTCGCCTCGTCCGGAGGACGCCGAGCGCACCAGCTCACTGCTGGCCCGAAGCGGGCTCGCTGCGGAGAAGGCGTTCGCCGACGTCCACTACCTCGATCGGGTCCGGCACTTGCTCGACCGCAGCGACTGGTCGCTGACGGCCGGCGAGTTCGCCGTCACCTCACTGGCCGCGGCGGGCTTCGCCGCGATCATCGGCTTCTTCCTCGCCGGCCCGGTTCTCGCGCTGATCTTCGCGGCCATCGCCGCGGCGATTCCTTACGTACTCGTCGTCCGGTCCGTCCGCAAGCGCAAGCTCGCCTTCGAAGAGCAGTTTCCCGAGGTCCTCGACCTCATCGCGGCAAGCCTCGAATCCGGTGCGAGCGTGGTTCGCGCCCTCGAGCTGGTCGTCGAGGAGTCCGACGAGCCGACCGCCAGCGAGTTCGGGCGAGTCCTGGTCGCGACGCGGATGGGCACTGACCTGTCCGATGCGCTCGCGACGATGAGCGAGCGGCTCGGCTCGCGCGACGTCGACTGGACCGTGCAGGCAATCTCCGTACAGCAGCGCACCGGCGGCAAGCTCGCCGACATCCTGCGCATCGTCGCCCGCACCATGCGGGGTCGAGGCGAGCTGCTGCGCGAGGTCGCCACTCTCACGGTCGAAGGCCGAATGTCCGCGATCATCCTCGGCGCGCTGCCGTTCTTCATCGCAGTCGTGATGCTCATCGTCAGCCCGCAGTACTTGAAGCCGTTGTTCCACGAGACCGTCGGTCTGGTGATGGTTGGTGCCGCCGGTGCGCTCATGCTCGTCGGGTTCGTCTGGATGAGTCGCATCATCCGCGTGGAGGTCTGAGTCATGGTCATGCTTGCTGTGTTGTTCGTCGCAGCCGGGCTCGGCGTCGCCGGGGCGGGGCTGTTCGCCAGCCGCGCCGCGATCGCGTCACATGCCCACTCCGCGATGTCCGCGCTGGAGTCGGTGCCCACACCGCGCGCCGGTCTGATCTACCGGCTGGCCGAGCCCCTTGGCGAAGCCGGTGCACGCGGAATGCGAAAGCTGTCCCCCGTGCAGCGCCTGGACCTCACTCGGCGCCGGATCATCTACGCCGGTCTCGAGGGCAAGGTCACACTCGAGCAGATCCTCGCCTACAAGGCGGTCGCCGCGGTGGCCGGTCTGGTCTTCGGTCTGTTCATCCACCCGCATCAGTTCCCCGGCATTCTGGCCGGAGTGGTGGTCGCGGTACTCGCGTCGTTCGTCCCCGACGTCTGGCTCGACGGCCGGGCGAGAGAGCGCCAGCGGGCGATCGCCCGGACGCTGCCGGACGCGCTCGACCTGCTGGCCATCACTGTCGAGGCCGGTCTCGGTCTCGAGCAGGCGCTGACCGTCGTCACCGACCGGCTCGATGGCCCACTTGGCGACGAGCTGCGCCGCATGATGCGCGAGATCGAGCTGGGTGTGGGTCGGCGTACCGCCCTGGAGTTCCTGCGCAAGCGCACCGACGTCCGCGAGCTGTCTGCGTTCATCGTCGCGCTGCTGCAGGCGGAGGAGCTCGGTATGGCGGTCGGCGAGGTGCTGCGGGTGCAGGCCGCGCAGGTTCGCCTGGTCCGCCGGCAGACCGCCCGCGAGCAGGCCGCGAAGACGCCGGTGAAGATCCTCTTCCCGGTCATCTTCACGATCTTCCCGGCGATGTTCGTCATCACGATCGGCCCAGGCGCGATCCAGATCTACCGGACCATCTTCCACATCTAGGGCGGTCCAACGAAAGGAGCGCTCCGGCGATTGCCGGGGCGCTCCTTTCGTGTCTCTCCCGGTTCGATCAGTACGGGATCTCGATCGTCGCGACGATCGGGTTGTGATCCGACGGGATCACGCCGACGAACCGACCGTGGCTCAGGTCGACGATCTGCTTCCACGCGGTCGCGCCGACGCCCGGCGGCACGAATACCCCGTCGATGTACTTGCGGTGCGCCGGTGCCTTGCGCTCGAAGTTGTTCGCGCTGTCGTACTTGGTGCCCGCGCGGCTCTGCGCGACATCGAACGCGTCGGCGACGTGCTCGCCCTGCATCGCCACCCGAGGACCGTCGAACTTGTGCTTGGACTCGACGACGCTGTTGGTGTCACCCGCGTAGAAGATGGGCGCACTGAGCCGGGCCGCGTAGGCACTGCCCTGCCTCAGCATCGACGCCGCCTGGTCTTGGCGGATCTGGTCATCCGAAGCCGGGGCTTTGTTCTGTTCGTGAAGATGGAAGGACGCGAATACAAACTTGGCACCGGTCGAAGTCACCTTGAACTCCTGGTACGCCGCCCAGTGGTCGGCTCCGGATGACGCGTTGCCCAGGTCCCAGTGGTCGCCGTCACCGACGGCGCTCACGACGTTGGGGTCGTAGAGGATGTAGTCGGCAGTGCGGAAGTAGTGCGGCTCGCTCGGCGGGACCTCGGTACGCGCCAGCTTGTAGGAGCCGCCGAGCGCCGACACCAGGTCGTCGACCTGGCGCGGCCCCTTCACAGCGCCGATCCAGGAAGCCGCCTCCTGCAGGGCGACCACCGTGGGGTGTGCGGTGTTGATCACCGCCGCGACCTTGCTTCGCCGGTCCGACCACGACTCGCCCGATGGCGCAGAGATGTCGGCCTCGTGCAGGTTGTAGGTCATCGCAGTGATCGCGTCGGATGCCGCGGTGGGGCCATCGCTCACCGCGTTCGACGGAACGGACCGGGTGCCGGTGTTCACGGCGCGGACACGGAAGAAATAGCTGGCGCCGCGGGTCAGGTCGCCAGGGCTGAACTGCTGGTCCGGACCGGTGAGGGAGTAGCTCTTCGTCGACGCGGTGAAGTCGGCGTTGCTCGCCCGCTCGACCACGTAACCGGTGCCGGTCCCGCCGGACCAGCTCAGTGACACCGCGCCGAACGGGTGGCCGACCGCGAGCCCGGTCGGCGCGCTCGGTCGCAGGCCGACCGGTCCGAACGTGGCGGAGTAGGCATGCCGGCGTCCGGACTCGGCGAGCACACGGAAGAAATACGGAGTGGTCGAGTACTTCAACCCGGTCACGGTGAGCGTGTGGCTCTTCGACCATCCCGAGCTCGGGTCGTTGTGCAGGTCTGCCGCGATTAGCTGGTGATGCACCTTCGCGACGTACACGCGAAAGCGCGAGGCGTGGCCGGTCACCGTGATGGTGAGTGAGCTGTGCGTCGCCCCTGTCAGCTTCGCGCCGGAGACCGACGCGCTCGCACCGGTCGCCAGCGTCGCCTGCGCCACTCCGCAGACGGTGACGAGACCGACCGCGCTAACCGTGGCGAGCAGACGGCGGCCGGGGCGCACGCGGTTCGATGAGGGCATCCGCCGACCCTACCCACGTCCAGCGCAGCGACACCGGCCGCTTCAAGACGGTCGGAGGGCGTCAGATCTCCGCCCAGGCGCACCGTTATGTCGGGCTCTACCGAGGTGCCCGCACCGATTGTCCCGGGGAATTTTTGTGGAGACGAGGGGAATCGAACCCCTAACCCCCGCCTTGCAAAGGCGGTGCTCTGCCAATTGAGCTACGTCCCCTGGTGGGGATGTGGTGGAGCTTGTGGGCCTGGGAGGACTTGAACCTCCGACCTCTTCCTTATCAGGGAAGCGCTCTAACCGAGCTGAGCTACAGGCCCGTTTTCCGCGGGTGTTCGCGCACCTACGCGGCTCGCGAGCCTACCTGAGTCGAGGGTTACTCGCGTTCGGACAGCGTGACCTCGACCCCGCCGACGATGTCCGTGCAGACGTTGTAGATGAACGCCGTCAGCGTCGCGAACGCCGCGAACAGCACGACGTTGACCAAGCCGACGACGAGCGCGATCAGCAGCACCCGGCCGAAGCCGAGCCATGCCGCAAGTCCTGGCCCGTGGGAGGTGTCGCTCACGTCGGACAGGAACGTCCGCAGCGAGCTGATCACGCCCATCGCGTCGACCACGCCGTAGAGGACCACGACCGCCACCAGTAGGACGGCCATGCCGACCAGGCCGTAGACCAGAGAGAACTTCAGCGTCGACCAGGGGTCGATGCGCTTGAGCGTCAGCCTTGCCCGGCGGCCCCTCCGGCGGGCGATCGCCGCCGTACCGACGCTCATCGGACGGGACGGGCCGGTGGCGAGCGATCCGGCGAGCTGCGAGTCCCGGTCGGACGCCGGCGATCCGTACGCCGGATCGCCAACCAGCGAGCCGCCGGCATAGCCGGACGACTCACCGGAGCCGGTCGTCACGACTCGCCGCCCTCCTCGTCCTCTTCCTCAGCCTCCGCGTTGCGGGCGACCGCGACCACCGTCTGCGTGTCCGGAAGGTTGATCAACCGAACACCCATCGTCTGTCGCCCGGCTCGGCGTACTTCCTTCACTCTCGTGCGGATCACGCCGCCACCGGAGGTGATCGCGAAGATCTCCTCCTCCGGCCGCACCGCCAAGGCTCCCACGAGGCCGCCGCGCTTGGCCACGATCTTGGCCGTGATGACGCCCTTGCCGCCGCGACCCTGCACCGGGTACTCGCCGACCTTGGTGCGCTTGGCGTAGCCACCGTCGGTCGCGATCAGGATGTCGAGCTCGTCATCGGTCGCGACCTCCATCGCGAGCAGCTCGTCCCCCTCGGAGAACCGCATCCCGATCACCCCGGACGTCGCGCGGCCCATCGGACGAAGCATGTCGTCATCCGCGTGGAAGCGGATCGACTGGGCCTTGCGCGACACCAGCAGCAGGTCGTCGGTCGGTGCGACGAGACGCGCCGAGATGAGCTCGTCGTCTTCACGCAGGTTGATCGCGACGATCCCACCGCTGCGGTTGGAGTCGAAGTCGGTGAGCTTCGTCTTCTTCACCAGGCCGCGCTTGGTCGCAAGGACGAGGTACGGCGAGACCGAGTAGTCCTTGATGTCCATCACCGACGCGATCTGCTCGTCGGGCTGGAACGCGAGGACGTTGGCCACGTGCTGGCCACGCGCCGCGCGGTTGGTGTCGGGAAGCTCGTGGGCCTTCGCGCGGTAGACCCGTCCCTTGTTCGTGAAGAACAGGATCCAGTTGTGCGTCGACGTCACGAAGAAGTGCTCGACGATGTCATCGAGCTTCAGCGCCGCGCCCATGACGCCCTTGCCGCCGCGACGCTGCGCCCGGTAGAGGTCGGTCTTGGTCCGCTTCGCGTAGCCGCCGCGAGTGATCGTGACGACGACGTCTTCCTGAGCGATCAGGTCCTCGAGGCTCATGTCGCCCTCGTAGGCGATGATCCGTGACTTGCGCTCGTTGCCGTACTTGCTGACGATCTCGCCGAGCTCCTCGCCGACGATCGAGCGCTGCAGCGCCTCGCTGGCGAGGATCTCCTCGCACTCAGCGATGATCGCCATTTCCTTGTCGTAGTCCTCCTGCAACCGCTGCCGCTCCAGGGCGGCGAGCCGGCGCAGCTGCATGTCGAGGATCGCGGTGGCCTGCAGCTCGTCGATCTCGAGCAGCGCCATCAGCCCAGCCCTTGCGGCTTCCGCGGACTCGCTCGCCCTGATCAGCGCGATGACCTCGTCGATCCGGTCCTGCGCCTTGAGCAGCGCGACCAGGATGTGCGCCCGCTCCTGCGCCTTCCGCAGCCGGAACCGGGTCCGTCGCACGATGATCTCGATCTGGTGCGCGACGTAGTACTTGACCATCTGGCCGATGTTCAGCGTGCGCGGAACGCCGTCGACCAGTGCCAGCATGTTGACCCCGAAGGAGTCCTGCAGCTGGGTGTGCTTGTAGAGATTGTTGAGCACGACCTTGGGGATCGCGTCCCGCTTGAGAACGATGACAAGACGCTGACCGGTACGACGGCTCGTGTCGTCCTTGATGTCGGCGATGCCGGCGACCTTGCCGTCGCGGACCAGGTCCGCGATCTTCTCGGCGAGCGCATCCGGGTTGACCTGGTACGGCAGCTCACTGATCACGAGCTGCGCGCGGCCACGGGCGTCCTCTTCGACCTCGACAACGGCCCGCACCCGTACCGAGCCGCGCCCGGTCCGCAGTGCCTGGTCGATGCCGTCGCGACCGACGATCAGTGCGCCGGTCGGGAAGTCCGGTCCCTGGATCCGTTCGACGCATGCCTCGAGCAGCTCGTCGTCGGTAGCGGTCGGATTCTCCAGCGCCCACTGCACCGCCGCGCCGACCTCGAGGAGGTTGTGCGGCGGGATGTTGGTCGCCATGCCGACCGCGATGCCGGCGCCACCGTTGACCAGCAGGTTCGGGAAGCGGCTCGGCAGGACCAGCGGCTCCTGCGAGCGACCGTCGTAGTTGGCGGTGAAGTCGACCGTCTCCTGGTCGATGTCGGAGAGCATCTCCATCGCCGCCGGAGTAAGCCGGCATTCCGTGTATCTCATCGCCGCCGGCGGGTCGTTTCCTGGCGAGCCGAAGTTGCCTTGGCCGTCGACCAGCGGCAGCCGCATCGACCACGGCTGCGCGAGGCGGACCAACGTGTCGTAGATCGCGGTGTCACCGTGCGGGTGGTACTGACCCATCACGTCGCCGACGACCCGGCTGCATTTCGAGTAGCCGCGGTCGGGCCGGTAGCCACCGTCGTACATCGCGTAGAGCACCCGGCGGTGCACCGGCTTCAGCCCGTCACGGACGTCGGGCAGCGCCCGCGACACGATGACGGACATCGCGTAGTCGAGGAAGCTGCGCTGCATCTCGACCTCGAGCCCGACGGGCTCGACGCGACCGCCGGGTGGCGGGGTGGTGATCTCGGTCACGGGGTTCCTTCCGCGGTGGTGCGACGTACGGCTAAGACAGCGCCGGACCTAGATGTCGAGGAAGCGGACGTCCTTGGCGTTGCGGGTGATGAAGTTGCGGCGGGCCTCGACGTCCTCGCCCATGAGCACGCTGAACATCTCGTCCGCCGTCGCGGCGTCGTCGAGGGTGACCTGCAGCAGCACCCGGGTGGCGGGGTTCATCGTGGTCTCCCACAACTCGTCGGCGTTCATCTCGCCGAGACCCTTGTAGCGCTGGATGCCATCTTCCTTGGGCAGCTTCTTGCCGCCCGCCGTGCCGGTCTCGATGATGCCGTCGCGCTCCCGGTCGGAGTACGCGTAGTCAGGCGGGTTCGGCTTGTTCCACTTCAGCTTGTAGAGCGGCGGCTGCGCGAGGTACACATGGCCGGCCTCGATCAGCGGCTTCATGAAGCGGAACAGCAGCGTCAGGAGCAGCGTCCTGATGTGCTGGCCGTCGACATCGGCGTCGGCCATCAGGATGATCTTGTGGTAGCGAAGCTTGTCCACATCGAAGTCGTCGTGAATGCCCGTGCCCAGTGCCGTGATCAGCGCCTGCACCTCGGTGTTCTGCAACACCCGGTCGATCCGCGCCTTCTCGACGTTGATGATCTTGCCGCGGATCGGCAGGATCGCCTGGTTCACCGGGTTGCGGCCACCCTTCGCCGAACCACCTGCCGAATCACCCTCGACGACGTAGAGCTCGCACTCCTCCGGGTTCGTCGACTGGCAGTCCGCGAGCTTGCCGGGCAGGCCGCTCGACTCGAGCAGACCCTTGCGGCCGCGGGCCAGATCGCGGGCCTTGCGCGCTGCCATCCGGGCCTGCGCCGCCTGCGCCGCCTTCGAGATGACGACCTTGCCCTCACGCGGGTTGCGCTCGAACCATGATCCGAGCCAGTCGTTGCACGCCTTCTGTACGAACGACTTCGCCTCGGTGTTGCCGAGCTTGGTCTTGGTCTGGCCTTCGAACTGCGGATTCGTCAGCTTGACCGAGACGATCGCGGTCAACCCCTCGCGGATGTCGTCGCCGGTGAGGTTGTCGTCCTTCTCCTTGAGGATCTTCTGGTCACGCGCGAACTTGTTGACCACCGTGGTCAGCGCAGCGCGGAAGCCTTCCTCGTGAGTGCCGCCTTCGTGGGTGTTGATGGTGTTGGCGAAGGTGTAGACCGACTCGGCGTACGTGGAGTTCCACTGCATGGCGACCTCGAGAGCCATGCCCTGGCCGTCATTGGAGAAGTGGATCACCGAGTCGTGCGCCGGGGACTTTGTCGCGTTGAGGTGCTTGACGAAGTCCTGGAGCCCGTCCTTGTACATGTAGAGGTTCTCGACCGGAGCCTCCTCGCGCTCATCGCGCAACGTGATGGACAGGCCGGCGTTGAGAAACGCCATCTCCTGCAGCCTGCGCGCCAGCGTCTCGTAGGAGTAGACCGTCGTCTCGAAGATCGACGGGTCGGCCCAGAACGTGACGGTCGTGCCGGTGTCGGTGGTCGCGGCCCCCTTCTCCAGCTGCCCGCTCGGCTTGCCGCCGTCGACGTAGGTCCGGTTCCACACGAAACCGTCCTTCATGATCTCGACATCGAGCCTGGTCGACAGCGCGTTGACGACCGAGGCGCCCACTCCGTGCAGGCCACCCGAGACGGCATAGGACTTGCCGTCGAACTTTCCGCCGGCATGAAGCGTCGTGAGGATGACGTCGACGGCAGGCTTCTTCTCGACCGGATGCTTGTCGACCGGCATCCCTCGGCCGTTGTCGGTGACCCTGACGCCACCATCAGCGAGCAGCGTGCAAAGGATCGTGTCGGCATGGCCGGCGAGCGACTCATCGACCGCGTTGTCGACGATCTCGTAGACAAGATGGTGCAGGCCGCGCTCACCGGTGGAACCGATGTACATGCCGGGGCGCTTGCGTACCGCTTCCAGGCCCTCGAGGACGGTGATGGACCGGGCGTCGTAGGACAAGGGGTCTCCTGCTCAAAAAGCGCTGTGCGCTCGCCTCGGGGGATGCTTGATGTCAATCCTACCCTTGCCCGACCACAGAACCGGCCCTTCGGGGCACCTGTGGAGGGACGTGGCGCGCAAACGCCCTCGGATCAATGTCCCCCTACGCGGGAGATAGCCGGAAACGGGCGTGCGAAGCAGTCAGCGCGACGGCCTGAGCCTAGTAGTCCGCACCGACATCCGCTCGACTATCCGTACGTGTCCCGCGGCCCGCGCCCGACCACCCGTAGCCGGCCGTGACGCCAGTTCGGCTGGGTCGGACCGTGCACCTTGAGCTTGGTGACGACGCCCGGTCCGACCTCGGCGGCGATCCGTCCGAGCAGCTGCCGCGAGAGCAGGCGCAGCTGGGTCGCCCAGGCGGTCGACTCCGCGATGCAGGTGAGCTCGCCGTCCTGCAGCCGTTCCGGCCGGCAGTGCTCGGCGATGTCGGGGCCGACGATCTCTGCCCACCTCGGCAGCAGGCCCGCCGCGGTCAGCGTGCGGCCCCAGTCCCGGTCGCGGACCAGCGCGTCGAACGCCGCCCCGAGCGCCGTGGGGTCGCGGGAGTCCGGCCCGGCGCCGCTCCACGTGGCCTCGCCGGCCTGCCGGGCCCGGGCCGCCTTGCGCACCGGCTTCGCCTGCCGCGCGCGAGCCAGCAGGCGGCGCGCCGGGTCGACCGCGGCTGGTGGCGCGTCGTCGACCGGCTCCTCGCCGGTCACCCCCTCATCGGACACGTTCGACCTGCCCTGCCGCGACGTCGTAGCGGGCACCGATGAGCTGCTCGGGGACGTCGCCGGCGACTGCGGCAGTGATCAGGACCTGCTCGGCGGGCGCGACGAGCTCGGCGAGCGACATCCGCCGGGTCGCGTCGAGCTCGGCGAAGACGTCGTCGAGGATCAGCACCGGCTCGCCACCATCGGCGCGCAGCAGGTCGTACGCCGCCAGGCGCAACGCGAGAGCGAGCGACCAGGACTCACCGTGACTGGCATAGCCCCTCGCTGGCAGGCCTCCTATCGAAAGCACGAGGTCGTCACGGTGCGGCCCGACCAGCGTCAGCCCACGATCGAGCTCGGCGTCGCGCTTTCCGGCGAGCGCGGCAGCCATCGCGGCGGCGAGCAGCTCACGGTCGGTGCTGCCGACGATCTCCGGCGCGACCGACGAGGTGTAGTCCAGCGCCGTCGGGCCCCCGCCCCGGCTGACCTCGGCGTACGCCTTGTCCACCAGCGGGCGCAGTGCGTCGACCAGCTCGTGGCGTCCGGCGAGCAGCGCCGCCCCGGCCTCGGCGAGATGCGCGTCCCAGACATCAAGGGTCCGCAGGTCGGCGCCCGCGCGGCGGGCGTGGCCGGAGGATTTGAGCAGCGCGTTGCGTTGCTTCAAGACGCGGTCGTAGTCGCTTCGGACCGCGGCATACCGCGGGGCGCGGGCGACGAGCAGGTCGTCGAGGTAGTCGCGCCGGCCCGAGGGATCGCCTTTGACGATCGCGAGATCCTCAGGAGCGAACAGCACGGTACGCAATGTGCCGAGCAGATCCCGGGCCTTCGGCAGCGCCGCCCCGCCGCGGCGTGCCCGATTGGCCTTGCCCGGGGAGATCTCGACTTCGAGCAGGGTGTCCCGGCCGTCCTGCATGACGACGCCGCGCACCACAGCGCGCTCCGCGCCTTCCCGGACCAGCGGCGCGTCATGCGCGACTCGATGGCTCGCGAGCGTCGCGAGATAACCGACTGCCTCGACAAGGTTGGTCTTCCCTTGTCCGTTGGGGCCGACCAACGCGGTCGCCCCCGGCTCGAAGTCGAGGTCGACCTGGGGGTAAGAGCGGAAATCGGTCGCCGACAGCTTGGCGACGTACATCAGCTCTGCAGAGAGTCGGCGGCAGACGAGGCGGCGGCCGGACCACCGCTTGTGGACTCGACAGCGTGCCCGCCGAACTGAGCCCGCAGCGCGGCGACCATCTTCATCGCCGGTGAGTCCTCCTGACGCGAGGCGAACCGCGCGTAGAGGGCCGCGGTGATGACCGGCAGCGGCACCGCGTGATCGATCGCCGCCTCAACCGTCCACCGACCCTCGCCGGAGTCCTGCGCGAATCCCTTTAGCTGCGACAGATGCTCGTCGGCCTCCAGCGCCCGCACCGCCAGGTCCAGCAGCCAGGAGCGCACGACCGTGCCCTTCTGCCACGACTCGAACGTCGCGCGGACATCGGTGACGAGGTCGGTCGCCTCGAGCAGCTCCCAGCCTTCGGCGTACGCCTGCATCATCCCGTACTCGATGCCGTTGTGGACCATCTTCGTGAAGTGCCCCGCCCCGACCTTGCCGGCGTGGACGAAGCCGGACTCGGCGTCCGGGCGCAGCGTGTCGAAGATCGGCATCACCCGCTCGATCGACTTGTCCTCACCGCCGGCCATCAGCCCGTAGCCCTCGGTCAGTCCCCAGACACCGCCGGAGACGCCGCAGTCGACGAACCCGATCTGCTTCTGCGCAAGCGCAGCCGCGTGGATCTGGTCGTCGGTGTAGCGGGAGTTGCCGCCGTCGATGACGAGATCACCCGGCTCGAGCAGCTTGCCCAGTGCCTCGATCGACTCGGAGGTCGGCTTGCCGGCCGGAACCATCACCCAGACGGCGCGGGGGGCCTTCAATGCCGCGACCAGTGCCTCGAGGCTGTCGGCGTCACGTCCCGAGTCAGGCGAGAGGTCGAACCCGACGATCTCGTGCCCGCCGCGACGCAGCCGCTCGACCATGTTGGCGCCCATGCGGCCAAGGCCGACCATGCCGAGCTGCAAGACGAATCTCCTAGGAAGCTCTGTGGGATCTAAGAAGGCTCTGCTTCTAAGAGGCTAGGCGGACCGGCATGAGGAGGTACCGGTGGTCGGCCCCGCCGTCGCCGTCGGTCTTACCGGTCAATACCGCGGGCTTGGTCGGCCCGGTGAACGACAGCGTGGCTGCGTCGGAGTCAAGCGAGCCCAACCCGTCGAGCAGGTACGTCGGGTTGAACGCGATCGTGAGCGCCTCGCCGTCGAAGTCCGCCGGAAGCGACTCGGTCGCCGCCGCGTCGTCCAGCCCACCGGCCTCCAACCCGATCCCATCGGAGGAGAACGACAACCGGATCGGAGAGGTCCGTGACGCCACGAGCGCGACCCGGCGTACCGCATCGGTCAACGCCGCCACGTCGACGCTTGCCGTCGCTGTCGACGTCTCCGGCAGCAGCGATCGGTACTTCGGGAACTCTCCGTCGAGCAGCCGGCTCGTCGTCGACCGCTCACCGCCCGCCAACCCGATCAGGCCCTCGCCCGCCGCGGTCGCCGAAAGCGCGATCGCCAGCTGCGCTCCCGCGGTCAACGACTTGGCGGCATCGGCCAGGGTCCGTGCCGGAACGAGCGCCGTGGCCTGCATCGACGGCTCCTCCGGCTGCCACTTCAGGGTCCGGACGGCCAGTCGATAGCGGTCGGTGGCGGCGAGCGTCATGACCTCGCCCTCGATCTCCACGCGGATTCCGGTGAGCACCGGCAGCGCATCGTCGCGACCCGCGGCCACGGCAACCGCAGCAACCGCGGCGGCGAAGGCGTCGCTTCCCACCGTGCCGGACACCGCTGGCATCTCCGGAAGCGTCGGGTACTCGTCGAGCGGCAGCGTGGGCAGCGTGAACTTCGACGAGCCGCACGTCAGCACCACGCGAGTGCCATCGGTGGCAAGGTCAATCGGCGACGGCGGCAAACTGCGGGTGATCTCCGCGAGCAGCCGCCCGGGCACGAGCACCGACCCGCCCTCCGCAACGGTCACCTCGAGGTTGGCCTGCGCCGACACCTCGTAGTCGAACCCGGACAGCCGTACGCCGCTCGTGGTGTCGGTGCCGGCGTCGATCCGAAGCCCGGACAGGACAGGAAGGGCGGCCTTCTGCGGGAGGATCCGCGTCGCCCATGCGACAGCGTCAGCAAAGGCGTCTCGTTCGACTCGAATCTTCATGCCAGCCGCCTTCCGTTGGTGGTGATGCCGTTCGCCATCCACATCGTGATAAGCGATCGGTAGGACAAGTTATGTAGCCACTCGTTGTCGTCATATGCGCGGTGGACACTGTCGATAACCGGTGAAAGCGCAGGTCGGCGGCCAGTTAGGGCTGTCCAAGACGTGTGGATGACGCCGACGTTCCGGCGATCTGCCTGGGGACGACGCTTCGGCGACCCTGGATTGGACGAAGTTCCCAGGAAACGTCCACAGCCTTGTCCCCAGGTTGTGTACGGCTGATCTTCAGCGTGACTGAGCATGGTCAACGGGGCGAATGTGACGCCTGGTTCATCGCAGCGTGCGTTCCGGGACGCGCTTCGGGACACCGTCATGACCTTGCTTGGCTCTTGATGCGGTTGGTCAGCTCGCTGACCTGGGTGTAGACCGAGCGTCGCTCGGCCATCAACGAGCGGATCTTGCGGTCGGCGTGCATGACGGTGGTGTGGTCGCGCCCTCCGAAGTGCTGGCCGATCTTGGGCAAGGAGAGCTCGGTGAGCTCACGGCACAGGTACATCGCGACCTGGCGGGCCTGGACGAGCACCCGGCTGCGCGACGAGCCGCACAGGTCCTCCATGGAGATGGAGAAGTAGGCGGCGGTCTGGGCCATGATCGTCGACGCCGTGATCTCCGGGCCTGCCGCATCGGCGATGAGGTCCTTGAGCACGATCTCGGCGAGCGCGAGGTCGACGGCTTGGCGGTTCAGGCTGGCGAACGCCGTGACCCGGATCAGCGCGCCCTCGAGCTCGCGGATGTTCGAGGAGATCTTGCTGGCGATGAACTCCAGGACCTCGGCGGGCGCATCGAGCCGTTCGGCGGCGGCCTTCTTGCGAAGGATCGCGATCCGGGTCTCGAGCTCGGGGGGCTGCACATCGGTGATCAGGCCCCACTCGAAGCGGTTGCGGAGCCGATCCTCCAGCGTGACCAACTGCTTCGGTGTGCGGTCCGAGGAGATGACGATCTGCGAGTTGGCATTGTGCAGCGTGTTGAACGTATGGAAGAACTCTTCCTGGGTCTGTTCCTTGTTCTCCAGGAACTGGATGTCGTCCACCAGCAGCACATCGATGTTGCGGTAGCGCTTGCGGAACATCTCACCGCGGCCGTCACGGATCGAGTTGATGAAGTCGTTCGTGAACTCCTCGGAGCTCACGTAGCGGACGCGGCTGCCGGGTACGAGGGCCCGCGTGTAGTGCCCGATCGCGTGGAGCAGGTGGGTTTTGCCAAGACCGGACTCGCCGTAGATGAACAGCGGGTTGTACGCCTTCGCGGGCGCCTCGGCGACAGCGACGGCCGCAGCATGCGCGAAGCGGTTGCTCGACCCGATGACAAAGGTCTCGAACTGGTACTTCGGGTTGAGCCGGTCGGACTCGCCACGTTTCGCGGCCAACGCCGGCGCGGGGGCGGGCTCGTCATCCGCCGGGTAGGGGTCGGGCTCGGTGATGGTGCCCGAAGCACTGTCGGACCCTGCGTCGTCTGGCGCGGCGGTCTCGGACTCGACGGTCACCGCAACCCGGACATCGCAGGCGAGCTCGCGCGAGAGGGCGTCAACAACGAGCGGGCGCAGTCGGGTGTCGAGCACGTCACGGGCAAAGTCGTTCGGCGTTGCGAGCACGACGGTGTCCTGCACGAGAGCGAGCGGCTTCGTCAGGCGAAGCCATGCACGCTGTTGCGCGGAGACCACGTCCTCACCGAGTCCGGCAATCGCACGGGTCCAGACAGCGTCGAGATCGAGGACCTGGTCTGACAATGGGCGCTCCCGATCGGACACGGTCTGGTGGACTCTGTGAGGTGTTCCCTACGTGACCGACGAGATGCTCGTCCACACCGCCATCCACAGACTGTGGATGCTTGCAGGACGAACTGCTTGCCGACCGAAGTAACGAACGCAAAACCGACGTGGCACGAAGGTGCAACCACCTCGTTTGAACGGGGCGATCGGGGAAGGCCGGCGGCGGAACGTTACAGCCTGGTGGCGGTCGCTTCAACCGGATCCGGCGATTCATCCAGTGTTTGCGGCGTGTCGTCTTGACAGGCCTCTCGCGTCGTCGCCGGTGGCTCGCCTGCCGGGATGGTTTGACCGGGCTTGCCGGGCGCCCGTACCGTGGCTGAGCGCGCTCCCCTGCGCGGGTTCGTACGTCGTACCCGTCGCAAGCCGCGGAGCCGCGCCCTAGACCTGCAGCGACCCCTTGCTGCACATGCAGCTTCGGCTGCACAGCGCGCATCCCCTGGGAGAGCAAGTGAGCAAGCGGACGTTTCAGCCGAACAACCGTCGGCGTGCGAAGACGCACGGCTTTCGGCTGCGGATGCGCACCCGAGCCGGTCGCGCGGTTCTCGCTGCGCGCCGCCGCAAGGGCCGCGCCAGCATTTCCGCCTGAGCTGCCAAGAAAGAGACAGAGTGCTCTCGCGGTCCTCGCGGTTGCACCAGCGCACCGACTTTCGCACCGCCACACGAGCGGGCCGCCGGGTCGGCGCCGCCGGTCTGGTGCTCCACGCCTACGTCGACACCACGGGCAGCTGTGACCCGGCCCGCAAGGTCGGTTTCGTCGTCGGTCGGGCAGTGGGACCCGCAGTGACCCGCAACCAGGTCCGCCGTCGGCTGCGGCATCTCGTCGCCGAGCGGCTGGATCGGATGCCCGCAGGTGCCCGTTTGGTCGTGCGTGCCACACCGAGCGCCGCCGGCCGCAGCTTCGCGGCTCTCGGCGCCTCACTCGACGCCGCTCTCGCGAAGGCCTACCGATGACCGTCCCGGCCGTTGCCGCGGCACCGTCACATCGCGGAAGCTGGCCGGCGGCAGCCGTCCTCGCTGTGTTGCGGAGCTACCAGAGGTGGGTTTCGCCCCTGTTTGCCCCACATTGTCGGTTTTATCCGTCCTGTAGCAGCTACGCCGCAGCCGCGGTATCGGAGCACGGCGCCGCGCGAGGTGGCTGGCTGACGCTGCGACGGCTCGCGCGATGCCATCCGCTGCACGCCGGCGGCTATGACCCGGTCCCTGAGCGGAGTACGCACTGATGGGCTTCCTGAATCCGCTCTACAACGCGGTCGCGTGGCTACTCGTCCACATCCACTCGATCCTGGCGCACGTCGTCGGCTCGAGCGCGGCCTGGTCGCTGGCGATCGTCGTACTGACCGTCGCGATGCGGCTCGTACTCTTCCCGATCTTCGTCAAGCAGATCCGCAGCCAGCGCGCGATGCAGGCCGTGCAGCCGAAGATGAAGGAGCTGCAGGCCAAGTACAAGAACGACAAGGAGAAGCTCAACCAGGAAATGATGGCGCTGTGGCGCGAGGCGGGCGTCAACCCGCTGTCCGGCTGTCTGCCGCTGTTGCTGCAGATCCCGATCTTCATCTCGCTGTTCCACACGCTCAAAGAGATCAAGCCCATCTCTGCGACCTGCAACTCGCATCTGGTGAGCTGCTACAAGGGTCAAAAGGGCTTTCCGCAGCTCGATGTCTTCCACGCGGCGCACGCAAAGCTGTTCGGGATCGTGCCGATCTCGGCGTCGTTCAAGACCAGCAGCGCGATCCTGCACGCGCTCGGCGGCAGCCAGGGCTCGACTCGCGCGCTGTGCCTGATCCTCACGGTGATCATGGGCGCCACGACGTTCATCACGCAGCGTCAGCTGATGGCCCGCAACGGTCCCGCGGTGGACTCGCAGCAAGCTCAGACGCAGAAGATCATGCTGTACGTCTTCCCGCTGTTTTTCCTGATCTATGGCTTCTACTTTCCGGTTGGCGTGCTGCTCTACTGGCTGACCACCAACCTGTGGAGCATGGGCCAGCAGTACCTCGTGATCCATCGGATGGATGCGGCGCCCGTAGCTCCCGTGGTCACGCCGAGTGGGCCGGCGCCGGGCGCAAAGCCCAAGCAGCCGCCCCGCGGTGGAGCCTCCCAACCAACGAGCGGCGGCTCCAGTGGGCCGACTCCGAGCGGTCCCGCGCCCGGTGCGAAGCCGAGCCGGTCCACCGGAGACGTGGTGCTGCCTCCGGGCGGCGCGATCGCCGGTGCGATGCCGGGCCCGATCGGCTCCCCGCCTGCTAGCAACCCACCGGCGCGACGGCCGGCCAACCGCTCCAACAAGCGCAAAAAACGAGGAAGACGATGACCACGCAGCCTGACGAGACCGACCACGCCCCCGACGAGGACCCGCCCGCCGCGAGCAGTTCTGAGGGCGCCGGCGCCGCTGCTGAGAGCGGGGTAGCGCTGCTCGAGCGCGAGGGCGACATCGCCGCCGACTACCTCGAGGTGCTGCTCGACATCGCCGACCTCGATGGCGACATCGACATCGACGTGGAGGCCGATCGGGCAAGCGTGTCAATCATCGGTGACGGTCTCGACTCGCTCGTCGGCCCCAGCGGCAGCACGCTCGATGCGCTGCAGGAGCTCACCCGCCTCGCGGTGTACCGGGAGACTGGCGTCCGCAGCCGGCTGATGCTGGATGTCGGTGGGCACCGCGCTCGCCGTCGTACCGAGCTTGCCCAGATCGGCCGTGAGGCGGCCGAACGGGTGCTCGCATCCGGTGAGGCCGAGAAGCTGGCACCGATGACGCCCTTCGAGCGCAAGGTCGTCCACGATGCCGTGACGGCCGTCGACGGCGTGGTGAGCGAGTCGGAGGGTGAGGAGCCGCAGCGCCGGATTGTCGTGAGCCCGGCCTGACCGGGACCGCGCTCCCCGACCAGCCGTCCCAGGCGGCGCTGGCCGAGATATTCGGTGTCAATGCCGACCGGGCGGTTCGCTACGCCGAGCTGCTGGCGACGACAGGTGTCGAGCGCGGGCTCATCGGTCCGGGGGAGGCGCCCCGGATCTGGCGCCGGCACCTCTTCAACAGCGCGGCGGTTACCAGGCTGATCCCGCAGGGGGCCCAAGTGCTCGACCTAGGCTCGGGCGCAGGTCTTCCGGGCATCCCGGTGGTGCTGGTCCGGCCGGACCTCCAGATGACCCTGCTCGAGCCGATGGCGCGCCGGGTGGAGTTCCTGCGGGAGTGCCTGGTCGAGCTCGACCTCCCGGAGGTCACGGTGGACCATAACCGCGCTCAGGACGGCCCGCTGTTGGCTGCTGACCGTGTGCTCGCGCGCGCGGTGAAGCCACTCCCGGCGCTCGTCGAGCTGGCATGGCCGTTGACGGCGCCAGGGGGAGCGTTGTTGGCGATCAAGGGGGCGAAGGCGGCAGCGGAGGCCGCCCAGCTGAGCGCACGTTCGGACCGGTCGGCGGCGGTGCACACGCTCACCGACGCCATGGGTGATCCCGCTACCGTCGTGGAGGTGCGGTGGACAAGCCTGCCACCCACCCGGAAGAGCGATAGGAAGGCGTCGTGACCACCGGTCCCGCCGTGCCAATCGGGCCGCCCGCACCGTCGGGGCCGAGCTGGCCTGTGTCCCCTGTCGATGTTTCACGTGAAGCGCCAGCACCGCCCGCATCGTTCACCCCCGCCACGAGCGATGTTTCACGTGAAACACCGCCCATGGCTGCTCCTGCGGCTGCCGCGCTACCTGCCCGCTGGCCCACGCCGCCCCGGACCCGGGTGCTGACCGTCGCAAACCAGAAGGGCGGCGTCGGCAAGACGACGACCACGGTGAATCTCGCAGCGTCGCTCGCGCAGCACGGGTTGAAGGTCCTTGTCGTGGACCTCGATCCGCAGGGAAACGCCTCGACCGCGTTCGACCTCCCGCATGGCCGCTCCACCCCGTCGATCTACGACGTGCTCGTCGGCAAGCGGCGGCTCGATGAGGTGGTGGTCGGCGTACCGGGCCTCCCCAATCTGTGGTGCGCACCGTCGACGGTGGACCTCGCGGGCGCCGAGAGCGAGCTCGTCAACACCGTCGCACGGGAGTTCCGCCTGGCGCGTGCGCTGCAAGCCGAAGCCGGCGGGATGGACTACGTGTTCATCGACTGCCCGCCATCGCTCGGACTGCTCACCGTCAACGCCCTGGTCGCGGCACCCGAGGTGCTCATCCCGGTGCAGTGCGAGTTCTACGCGCTGGAAGGCCTGGCCCAACTTCTCGAGACGGTCGAGCTCGTCCGCACCCACCTCAACGCGCGGCTGGCGGTCTCGACGATTGTGCTGACGATGTACGACGGGCGTACCCGGCTGGCTGACCAGGTGGTCGCCGACGTCCGATCGCACTTCGGGCCGCGGGTGCTGGATGCGGTCATCCCGCGCAGTGTTCGAGTGTCAGAGGCGCCCGGATTCGGCCAGACCGTAATGACCTATGACCCAACGTCGCGCGGCGCCGTTGCCTACCAGGCCGCGGCATACGATCTCGCCATGCGGGCAGTACGAGTGGCGCAGTGAACGTCCGGCGGGGCGGTCTGGGCCGCGGTCTCGGCGCGCTGATCTCAGCGTCGCCCGAGGCAGACGCCGACGCAGGCGCCTACTTCGCGGAGATCCCGGTCGAGGCGGTCGAGCCCAACCCGCAACAGCCGCGGGATGTGTTCGACGAGGACGCAATGGCGGAGCTGGTGGCCAGCATCCGCGAGGTCGGTGTGCTGCAACCCGTCGTCGTGCGTGAGCTCGAGCCGGGGCGCTTTCAGTTGGTCATGGGGGAGCGTCGGCTACGTGCGTCACGCGAGGCCGGGCAGTCCGTGATCCCCGCGATCGTCCGGCAGACCGCTGACGACGTCATGCTGCGGGACGCCCTGCTGGAGAACCTGCATCGCCAGCAGCTCAACCCGCTTGAGGAAGCCGCCGCCTACAGCCAGTTGCTGGAGGAGTTCGGGACCACCCATGAGGAGCTGGCGTCGCGGATCGGCCGATCCCGCTCGCAGGTGAGCAACACGATCCGGTTGATGGGTCTGCCGCCGACAGTGCAACGTCGCGTCGCGGCCGGGGTTTTGAGTGCGGGCCACGCCCGGGCGCTGCTCGCGTTGCCGGACGCGGAGGCCCAGGAGCGCCTGGCGTCGCGGATCGTCGCCGAAGGGCTGTCGGTGCGCGCGACCGAAGAGGCTGTCACCGCCGGGTCGGTCGATCCGAAGGTGCGAGCCCGCCGCCGGCCAGCGCTCGCCTCACCGGCCCTCGACAGGCTCTCCGAGCAGCTCTCCGATCTGCTGGAGACGCGGGTGACGCTGGAGCTGGGCAAGCAGCGCGGCAAGCTGGTGATCCAGTTCGCGTCGATGGGCGATCTGCAACGCGTGCTGAAAGTCCTCGCGCCAGAGGTGCTGGAAGGCACTCGCCTTGCCCCCGAAGAGGACTGAGCGCCCGAAAGGCCAAGGGCAGGCAGGTAAAGGAGCTTTACCCAGGTGAAACGCCAGGTAAAGGAGCTTTGCCCCGGCGGAATGCCAGGTAAAGGAGCTTTGCTTGGCATCAGACGCACGCAACGGGCCAGCGGGATGTAACCAGCGCGCTGACCCTCGCCCCGGTTGTTGCGGGTTTGCTTTGGATTTTGATCTATCCCAAAGCTCCCCGGAGCCCTATCGTTGTCAATTGGCGATTTTTCCCCGACTCGCCGGCGCGGAAGCCGGTGAGTGCCCAGCCGGAGGCTGATTTGTTGATCGGCGTCACCTCATGACCCGCCGCCTGGTGAACATCACCCTGGACAATCTCGACGACCTGCCGCCGCGCTGTCGGCGTTGCGTGTTCTGGGAGCTCGATCCGGTCGCCGGCGAACGCGCAGCCGAAAACGGCGACCTCGAGCTCGAGAAGGAAGCCTGGGTGTCATCCGCCCTGCTCGAGTGGGGCAGCTGCGGGAAGATCCTCTACGTCGACTCCGTGCCCGCTGGTTATGTCATGTTCGCGCCGCCGTCGTACTCACCACGCTCCGTTGCGTTCCCGACGTCGCCTGTCAGCGCGGATGCGGTGCTCCTCATGACGGCGCACGTTCTCCCGGAGTTTGCCGGTGGCGGGCTTGGCCGGATGCTGATTCAGGGCGTGGCGAAGGAGCTCATCAGGCGCGGCGTGAAGGCGGTCGAGGCGTTTGGCGACGCTCAGTGGGAGGGCGCCGGACATTGTGTCGTCCCAGCTGATCACCTGCTCGCGGTCGGTTTCAAGACGGTACGAGCGCACCCGCGCTATCCGCGGCTGCGACTGGAGCTGAAGTCGGTGGCCTCGTGGCGCGAGGACGTCGAAGTGGCACTGGAGCGACTGCTCGGCTCGATGGCCGGCGACGGAGGCCTTCGGACCGGAGCCTTCGCACCGAGGATCGCCGAGCCGGCCAGCCCGAACTAGCGGATGACGGCGGTCGGTAACCCGCCCGGCGTGTCGTCGAGCAACCGCATCCTCAGCGTGGGAAACTGGACAACAGACGCAAGTGGCCATGAAACGCCAGCCACGATTCCAGGTCCGCCCCTGGTTCATACGATCCCGACGAAGCTGTCTCACCCTGCACTTGAGGCTCGGTCGCACTAGCCAGCCATCGCGCTGAGCCGGAACTGCCCCGTCGGGATGTCCAGGTGCTCCGGCAGATAAAGCCGTTGCAGCGCAGCGACGACGGCCTCGGCGAGTGCGTCGCGGAACTCGGTGGTCGCGAGCCGCGCGGCGTCGGTCGGGCTGCTCAGGTAGCCGGCTTCAAGCCGGACCGCGGGCATCCGGGTCAGTCGCAGCAGCTCCCAGGACTTCGGATGGGTACGGCAGTCCAGCAGATCGGTGCGCGACGAGACCTCTCGCACGATGAGGTCGGCGAGTCGCTCCCCCACGAGCGAGTGCCCGGACTGCTCGGGCCGCGAGGCCCCGTAGAAGTAGCAGGCGACGCCGCTTGCCTCCGGGCTGCCGACCGCGTCGTGGTGCAGGGACACCACTGCCGCTGCGCCGACATCGTTGGCGAACCGGGCACGCTCGGTCTCGTTCGCGTGGGTGTCCGCGCTGCGGGTGAGGTACGTCGTCACACCGAGCGCGCCGAGCCTGCCTTCGATCCGGGCTGCCAGGTCGAAGGTGAGCTCCGCCTCGACCAGCCCGTGACCGCTCGCGCCGTCGTCGTCGCCGCCGTGGCCGGGATCGAGCACGATCGTCCGCCCGGTGAGGGTCTGGCCGCTGCGCCGTAGTCGCTCTTCTTCACGCCGATCCGACGGTGATCCGCCGGTCACGGTGCGGCGCAGCTGCTCGAGCGCGCGCAGAGTGCCCGGACCGAGCGTGCCGTCGGTGCGTAGCCCGACGTTGCGCTGGAACTCACGCAGTGCAGCGTCGGTGCCGGCGCCGAAGATGCCGTCACAGCGACCAGGGTCGAAGCCGAGCTCGAGCAGGCGCTGCTGGAGGACCGCGACGTCGTCGCCGACGAAGGGCCGGTTCACCGTGAAGGACAGCACTCGGTCGCCGAAGCGCCAGTGAGCCTCGTCGAGGCAGCGATAGGTCTCCGGACCGACGATGCCATCGACTCGCAGCCCGCGCGCCTGCTGGAAGCCGCGGACCGCGCGATCGGTCGCATCATCGAACAGGTCAGCCTCTGGCGCTTCGTCGAGCAGGCCCAGTCCGATGAGCTTCGAGCGGATCTCCGCAACGTCGGCGCCACGATCGCCTCGCCGAATGTCCGCCACGCCGTGATGGTACGCAGCGAGCGGAGGCGAGAAACCCCAACAGCGATGCGGGCTTTTGCGCCGGCCCTTAGAGGTAGGCCTCAAGGTCGCGCAGCAGCGCCGCCTTGGGCTTGGCGCCGACGATCGACTTGACCACCTCGCCGCCGGAGAAGACCGACATGGTCGGGATCGACATGATCTGGTAGCGGCGAGTGATCTCGGGGTTCTCGTCGGTGTTGACCTTGGCGATCACGATCTTTCCGGCGTTCTCCGCCGCGATCTCCTCGAGCACGGGAGCAACCATCTTGCACGGGCCGCACCACTCGGCCCAGAAGTCGACCAGGACCGGCACGTCGCTGCCGAGCACTTCGGCGTCGAACGTCGCGTCGGTCACGATCTTCGTGGCGGCACCCATGTCGTTCTCCTCAAGTCGTCGTCTACCCAAGTCGTCATCTGCTCAGCTCAACGTATCGACCGGGAGCCGTTGTTCCCTGCTGCGTGAGTCGGTCAGTGGTGGTCTTCGAGGTAGCGCTCGACGTCGAGCGCGGCGGCACAGCCGGTGCCGGCGGCGGTGATCGCCTGCCGGAAGGTGTGGTCGACCAGGTCGCCACATGCAAACACGCCTGGGACGTTGGTCAGGGTGCGCGGAGATGCGACCAGGACGTATCCCTCCGGATCGAGGTCAACCTGGCCCCGAACGAGCTCACTGCGGGGGTCGTGTCCGATGGCGACGAACACACCGCCGACCGACAGGGTCGAGGTCTCCCCTGATACGACGTCGGTGAGCACCAGCCCGCTGACCTTGCCGTCGCCGACGATCTCCTTGGGCGCGCTGTTCCATGCGAAGTTGATCTTCGGGTTGGACATCGCACGGTCCGCCATGATCTTCGACGCGCGAAGCGCGTCACGACGGTGGACGATCGTCACCGACTCCGCGAAGCGGGTGAGGAATGTCGCCTCCTCGACCGCCGAGTCGCCGCCGCCCACGACCGCGATGGGTTGGTCGCGGAAGAAGAAGCCGTCGCACGTCGCGCACCAGGACACGCCGTGCCCGGACAGCTCCTTCTCACCCGGAACGCCGAGCTCTTTGTAGGCCGAGCCCATGGCGAGGATGACGGTGCGCGCGAGGTGTTCCTCGCCGCCGACGACCACTCGTTTGACCTCACCGGACAGGTCGATCTCAGTTGCGTCGTCGGTGATGATCTCGGCGCCGAACTTCTCGGCCTGCTTGCGCATCATGTCCATGAGCTCCGGACCCATGACGCCGTCCGGGAATCCCGGGAAGTTCTCAACCTCGGTCGTGTTCATGAGCGCTCCGCCGTACTGCACGCCCTCGATCAGAAGCGGCTTGAGACTGGCGCGGGCGGTGTAGAGCGCCGCCGTATAACCGGCGGGGCCGGAGCCGACGATGATGACGTCACGCACTGCGCGCGAGTTGACATCGTCGGCCGGGCCG
>DATAUF010000023.1:0-14774 GCA_036268405.1 Mycobacteriales bacterium
GGGCCGCATCGCCGACCGTGGCTGGGCGAAGAGCCCGCCGATGCCTTTGGCGCCGGCGTACTCCAGACCGCAGCCCTCGCAGCTCACGGACATGCTCATCTCGGTGGGCTGGGTGGTGACGCCCAGCTCGGCGAACAGCCGGAGCAGGTAGGGATAGGTCGCCTGGTTGTGCACGAGGAACCCGGTGTCGATGGCAAGCAGCCCGCCATCCTCGGAGGGCACGTCGTGGGTGTGAGCGTGCCCGCCGAGGCGTGGTTCGGACTCGAACAGCGTCACGTCGTACGACCGCTGGAGCAGGTATGACGCGGTCAGCCCCGCGACTCCCGCTCCGATCACTGCCACTCGCTCCCGGTTCACGAAAGGTGTTCGCCCGTCGCCCGGTTCCGGTTCACTGCATCCGCTGGGCCTGGCTCGGCCCGAAGACTGAGCGACACTGATGTGATCCATCCCCAAATCTCGCGCGAATGAAAAGCGTGATGATGCTTCGCACGCAGGACGGGAGGCGCATGCGCGCCGACGCCCAGGAGGACGCCGTCCTGCTGCGCGAGCTCGCGGCAGGGAACGAGGCGGCGCTCGAAGCGCTGTACGGGCGTTACGGCGCCGCTTGTTACCGGCTGGCCCAGCGGATCGTCGCGGATGCCCATCTGGCCGAGGACATCGTGCAACAGGTGTTTCTCGCGCTGTGGCAGGGATCGGGGTACGACTCGTCCCGGGGAGCGCTGAGCACCTGGCTGCTCGGCGTCACCCATCACAAGGCCGTGGACATGGTGCGCCGTGAGGAGCGACGGCGGGCCGACCGCCTGGATGCCGAGATCTCGGACCACCCCGCCCTGGGGCCGGGCCCCGAAGACCTTGCGTGGGAGGGCCTGCGGGCCTCCCGAACCCGTGAGGCACTTCGCGAGCTCTCGGCGGAGCATCGTGAGGTGCTCCTGCTCGCGTACTACGGCGGCTACACCCAGAGTGAGATCGCTGATCTCACCGGGCTTGCGCTCGGCACAGTCAAGAGCCGCACGCTGCACGCGATGCGCCGGCTGCGGATTTTGCTCGGGTCGGCGCTCGCGTCAGATGAGGGGGCAACAAAATGACCAACCGGTCGCACGACGATCACAACGAGTGGCACGAGCTCGTCGCCGGTCAGGCGCTGGATGCGCTCGACCCGGCGGACGAGGCGCGGCTGCTCAACCACCTCGACGGATGTGAGGACTGCCGGATCGAGCTCGACGGCCACTCGCTGACCGCCTCACACCTGGCATCGCTTGCGGACGACGCCGAGACGGCGCCGCCTTCGTGGTCGAAGATTCGGGCCGGTGTCGTGGGCGATGCTCCGCTCGCGGTTGCGGTGCTCGCCGATCGACGTGAGCGCAAGCGGCCGGCTCCGTGGTTGCTGGCCGCCGCCGCCGCGGTGGTTGTCATCGCCGGCGCGACCGTTGCCGGCTTGCAGGTCCTCGGTTCCGGCCACCCTGCGGCCTCGGCGATCGAGCAGTGCCACGTGACCCTTGGTTGCCAGGAGATCGACCTTCGGTCGTCGAAGGGTTCCAGCCGGGCCGCTGTTCTCGTCAGCAAAGGCGTCGCGCAGGTCCAGCCCATCGCGTTGTCCGGCCCTTCGGCCGGTCGCACCTTCGTGTTGTGGCAGCTGCCGCGGAGTGGGGCGCCGATCGCCCTCACGGAGTTCGGGTCCAGCAGCGACGCCTCAAGTCCCTCGGCACTGGCGGTATCGATGGCGCAGACGACGGCGTTCGCGGTGAGCAGTGAGCCCGTCGGCATCGCGCCGAAGAAGCCGACGGACGTGCTCGCGCTCGGCGGCGTCACCTCCTAACAGGTCACGCGCACAGGACGGCCGCGACCTCTAACTCGCTCGCGGCGTCGCTGCGTGGTCGATAGCGTCGTGCGGTGAGCGAGGAGCGCCGTGGCACGGCGATGGCCCTCGCGGCGTACCTCATCTGGGGGCTGTTCCCGCTTTACTGGCCGTTGCTCAAGCCGGCGGGGTCGGTCGAGATTCTTGCCCACCGGGTCGTCTGGTCGCTCGTCAGCGTGACCGTGCTTCTCGTCGTGCTGACCGGCCGTCGCGCGTGGCGGTCGTTGCCGCGCGAACGGCGGTCGCTTCAGCTGCTCGCCGTCGCGGGGGCGCTGATCGGCGTGAACTGGGGTCTGTACATCTGGGGCGTCAACCACGGGCACGTGGTGGAGACCTCGCTCGGCTACTTCGTGAACCCGCTCGTCACGGTGGCGCTGAGTGTGCTGGTGCTCGGTGAGCGGCTGCGCCGCCTTCAGTGGGTCGCGGTCGGGGTGGCGGCCACCGGGGTCGCCGTCCTGACCATCCAGGCGGGCCGCCCGCCCTGGATCGCCCTGGCGCTGGCGGTCAGCTTCGGTGGCTACGGGCTGGTCAAGAAGGTGGTGGGCGTAGAGCCGGTCCATGGGCTGCTGGTAGAGGCAGCGGTGCTGGCCCCTGCGGCGGTGGGCTATCTCGCCATCCAGGGCGCGCGCGGCGGCAGCACGTTCGCCACCCATGGCGCGGGACATGGTGCGCTGCTTGCCAGCTCCGGTGTGGTCACCATGGTGCCGCTGTTGCTCTTCGCCGGAGCTGCACCGCGGGTGGCGCTGTCGCGGCTGGGCCTGATGCAGTACCTAACGCCGACGATTCAGTTCCTGATCGGCGTCACGGTGCGCCACGAGGGATTGCCTCCCGCGCGGCTCGCCGGCTTCTGCCTGGTCTGGCTCGCGCTGGGGCTGTTCACCTACGACCTGCTGTCGATGCCGGCCCGGGAGCGTCAGGTCTTGGGCGAGAGGCTCTTGAGCGTCAGCGAGTAGGCCTCGGTGTAGTGGACGCCCTGCTGGGTCGCGGTCACCGTGCCCGACTCCTTGACGAGCACTGGCTTCTTGGTGGCGATCCAGTACTCCTGCGTCGTCTTGCCGGAGTCGCTGCCGGTCAATGTGGTCTCGACTCGGACATGAAGGACCCGGACGGATGTGCCACCGACCGACATCCTGGAGTAGCCGAGAACGTGCGCCTGCTGGCTGGCTACCGCGTCGGGTGACGTGCACTTGTACTTCCACACGTGCCCCGCCGCGACGCCCGGCTGGTAGATGAAGGAGTCGCCTGAGCACTTGAAGTTCTCGCCGCTGCTGATGCCGAAGAAGCTGATCTTCGTCTTGTACGACGCGATCTTCAGAGCGCTACCCGACGGGCACAGCAGCTGCGACTGAACGTGGTCGGAGGATGGCTTCCAGGTGCTTTCGACGCCGCAACCTTGCTTGGTGTTCGTGATCGTCGTGGTTGCCGGGAAGCTGCGCTTGGTCCCGGGGATGGTGGTCGTCTCATAGCCCGTCGTTGCGTAGCTGAACGCGCCCAGGACGCCGGGCGGGATCGGCGTGGATGAGCTGCTCGACGTCTTGGCGGCCGTGGGGGTGGCCGCCGGAGCCGTCGGCTTCGAGGACGTGCTGGCCGCGCCGCTCGGGGCTGCACTCGGGGCGGCGGCCTGCCCGGTCGAGGTGGATGTCGGGCTCGGCTTCGCGGGGTGCGAGGGCTTCGCGGTCGCGTGCCGCGTGCCGCTAGGAACGGGTACGCCGATCGGCGCCGGGTGCACCTTCGGCTTGCCACCATGGGCGCTGCTGTGCCCGCTGATGGCGAACGCTCCAGCGATGATCACCGCCGTGCAACCTGCTGCAATCGCCCGGTCCGACCAGGTGCCCGCCCGTCCGCTCATGCCGTGAAGTCAACCAAAGTCGCTCGTTGCTGTGCTCGGCAAGGTCGCATTCAGCCTCGACATGCGATCGGAGCGATGATCAGCTCGTCCGGAATGCCGAACGCGTCCACGAGCAGCTCGGCGTGCGGGCGGAGCTCCCGGCAGAGGTCGTTGACGGTGTTGGTGACCGCTTTGCTACGGGCGGGAGTAAGCCGGTTGTGCTCGAGGAACCACGCGCGTTCACGCTCGATGACGGATAGTGCGTGCAGGTCGCAGACCCGTCCCAACAACGCCGTGACCGCCGGATCCGCGGTCTCGCCGAGGTTCGTGATTGCAGCATCGAACGCTTCAAGGATGCGTGCGTCGATGTGCGCACGGGCTGCCAGCAGAAGGTGGTCCTGGGCGCCGTTGAACACCTCGAACAGGTCCGCGTCGGAGTCGAAGCCCTTCCGCAGCCGCCGCGCGACGCCTTCGAGCACGTGCTTCTCGCGCCAGGCCAGCAACGAGAGCTGGTGCTCCCGGTCGAGCAGGTCAGCCTCGTCACCGGCCGAGATGCCCGGCACCACATCGATCAGGCGCTGGACAAGACCGCGCGCCCCGGTCCGCTCGATGACGATCTCCGCGACCTGTTCCGCGACGTACCGGACCGTGCCCAGAGTGTCCAGCTCGCCGAAATCCGCCTGGTAGCCGGTGAGCAATGTCTTCGCCACGAGCTGGAGGAGCACCGTGTTGTCGCCCTCGAACGTCGTGAAGACGTCGATGTCGGCCCGCAGTCCCGGGATCTGGTTCTCGGCCAGGTAACCGGCGCCGCCGCAGGCCTCGCGGCAGGCCTGGATGGTCGTGGCAGCGTGCCAGGTCGACGCAGCCTTGAGCGCGGCCGCGAATGTCTCGAGCCGCCGTCGAGACTGGTCGTCGGCGGCATCTCCCTGGCTGTCGTGCAGGTCGGCGACGAGCTCGTTCTGCGCGAAGCTCACCGCGTAGGTCGTCGCGAGGGCGGGCAGCAGGCGTCGCTGATGTGCCAGGTAGTCGAGGATCGGGATCTCGGTGTCGGCGTCCGGAGCCTTGAACTGGCGGCGACGGTTGGCTCGACGTACTGCGATCGTCAGTGCGTTCTTGGCCGCGGACAGGGCGGCCCCGGAGATGCTGATGCGGCCCTGCACCAGCGTTCCGAGCATCGTGAAGAAGCGGCGGTTGGCGTTGTCGATCGGACTCGAATAAGTCCCGTCCGCCGCGACGGCACCGAACCGGTCGAGCAGCGCGGCGCGCGGCACGCGAACGTGGTCGAAGGACAACCGGCCGTTGTCCACACCGTTGAGCCCTTCCTTGAGCCCGTCGTCGTCGATCGTGACGCCGGGCATCGTGTTGAGGTCGCCATCCCGGATCGGCACGAGCAACGCGTGCACACCATGGCGCTCGCCGCCCGTCTCGAGCTGGCTGAAGACCACCGCCATCCGGCCGTCGATCGCGGCGTTGCCGATGTAGTTCTTGGTGGACTGCTCGTCCGGTGTATGCACGACGAACTCTTCGGTCTCGACGTCGTACGTCGCTGTTGTTCCGATCGACTGGACGTCCGAGCCATGTCCGGACTCCGTCATCGCGAAGCAACCCATGAGCCGTGCGCTCATGATGTCGGCGAGGTAGCGCTGGTGATGCTGCTCGGTGCCGAGATTGCGCACCGCGCCACCGAACAGCCCCCACTGGACACCGGACTTCACCAGCAGCGAGAGGTCGGCGTGTGCCTGCACCTCGAATCCGGTGATGGCGGCGCCGACCTCGTCGAGGCCGCCGACGTCCTTGGGGAAGAGCAGCTTGGGAATGTCGGTGTCCGCGATCGCCAGGAGTTGCTCGGTCACGCGAGCGCGTTGCTCCGCCATCGACAGCCCGATGCGTGGCGTGAGTCCGGGATCCCGGAGCAGCTCGCGGACCTGCTCGCGAGTGTCGCGCCAGCGCCCGTCCAGCGCAGCGCGCAGAGCTTCCGGGTCGACATGGGTCGGCAAGGCAGGTCTGGAATCGCTCACGTCGGTCCCCTACCCCCGCCTGAGCGAAGCCGAACTCGGCGCGCGGGTGACTTCGATCGGGTCTGTGTTCCCGGCGAAGGACTGGGTACGACGAGCAGAATGTGGTTGTCGCGAAAGACCGCGCCCCCGCGGGCAGCTGCTCTGCGGGCCGTCGAGGCGCTCGAAGCGCATATGCATCCGCACTTCCGGCGGGCCCTCGTGACGGGCGCCGTTGCGCTCGCCGCGCTGCTCGGCGGTAATGCGCTCGGCGGGCTGCACACACACTCACCGCGGCGGCAGATCGTGATCGGGCTGGCGGTCGTCTTCGCGGTGTTCGGCGTGATCGCCGTGAGGTGTGCCGCGGGCGAGGCGGCGCGCGTGGCCGGGCTGCGCGGCGGCGCCGCCACGGCAACCGCCGTACGCCTGGGTGTGAGCGTCGTGGGGTTTCTGGTTGTGCTGCTTGCCACGCTTGACCTGCTCAACGTGCGGATCGAGCGACTGCTCCTGGGCGGGGCGATCACGGGGGTCGTCGTCGGCATCGCCGCTCAGCAGTCGCTCGGCAACGTCGCGGCAGGAATCGTCATGCTGATTTCGAGGCCGTTCGCTGTGGGCGAGTGGGTGCAGGTGCGCTCCGGCGCGCTCGGCGGGATCCTCGAAGGCACGATCACCTCGATCGGTCTCGTCTACACGTCGCTGGACACCGATGAGGGCCCGGTCGCGCTGCCAAACTCCGGTCTGCTGGGTGCTGCGGTCGTTCGGATCCACCGCACCGAGCCGGGCGGTCTCGTGTTCCCGGGGGATCGGGTGGCAACCCGCGATCGCCGGGGCGTAACACTCTGATCGTTTGATCTTGGTCGGTGCCGTGGCGCAGGAGGAACCGGGGTGGTGGACGAACTCTCGAATGTGCAGGGTGAGGAGCTTGACGAGTTCGTGACCGCGATCCTGTCGGCGTCGTGGCTGCTTACCGGCATCTCCTCACGTTCGCTGGAAGCCATCGACGGCCGCGTGACCCTGGCCCAGTTCCGGACGATGGCCGTGCTCTCACAACGACGTAAGTCCAACCTTTCGCGGCTTGCCGCAGAGCTCGCCGTCAACGTCTCCACCGCGATGCGGATGGTCGACCGCCTCGTTGCTGCAGGCTTCGTCAGCAGGTCCGAGAACCCGCAGACCAGGCGTGAGGTCGTGCTTTGCCTGACTCCCGACGGCGAGCAGCTCGTCGTCGGCGTACTCGCACATCGCAGGGCCGAGATCGGACGTCTCCTCGCCCAGATGCCGGGTGGGTCGTGCGACGCACTCGCTGCGGGCCTGCGGACGTTCACCAAGACCGCGTGGTCGGCCGGGGTGCGGCCCAACGCACCAAACGCTCTCGCCTGGTAGAGAGAACGCCATGACCGCCGCTCCTGTCACACCGAGGATCGCGCCGCTGGCGGCAGCCGCGGACCCACCGACGCTGAACATATTTCGGACCCTCAGCCGCAACCGCGACCTCTACAAGGGCTTCCTCGCGCTCGGCGGGCACCTGCTCAGAGGCGACACGTTGCCCGCGCGGGAGCGGGAGATCGTCGTCCTGCGGACCGGCTGGCGGTGCGGGTCGGAGTACGAGTTCGGTCAACACACCGTGATCGGGCGGATCGCCGGCCTCACGGACGAGGAGATCGGTCGTCTCGCCGATGTCGGAGATGACGCATGGAGCGACGACGACGGCGCACTCGTGGCGATGGTCGACGAGCTGTGTGACGACGACCTCGTCAGCGAGGCGACGTGGCGGAAGCTGTCGGGTCGGTGGACCGAGGAGCAGCAGCTCGAGCTGCTGGTGCTCGCGGGCTACTACCGGCTGGTCTCTGGTCTGCTCAACAGTGCGGGGGTCGCGCTCGAAGCCACGACGCCGGGTTGGCCGACCGCGGCCTCACCCGCGCGCCGCGCTCCGCGGGACGCCCAGTGACAGGCTCGCTCGCCGGCCGGCGGCTGCTGATCGTCGGCGGCGGCACGCGCGACATCGGTGACCCGGACGCGCCGCCCGGCAACGGTCGGGCCGCGGCGATCCTGGCCGCCCGCGAAGGTGCGTCGGTAGCCGTGACGGACGTCGATGCCCGCGCCGCGCAGGTGACGGCGGAGCTCGCCGCCGTCGAAGGTATTGCGGCATATCACCGCGCGATCGACTCTGCGGACGCCGCCTCAGGCTCGGAGGCCGTCGCCTGGGCGGTCGAGGTGCTCGGGGGCCTCGATGGTCTGGTGCTCAACGTCGGAATCGGTGCCGGTGTGGGGATGGCGGGCACGTCGGTCGACGAGTGGGACACCGTCTTCGCGGTCAACGTACGCGCCCACTTCCTCACCCTGCAGGCCGCGCTTCCCGTGATGACGGACGGCTCCTCGAGCGTGCTCATCTCCTCGGTTGCCGGACTGCGGCCGGGGAGCAACATCCCGTCGTACGACTCGTCGAAGGCGGCGCAGATCGGGCTCATGCGTCATGCCGCGCGAGAAGCGGCCCGCAACGGCGGACGCGTCAACGTCGTGGCGCCCGGCTTGATCGACACCCCGCTCGGACGGCTCGCAACGCTCGGCCGTCCCAACCGGGCGAACACCCGCGTGCCGCTCGGCCGCCAGGGCACCCCGTGGGAGGTCGCCGCCACGGTCGTGTTCCTGCTGAGTGATGACGCCAGCTACATCACCGGACAGACCATCGCGGTCGACGGCGGACTGACCACGATCGTCTAGGAGCGCGCATGACGGTGACCCTGATCGACGACGCCGGCGTCGCGCACGAGCTGACGGGTTCCGGAAGGTCGGTCGACCCCGCCGCACTCGCTGCGGCCACCGGCTGGCAGCTCAAGCCGGAGGGCCTGTGTCGGGGGTCAGCGTGCGTGCCGCTGCGCGACCGTTCGATCACCGACCATCGCGGAGACATCGATCTGCTCGCGTGGGTGGAGACACTGGGCTACGCCGTCGCGACCGATGACGCGTTCTCGGTGGTAGCGGTCACGGCGCCGCCTGACCTCGCACACGCCGCCGCGGTCGGCGACGACGCGCCCGAGCTCGAGCTGCCGGACGTGGATGGCGGACTGCACCGGCTGTCCGACGGCGCCGGTCGCAAGCGCGTTCTCGTGACGTGGGCCTCCTGGTGCGGATGCCGTCACGAGCTCGGTGCCTGGCAGGAGCTGCATTCCGAGCTGGAGTCGCTGGGCCTGTCGATCTTCTCGGTCGCGCTGGACAACTCCCCGGAGGACTCCAGGCCGTGGATCGAGGCGGCGAGCCCGACGTACCCAGTGGTCGTCGACGCGGCGCACGTCACCGCTGAGCGGTTCGGCATCACGAATGTCCCGAGCACGGTGTGGATCGACGAGGACGGCAAGGTGGTCAAGCCGCCGACGATCTCTCCCGGTGACGACCAGTTCCGCGACTTCACCCAGATCGACGCGGCGACGCATCACGATGCGCTTCGGGCGTGGGTGCGCGACGGGGTGCTGCCCGCCGGGACGGCCGCTGCCCATGACCGGTCGGCCGAGGAGCAGACCGCGCTGGCTGAGCGGCGAATCGGCGCCTGGCTGCACGGTGCAGGACACGTCGAGGCGGCGCGGGCCCACTTTGCGCGCGCCGTCGAGCTGGCCCCGTGGGACTGGACGGTACGGCGGGGAAGCATGGCGATCCGTGGCGAGGACCCGTTCCTCGGCGATGAGTTCGTCGCCTTCTGGCAGGAGTGGGACGAGGCGGGCCGGCCCGGCTACGGCGCCATGCGCTCCTAGCGCGACGCCTGCCGGCGCGCGTCGCGCTAGACCGGATCGAAGATGACGACCGGGATCTCGCGCTCGGTCTTGCGCTGGTAGCTGCCGTAGAAACCATGGGCCGAGACCACTTTTGGCCACAGCTCGGCGCGTTCCTCGGGACTCGCGATCCGACCGTGCATGCGCCGGGTCCGGCCCTCGACGGTGACCTCGACGTCACCGTTGGCGCGGATGTTCTGGCTCCACTGCGGTTCGCGGTCGTCGCCGCCGAACGACGCGATCAGCACGAGTGACTCATCCATCTGCAGCGGCGTCGTCGCCATGATGGTGCGCGGCTGTCCGCTCTTGCGTCCGGTGGTCGTCAGCTTCACCATCGGCATGCCACGGCCACGGTGGAACAGCCGCCCGCCACTCGCGTTGTACAGCGCTCGGTGCAGTGATGTCCCGTAGCGGTAGATGCGATCTTTCGTCGACACGGGAAGATTCTTTCAGAGCACCTTGGTTGCCGTTGCACCTGTGGGGCGCGATGGTGGTCGGGTGGCGATCGAAGGCACCGGGGACGACACGACCTGGGAGCCCGGGGCGCCTTCGTTGCGGGCGTTCGCGCCGAGCATCGTCGGTGGCGCCGTCGTTCCGCTGACCGTCTACTACATCGTTCGGCACCACGTCTCGAGCGACCAGCGCGCACTGATCATCGCGGGCATCTTTCCCGCCGCTTGGATCGTCGTGCAGTGGCTGCGAACCCGCCGCCTCGACCCGATCGGCGCGATCGTGCTGATCGGGTTCGTTGTCGGGGTGACGGCGTCGGAGCTGCTGGGTGGCAGTGCGTTCGTCCTCAAGGTTCGCGACTCCGCGTTCACACTGGCGTTCGGCATCGCCACCTTGTTCTCGCTGCTCGCCTCGCGTCCGTTGATGTTTCACATCGGCAAGGCGATGTCGGCAGGCGACGATCCGCCGCGCCGCGCGGCCTACGACGAGCTGTGGGAGCTCGACGAGGCCAAGCGGGTCTTCCGGGTGATCACTGTCTGCTGGGGGATCGGGCTCATCGCCGAGGCGTCGCTGCGGATCGTGCTCGCGGCGGTTCTGCCGACCGGACCGTTCCTCGCGGTCTCACCGGTGCTTGCCTTCGCATCGTTCGGTGGGCTGTTCGCGTTCACCGGCTATTACAGCGCCCGGGCTCGCCGGCTCGGAGAGGCGGAGATGGCAGCGCAAGGACTGGCGTTCCCGTCGGTCGCCGAGGGATAGCGTTCGGTGATGACAGAGGCGGCGACGGTTTCCTTCCAGCCGTTTGAGGCCGGGTTCACCGACGATCCCTACCCGGCGTACGCCGCACTGCGTGCCGCAGTCCCGATCGAGCAGCACGAGCTCGGGTTCTGTGCGATGTGGCGCCACGGCGATGTCGGGGACCTGCTCAAGTCACGGATGTCCGTCGAGGACCGCCACATCACCTCGCACGGGCCGATGCGCGCGGTCTACGACGAGATCTATGCCGAGGCGGATCGCGGTCGTCGCGGCGGGGGCTTCTCGATGCTCGACCGTGACCCGCCGGACCACACTCGACTGCGCCGACTCGTGTCGAAGGCGTTCACGCCGCGAACGATCGAGGGTCTGGCGCCTGTGATCGACCGGCTGGTGGCCGAGGCTCTGGACCGCATCGCGGACGAAGGCGACGTCGACCTGCTCGATGCGCTCGCGTTCCCGCTGCCGTTCGCCGTCATCTCCGCGATGCTCGGGATGCCGGAGCGGGACGTGACCCGGTTACGCGAGCTGTCGGCGGTCATCGTCCGGTCGCTCGAGCCGGTGCCGGACCCGGACATCCTGCGCGCGATCCTGGCCGCCGAGACCGAGATGTCCGAGCGCACCGCTGAGGCGATCGCATGGAAGCGAGACCATCCGGACGACGACCTGCTCACCGGCCTGATCAACGTCCACGACGGTGAGGACGTGCTCAGCGACGAGGAGCTCGTGTCCCAGGTGATCCTGCTCTACGTCGCGGGGCATGAGACGACCGTGAACCTGATCGGCAACGGATCCCTGGCATTGCTGTGTGACGACGAGCAGGCCGATCTGTTGCGTCGCGAACCCGGCATCGACGAGAACGCCGTCGAGGAGCTGCTGCGATTCGACAGCCCGGTTCAGATGTCACGTCGGATCACGACCGAGGACTATCCGACGGCCGCAGGCGTGATCAGCGCCGGGCGGTTGATCCTCGCGAGTCTCGGCTCGTCCAACCGTGACGAGGAAGTGTTCGGACCGGACGCGGGTCGGTTGCGGCTCGACCGGCCCAACGCCAAGCAGCATCTGTCCTTCGGGGGCGGCGTCCACCACTGTCTCGGGTCCTCACTCGCGCGCTTG
The DNA here is from genome assembly GCA_036268405.1 of Mycobacteriales bacterium. Taxonomy (GTDB): domain Bacteria; phylum Actinomycetota; class Actinomycetes; order JAFAQI01; family JAFAQI01; genus DASZTV01. Next base: position 11,755 of record DATAUF010000023.1, read on the forward strand.
GAAGGGCGGGCGGCGATCGGCGGACTGTTTCGGCGATTCCCGCGGCTGGCTCTTGCCGGACCACCGGAGCACAATGGCCGGATCAACCTGCGAGGGCTGCGCCGGCTGCCGGTGAGTGTGCGCTGATGCGGCGCGTTCGATGACGGAGGCAGGCGTCGCGGGCAAGCTGCTCGTGGCGACGCCGATGCTGCGCTCCGCGGAGTTCTCGAGGACCGTCATCGCGATGCTCGAGCACACCGAAGACGGAGCGCTCGGGCTGGTGATCAACCGGCCCGGCAACGCGTCGTTGCTCGAAGTCGTACCTCCGGTCGCGGACATCGCGAGCGCGCCGGCTGTGGTCTTCAGCGGTGGTCCTGTGGAGCCCCAGGTTGCGATTGCGCTCGGCGTCACCGCCGCCGGCGCGGCAGGGGACGGTTGGCGCCCGGTAGTGACGCCGCTGGTCACGGTGGATCTGGACTACGACCCGGCTCTGCTCGCGGCCTCGTTGCGGGAGCTGCGAGTATTCGCCGGCTACGCGGGCTGGTCCGGCGGGCAGCTCGAAGATGAGATCGCCGAAGGTGCCTGGTACGTCGTCGAGCGACTACCCGGTGACGCGTTCGTCGACTTCCCCGACCGGCTGTGGTCGCAGGTGTTGCGGCGCCAGCAGTGGCCGTTGTCAGCAGTGGCCACCTGCCCACTCGATCCGACGATGAACTAGGAAGGCGTCTCCAGTGAACCCCAGCGGCGCGCAGCACGTCATCCGACACGGATCGCAGGAGGCCGTCGCCGTTGAGGTCGGCGGTGGCCTGCGCACCTACACCGTCGCCGGCCGGGACGTGCTCGACGGATACAACGCCGGCGCGATGTGCGACGGCGCTCGCTGCCAGACGCTCGTTCCGTGGCCGAACCGGGTCCAGGACGGCAAGTGGCGCTGGGCGGACAACAACCAGCAGCTTGCGATCACGGAGCCCGAGCAACACAACGCGATTCACGGGCTGGCGCGCTGGCTTGCCTGGGATCTCGTGGGTCAAGAAGATTCGAGCGTCTCGCTGCGCTGCGTGATCGCGCCGCAGCCCGGGTATCCCTGGCGGCTCGAGGTGACGAACGCCTGGTCGCTCGACGACGGCGGGCTCACCGTCGTCACGACGGTCCGCAACGACAGCGAGACCGACGCTCCGGTGGCGGTGGGCTTTCACCCGTACATCACTGTCGGAACGCCGACGGTCGACGATGCGCTGCTGACCATTCCGGCAAAGACCCGCCTCCTCACCGGTGCGCAGCAGATCCCCAGCGGCGCCGAGCAGGTCGCGGGGACCGACTACGACTTTCGGGAGCCGCGCCGGCTCGGCGACCTACAGATCGACCACACCTACACCCAGCTCGGCCGCGATCCCGACGGCCTCGCCAGGCTGCGGCTGGCGTCGCCTGATGGTCAGCGGACTGTGACGGTGTGGGTCGGCGGGGCCTATCCGTACCTCGAGGTATTCACCGGAGACGCGCTTCCGGATCCGGCTCGTCGCCGCGCCGGGCTGGGGGTGGAGCCGATGTCCGCGCCACCCAACGCACTCGCCTCGGGTGAGTCCGTGGTCGCCGTGTCGCCGGGTGAGCAGTGGCAAGGAAGCTGGGGAATCCAGGCGTCGTTCGGCGGGGAGGGCTGAGATGGTCGTCGATCGGCTCACGTCGATCGCCTCCGGCGCCGCGCGGGGAGGGTGGGCGACGGCCAAGGTCGTCCATCGCATCGGACTGACCCAGCCGGTACGCCCGGACCGCCTGGTGGCGATGGCCGCGGCCGTTCGGCATTGGGGCCGGACACCCGCGGGCATCTACGCGTTGAACGCCGCCCGTAGCCCGGACGGCGTCGCAGTCATCGACGAACGCGAGTCCGTGACGTTCGCCGAGATCGACCGTCGCAGCAGCATCGTCGCGGCAGCTTTGGCCAAGGAGGGAGTGGGCAGCGGGGATGCTGTCGCTCTGCTCGCCCGCAACTCCGCGGCCTTCATCGTCGCGATGGTCGCGATCTCCAAGCTCGGCGCCGACGCGCTCTACGCCAACACCGGCTTCGCCGGCCCGCAGCTCGGTGAGGTGCTGGCCAGCGAGAACGCGTCGGCGATCATCGCGGACGACGAGTTTGCCGACATCGTGCGCGAGTACGCCGCTGATCTGCCGCAGATCTGGGCGTGGATCGAGGATGGCGGCGAGCCGCCCGACAGCTTCGCGGGCATCATCGCGGCCGCAGGGGACGCCACGCCGGCTCTGCCATCGCCGGACGCCGAAGGACGGCAGGTGATCCTGACCAGCGGCACGACGGGACGACCGAAGGGTGCGGCTCGCGGGACACCGAGCGCGCTGTCGGGGGCCATCAGCGGGATCGCGTTGCTCGACGCCATCCCCTACACGGCTCAGGGCACGACGGTGCTTGCGGCGCCGGCGTTCCACGCGTGGGGTCTCGGGAACGTCACCATCGGGATGATCCTTCGGTCGACCTTCGTCATGACGCGGCGCTTTGACCCGGCGACCACGCTGTCGCTGGTGGCGGCGTACGGCGCGGACACGATTGCGGCAGTGCCGGTGATGTGCCAGCGAATGCTCGAGGTCGAAGACCAGCCGGACACCTCGTCGCTGCGGATCGTGGCGCTTTCCGGTTCCGCCCTCGCGCCGACCTTGGCCACCCGATTCATGGATCGGTTCGGCGACGTCCTCTACAGCCTTTACGGCTCGACCGAGATCGCGTATGTCAGCGTCGCCCGGCCCGAGGACCTGCGCGCCGAGCCGACCACTGCGGGCCGGGTGTTGCAGGGCGTGTCGGTGCGGATCGTCGATCCGGACGACCGCGATGTCGAGTCCGGCGAGATCGGCCGGATCTTCGCCGGCAGCGGGATGTCGTTCGAGGGCTACACGAGCGGCGAGGACAAGGCGCGGCTGGGCAACCTTGCCTCGATCGGCGACGTCGGCCGGATCGGGCTGGATGGCCGGCTGTACGTCGAGGGCCGTGACGACGACATGATCGTGTCGGGCGGCGAGAACGTCTTCCCGGCCGAGGT
>DATAUF010000024.1:0-6723 GCA_036268405.1 Mycobacteriales bacterium
TTCAAGAAGGACGTCGTCATCGACATGCTCTGCTACCGCCGACGCGGGCACAGCGAGGTCGACGAGCCCAGCTTCACCCAGCCGTTGATGTACGACCTGATCGACGCGAAGCGCAGTGTCCGCAAGATCTACACGGAGTCCTTGATCGGGCGCGGCGACATCACCGTCGAGGAGGCCGAGGCCGCACTGCGCGACTACCAGGGCCAGCTCGAGAAGGTCTTCGCCGAAAGTCGCGACGTCACGCCGATCCCGTTCGAGCCGGTCCCTGAGGTGCCGGTAGGCCCGCCACCGCCGACCGCGATCACGCCCGAGGTCCTCAAGCGAATCGGTGACTCGCAGGTCTCGATGCCCGAGGGCTTCAGCGTCCATCCCCGACTGCTGCCGCAGCTCGAGAAGCGCGCGCAGATGGTTACCGAAGGTGGCATCGACTGGGCGTTTGCGGAGACGTTGGCGTTCGGATCGCTGCTGATGGACGGCCGACCGGTGCGGCTCGCGGGTCAGGACTCGAGACGCGGGACGTTCGGTCAGCGCCACTCGGTCATCGTGGACCGCCGTACCGGCGCGGAGCACACCCCCCTGTCCCATCTCTCCGAGGACCAAGCACCCTTCTACGTCTACGACTCACTGCTGAGTGAGTACGCGGCCATGGGCTTCGAGTACGGCTACTCGGTCGCCCGGCCGGAGGCGCTCGTCGCGTGGGAGGCGCAGTTCGGAGACTTCGCGAACGGCGCCCAGGAGGTGATCGACGAGTTCATCTCAGCAAGCGAGGTGAAGTGGGGACAGACCTCCAACCTCGTGCTGCTGCTGCCGCACGGGTACGAAGGACAGGGTCCGGACCACTCGTCGGCGCGCATCGAGCGCTACCTGGCGATGTCGGCCGAGGGCAACTGGGTGATCAGCCAGCCGAGCACACCGGCAAACTACTTTCACCAGCTTCGCCTGCACACGCTCGGTGCACGCAAGCGGCCGCTCGTGGTCTTCACGCCGAAGTCGATGCTCAGGCTGCGGGCTGCAACGTCCATGCCAGAGGACTTCACCAGCGGGGGGTTCCAGCGCGTCATTGATGACACGACCGAGAATCCCGCGGGAGTCCGCCGGGTGCTGATGTGCACCGGGAAGGTCTACTACGACCTTGCCAAGAAGCGGGAGGCCGACGGCATCACGGACGTCGCGATCGTCCGGGTCGAGCGGCTCTACCCGTTGCCGGCCAACGAGATCAACGCCGCACTCGCGAGGTACCCCGCGACCGCGGAGGTGGTGTGGATCCAGGACGAGCCGGCCAACCAGGGCGCGTGGCCGTTCATCGCGCTGCGGCTGCCCGAGTACCTCGCCGGGCGACCGATCTTGCGGGTGTCGCGCAACGCCTCTGCGGCGCCGGCCACCGGCTCACACGACATGCACGAGACCGAACAAGCCGCGCTGCTCGACGCGGCGTTCGCCTAGGCAGGCCGGTGTACTTCACCGACCGCGGGATCGAAGAGCTCGCCTCCCGGCGCGGCGAGGAGCAGATCACCCTCGGCGAGCTCGCAGAGCGGCTACGTACCTTCGTCGACCTCAACCCGGACTTCGAGACGCCGATCGAGCGGTTCGCAACCTGGCTCGCCCGCAGCGACGACGAGGACGACTGACCTCCCGAGCCCGCTTTTAGTTGGTCAGGACGATCTTGCCGAAGACGTCGCCTTCGGCGAGCTTCGCCATCGCAGCGCGAGCCTCGGCCAGCGGATATGTCGAGTCGATCGCCGGCCGCACGTTCTTCTCCGCCATGAATGCGAGCAGCGCCTCGAGCTCGGCCTTGGTGCCCATGGTGGAGCCGAGCACCTCGATCTGCAGGAAGAACAGCCGCTGCAGCTCGAGCGGAGTCACACCGCCACTCGTCGAACCGCACACCACGACCCGCCCACCCGGGCGTACCGCTTTGAGCGAGGATCCGAAGGTCGCGTCGCCGACGGTCTCGATCACGGCATCGACCCGCTCCGGCAGCCGCGCGCCGACCTCGAACGCCTGCTCCGCGCCGAGCTCCTCGGCCTTGGCACGCTTCGTCTCGCTGCGCGAAGTCGCCCACACTCGCAGGCCCGCGGCCTTGCCGATCGCGATCGCCGCGGTCGCGACGCCGCCGCCGGCGCCCTGGACCAGGATCGTCTGGCCGGACTGGACCTGAGCCTTGGTGAACAGCATGCGGTAGGCAGTCAGCCACGCGGTCGAGAGCGAGCCCGCCTCTTCCCAGGACATCGCCGACGGTTTCGGGACAACGTTGCCTGGGGGCACTGAGACCCGCTCGGCGAGCGTGCCGGGGTAGACCTCCGAGAGCAGTGACCGCTTGGGGTCGAGCGTCTCGTCGCCGCCCCCTCGAGTCGCGTCACCAATGACCGCGTGAACGACTACCTCGTTGCCGTCCGGGTCGATGCCCGCGGCGTCGCAGCCGAGAATCATCGGCAGCTTGTCCTCTGCCAGGCCGACCCCACGCAGCGAGAAGATGTCGTGGTGGTTGAGCGCGGCGGCCTTCACCTCGACGGTGATCCAGCCCTCCGGCGCGGCCGGCGGGTCGATCTCCCCGACCTCGAGAGCGGACAGCGGGTCTTCGTCGGACGCCCGGGCGGCGTAAGCAGCAAGCACGGCGCGACTCTACCGACCGCTTTGTGAACCGTTGCGTGCAGCCCGCTGCGCCGAGCGGTTCACCTGCGTCAGATGCGGGCGACGCCTTCGGCCCGGGCTGCGTCGGCGACCGCCGCCGCCACCGCCGGCCCGACCCGCGGGTCGAACACGCTCGGGATGACGTAGTCCTCGGCCACGTCGTCGCCGACCACGTCGCAGAGCGCGTTGGCCGCGGCGAGCTTCATGACCTCGGTGATCGCGCTGGCGCGCACGTCGAGCGCCCCGCGGAACACCCCCGGGAAGGCCAGCACGTTGTTGATCTGGTTCGGGAAGTCGCTGCGACCGGTCGCGACTACCCGGGCGTAGTGACGTGCGACGTCGGGGTGGATCTCCGGGTCCGGGTTGGCCATCGCGAAGATCATCGCCTCGGGCGCGAGCTTGGCGACGTCGGACTCGTCGACCTTGCCGGCAGACAGCCCGATGTAGACGTCGGCGCCGATCATCGCGTCTTCGATCGTGCCGGTGTAGCCGGCCTTGTTGGTCATCTCGGCCATCGCGGTCTTGATCGGCGTGAGGTCGGTACGACCCGCGTGGACGATGCCCTTGCTGTCGGCGATCGCGATATCGCCGATGCCCGCCTCGATGAGGATCTTGCTCACCGCCACACCCGCGGCGCCGGCGCCGGACACAACCGCGCGGAGGTCGCCGAGCGATCGGCCGGTCAGTCGGGCGGCGTTCTTCATCGCCGCGAGCGCAACGATCGCGGTGCCGTGCTGGTCATCGTGGAAGACCGGGATGTCGAGCGCAGCCTTGAGGCGGTCCTCGATCTCGAAGCAGCGCGGAGCGCTGATGTCCTCGAGGTTGATCCCGCCGAAGCTCGGTGCGAGCCGGATGACGGTCTCGATGATCTCTTCGACGTCGGTGCACGCGAGCGCGATCGGCACTGAGTTGACTCCGCCGAACTGCTTGAACAGCAGTGCCTTGCCCTCCATGACGGGCAGCGATGCCTCGGGGCCGATGTCACCCAGGCCGAGCACCGCCGTACCGTCCGTGACGACCGCAACGACGGTGTTCTTCCACGTGTAGTCGTTGACCAGCACGGGCTCGGCCGCGATCGCCAGGCACACCTCCGCGACACCGGGGGTATAGGCGAGCGAGAGGTCGTCGCGGTTGCGCAACGGCACCGTCGAAACCGTCTCGATCTTGCCGCCCTTGTGCAGCGCGTACAGCGGGGTGTCGTCACGCGACGTCATGGTCAAAGTCTCCACTGCCATAGGTAATCCCAAACACAGCGCCACGATTGAACGTGGCGTAACGGAAGGCGCCGATCGGGCACCAGCGGAACTGGTCTTCCTGGACCAACCGCCAACGGGACACGGTGTGCGGGGATCACCCGGTACATCTCAATCTTGTCACACTCATGATCAGGCGCCAGCCGATATCACGCTCAGGTGTGACGAGGTGCACAACTTCACGGTGTGCAGGTGCACAATGCGATCAAGAAATCAGCGCATCTGTCGTCAGCCGAGGAGTTTGTATGCCCGCCGTCCTGCGTCGCCCGATCCTCACCGCCGGAATCGTCGCCCTGACCCTGGGCGCCGCCGCAGCCTGCGGCAGCAGCTCCTCCGGCGGCGATGGTTCCACCGTCAGCCCGGCCGCCTCCACCGCCGGCGGCGTGGACTCCGCGGCCGCGGCGCTGGTGCCCGCCTCGGTCAAGTCAAAGGGCTCGCTCCTGGTCGCGGCCGACGCCTCGTATGCCCCCAACGAGTACCTCGACACGGACGGCACCACCGTCATCGGGATGGACGCCGACCTCGCGCAGGCGATCGGCAAGGAGCTCGGCCTCGACGTCACCGTGAAGAACGCGACGTTCGACGCGATCATCCCCGGCCTGGCCAACGGCCGATTTGACCTCGGCATGTCGTCATTCACCGACACCAAGGACCGCGAGAAGACGGTCAACTTCGTGACCTACTTCAGCGCCGGGACATCCTTCTTCACGCAGGCGGACGGTGGACCCGCAATCACGTCGTTGGACAGCCTGTGCGGGCTGAAGCTGGCCGTCGAGAGCGGGACCACACAGGAAGCCGACGGCAAGGCTCAGTCCAAGAAGTGCACTGCAGCCGGCAAGGCGAAGGTGACCGTGCTGTCCTTCAACGACCAGAGCCAGGCGAACCTTGCGCTGAAGTCCGGACGTGCGGACGTGAGCGCCGCGGACTCACCCCCCGCCGCCTACCAGGTGACGCAGTCGCACGGCGCGTTCAAGCTGGCGGCCTTCGAGTACGGCCAGGCGCCATACGGCATCGCGGTGCCGAAGCAGGACGGGACACTCGACGAGGCGGTTCTGGCTGCGGTGAAGGACTTGATCGCAAACGGCACCTACGGCGACATCATGAGCAAGTACAACCTGACGAGCGGCGCAATCACCGACCCAGTGATCAACGGAGCGATCAGCTAGCAGCTCTCGGACGCTTGGCGCATGAGCGACGAGGTGACTCGGACCGGCCCTGCCGACATCAAAGCGGTGCCGGTCCGGCACCCCGGGCGCTGGGTGGCCACAGCGGTCATCGCCGTTCTCGTGGCGATGCTGGTGCACTCGTTCGTCACGAACGACAGGTTCGGCTGGTCCTACTACAGCAAGTACGGATTCACCTCGCCGATCCTGCACGGCGTCGTGATCACCCTCAGGCTGACCGCGACCTCGATGGCGATCGGAATCGTGGGTGGTGTCGTCCTCGCCGTGATGCGGCTGTCGCCGAATCCGGTGCTCTCATCGGTGAGCTGGGTCTATATCTGGCTGTTCCGTGGCACGCCGGTGTTCGTGCAGATCCTGCTTTGGTACAACCTGTCCTACCTCTATCCACACCTCTCGCTCGGCATCCCGTTCGGCCCGACCTTTGTCACAGGCGACACCAACAACGTCATTTCCGCCCTCACGGCCGGCATCCTCGCCCTTGGGCTGAACGAGGCGGCCTACATGGCCGAGATCGTGCGGGCCGGAATCCTCTCGGTGGACACAGGACAGTCGGAGGCGGCCGCCGCGCTAGGCATGACGCGGGGCCTCGTCATGCGGCGCATCGTGCTGCCACAGTCCATGCGAGTGATCATCCCCCCGACCGGCAACGAGACGATCTCGATGCTCAAGACCACAGCGCTTATCAGCGCCATCGCCGTGCCGGAGCTGCTGCAGCAGACCCAGGGGATAATCAACCGGACCTACGCCACCGTCCCGCTCCTCCTCATGGCCAGCCTCTGGTACCTGGCGTTGACGTCAGTGCTCACAGTGGGCCAGTACTACCTTGAGCGGCACTATCGACGCGGGAGCGGGTTCGGCGGTTCGGACGAACCTTTCGTCGGCCGCCTGTGGCATGCGATCCGCTACATCCGGCCCGGCAACGAGCAGGCAGCGCTCCTCTCAACCGGCAGTGAGCACCAACGATGAGCGCGAGACCGATGGTGCGCGCCCAAGGAGTCCGCAAGCGGTACGGCCTCAACGAGGTGCTAAAGGGGATCGACCTCGAAGTCGCCCGCGGCGAGGTGATGTGCGTCATCGGACCGTCCGGCTCAGGAAAGTCCACGCTGCTGCGTTGCATCAACCACCTCGAGAAGATCCACGCCGGCCGACTCGAGGTGGATGGCGAGCTAGTTGGATACGAGGAGCGCAACGGCAAGCTCCACGAGCTACGCGAGCGCGCAGTTTCCCAAAAACGCGCCGAGATCGGAATCGTCTTCCAACACTTCAACCTCTTCCCGCATATGACGGTGCTCGGCAACATCATTGAGGCACCGATCCGCGTGAAGGGACTCCCCAAGGACGCGGCTGCCGCGAAGGCGCGGGAGCTGCTCGCGCAGGTCGGGCTCGCTGGGCGCGAGGAGTCCTACCCCCGGCAGCTCTCTGGCGGGCAGCAGCAACGCGTGGCGATCGCCCGCGCGCTTGCGATGGAGCCCAAGCTGATGCTCTTCGACGAGCCCACGAGCGCGCTCGATCCCGAGCTCGTCGGCGAGGTGCTTTCCGTGATGCGCGACCTCGCGAAGTCTGGGATGACGATGTTCGTGGTCACCCACGAGATGGGCTTCGCCCGCGAGGTGGGGGACCGGATGGTGTTCATGGACGAAGGGGTCGTGGTCGAG
>DATAUF010000025.1:0-1656 GCA_036268405.1 Mycobacteriales bacterium
CACCAGGTCACCAACCTGATCGGCACCAGCGTCTCCGGCTTCTTCCTGTACGTCATCGCCGCCATCAACATCGCCGTCCTCCTTGGCATCCTCAAGGTCTTCAAGGAGCTCAAGCAGGGTCGCTTCGACCAGAGCGAGCTCGAGCAGCACCTGAACGCGCGCGGCTTCGTCATGCGGTTCTTCAAGAAGCTGACCGGCTCGATCCGCACGCCGCGGCAGATGTACGGGGTCGGGCTGCTGTTCGGCCTCGGCTTCGACACCGCCACGGAGGTCGCCTTCCTCGTCCTCGCGGGCACCGGCGCGGCGAGCGGCCTGCCCTGGTACGCGATCCTCACGCTGCCCGTCCTCTTCGCGGCGGGCATGAGCCTGCTCGACACCATCGACGGCAGCTTCATGAACTTCGCTTACGGCTGGGCGTTCGCCAACCCGGTCCGCAAGGTCTACTACAACATCACGATCACCGGCCTCAGCATCACGGTCGCCCTGCTCATCGGCACCGTGGAACTCGCCGGCCTGCTCGGCCAGGAGTTCAACCTCGGCGGCGGCTTCTGGGGCTGGGTCGAGGGGCTAAACATCAACACGCTCGGCTTCTTCATCGTCGGCCTCTTCGCCGTCACGTGGGCGGCCGCCGTCGGAATCTGGCGCGTGTGCGGCTTCGAGCGCCGCTACGCGATCCCCGCGGATCTCTCGGAAGCCACCGAGTACGCCACCGAGTAACGATTTCGCCGTCACTGACGATCTTGTAAGTGGGCCGGTCGTCGCGTGCTCCCCCGCCCACTCATCGCGGCGACCGGCCCCACGTGTCTCTCGGGACGGATCGAGCAGCGATTAGTAGCCGATCGGCGTGATTCTTGCCCGAAAACGGGCAAGAAGTTGCCGGAAGAGCTCATCGCCTGGCAAGATAACGGACGTCTATGGATGATTCGCACCCGCAGGACCTGGTCCGCCACGTTGCTAGGAGCACCGGGCTGGACGCAGCGACCGCGTCGCGGGTCGTGGCAGATGTCATGGCGTACTTCGGCCAGACGGTCGAAGAGTACGTCATCCAGCGCCACGAAAACCTCAAGAGCAGGAATCGTAGGAACGACGACATCTGGCCGCTGATCATGGACGAGCTCAAGACGCGCAGGTTCAAGGCGGACGAGTTCTCGGAGCGCAAGCTCCGTCGCATGGTCTACGGCGGCTAGCGGCTGAGAGGGAGGAGAGACGACCGATGTGCGGGATCGTGGGATACATCGGCAAGCGGGACGCGACCCCCGTGCTTGTCGAGGGATTGCACCGGCTTGAGTACCGGGGGTACGACTCGGCGGGCCTCGCCGTCGTGCACCGGGGCAGGCTGCAGATTACCAAGACGGTCGGCCGTGTCCAGGACCTGAGGAACAAGCTCGAAGCGAAGCAGACCAAGGCGACGGTCGGCATCGGCCATACGCGCTGGGCCACCCACGGCGAGCCGAACGACACCAACGCCCACCCGCACACCGACGCACAGCACCGCGTCGCCGTGGTGCACAACGGCATCATCGAGAACGCCGAAGCGCTGCGCGCCCAGCTCACCGCCGACGGCGTGCGGTTCGTCACCGACACCGACACCGAGTGCCTCGCGCACATGGTCGCCGCCGAGCTCGCGGCGAACGAGGACCAGACACTCGAAGAAGC
>DATAUF010000026.1:0-2053 GCA_036268405.1 Mycobacteriales bacterium
AAGTCCGGCGAGGTCGTGGTCGAGGTCGAGCAGTTCGCCTTCGACGACACCCCTGCGGCATACGAACGGCTCAAGGCCGGCACCCTCAACGGTCGCGCGGTCGTGCTTCCGAACGGCTAGCGGCTCGACGCTTGGCAGCCCACACGGTCAGCGATGGCCCGCCGAGCGCCACAGCAACAGCAAGCACAGCCCCGACGATCCAACTCGCGGCAGCGCGGGAGATCACCGCTTCGAGACCAAGCTGCGCGGCCGAGCCAACCACGATCAATCCCAGCTTCATCGCAAACCAGTACCAGTTCCAGACAGGTCGATGCGACGACTCGACACTGCCGCGGCGGCGCTGACGCAGCCATCGCAGGACAGGAACGATGACGAGCATCACCACCGCCAGGCGCAGCAGCCGCTCCCACAGTGGTGCGTGCGTACGCCAGATCCAGGTCCCGCCGAGGATGAGGCCGGCAATGGCGAACCGGACCCGCAACGCCGTCCGCCGTCGACCTGGCGACCTGCCGTCTGCGGCTCGCAACAGACCTTGCCGGGCTCCAGTCCGCACAAGGAACACTGCAACGACCACGAGAAGCACCCAGGGCGTCCGGCCGGCGGCCCCTCCGAACCCGAGGGTCCGGAGGATCATCGGTGCTCCCCGAAGGACTCCTTGATCTCGCCGAGCACCGCCAGCCCCTTCCGCAGGCCGCGGAGCTCGGCCGCGGTCAGCTCCTGCCGCAGCCGATCGTCAATCGCCTTCGCTCCGGTCGCCACCGCCGTCGCGGCGATCCGACCTCGATCGCTGAGCTGGACGACGATCCGGCGGCGGTCCTGCGGGTGCTGGCCGCGAAGCACGTAACCCCGCGTGACCAGCGCGTCGATGAGCTGGCTGAATGCCTGTTTCGTCACACCGAGCCCTCGCACGATCTCCTCCACCGACTCGCTTCCCGCATCGAGCAGCGCGAGCACGAAGCCGGCACTGCGCGGGAGATCGACGATGCCTCGAGCGGCCAGCTCAGCGTCGACCCCCCGCTTGTAGCTGCCTCGAGCGGCGCGCATCAGCTCGGGAATCGAAGTCTGGTCTCGGTCTCTGCGACGCGGCGGCACGCGATGAGGATTTAGTAAAGTTACTAGACTGTCAAGTTTCTTGACGATCCCGGCTGACTGCCGCCGTAGCGTCGAGCAGGTGAAGACGATCGGACTGATTGGTGGCCTGAGCTGGCAGTCCTCCGCGGAGTACTACCGGCTGATCAACGAGCTCGCCGCCGAGCGTCTCGGCGGACTGCACTCGGCGCCGTGCGTCCTCTACTCCGTCGACTTCGCCAACATCGAGCGACTCCAGGCCGCGGATGAGTGGGAGGCGGCCGGCACCCATCTCGCTGACGCAGCGAGCTCTGTACAAGCTGCAGGTGCCGAGTTGCTCGTGCTCTGCTCGAACACGATGCACAAGGTCGCTGAGCAGATCGAGGCGGCAGTCGACATACCACTGCTCCACCTGGCCGACGTGACGGCCGCGGCTGTGCTCGCGACGACGGTGACTCGAGTCGGTCTGCTCGGCACCTCGTTCACGATGGAGCAGGACTTCTACCGCGACCGGCTCGCCAGCCACGGTCTCGACGTGTTGGCGCCCGAGCCCGAGGACCGCGCCATCGTCCACCGCGTGATCTACGACGAGCTTTGCCACGGCCTCATTCGCGACGAGTCCCGCAGGGAGTACCAGGACGTCATTGAGCGCCTCACCGACCGCGGCGCGGAGGGCGTGATCCTCGGATGCACCGAGATCGAGCTGCTGATCAGCGAAGCCGACAGCCCGCTTCCGGTCTTTCCGACTACCCGGTTGCACGCCCAAGCCGCAGTCGATGCAGCGCTCGGCTAGCGGAATGCGCCTTCTGAGTGCGGGCCTCGTGGCGGCCGCCTCGCTAGTCGGCGCGAGCGTCCCGGCAGCGGCGAGCGTCAGCGGGCACACAGTGCAGGTCGTGCCCGCGGTGCGGCCGCTTCCGATCCAGACCCTTCGGGTACCGCGCCGAGCGGTCGTGACGTTCACGGTGAAGACGAAGCAGCCACCGGC
>DATAUF010000027.1:0-101658 GCA_036268405.1 Mycobacteriales bacterium
CCGGCGCGGTCGATGCCGGTCTCGGTGTGCGCTCGCTTGCCGACCCGCAACGCGTTGTCGACCACCGAGCCGAGGGCGCGTCCGATCGTGCTCTCCTCGCGCCCGAGGTTGAGAGCTCCGCGAAGCTGACCCAAGATCTGCTGCTCGCCGACAACCATCGAGTCCAACCCGGACGCGACTTCGAAGACGTGCTGAACGGCCCGGTCCTCGTAGTGCACGTAGAGGTGATCGGTCAGCATGTCGAGCTCGACGCCGGTGTGTTTGGCGAGCTGCTCGCCGATCTCTTTCACCCCGCCGTGGAACTTCGTCACGTCCGCGTGCACCTCGAGCCGGTTACACGTCGCGAGCACCAGCGCCTCGGAGATGTGGTCCGCGCGGACGAGGTCGTTGACCAGCTTGGTCAGCCGGTCACCGTCGAGCGCCACCCGCTCGAGCAGCTCGACCGGCGTGGACCGGTGCGAAAGCCCTACGGCCAAAAGGCTCATAGCGCGCCCTCGGTGACGACAGACTTGCGCTGCTCGTGGAAGGCGAGGATCTGCAGCTCGATCGACAGGTCGACCTTGCGGACGTCGACCTGCTCGGGCACCGACAGCACCACGGGGGCAAAGTTCAGAACGCTCGTCACGCCGCAGGCGACGAGACGGTCGCAGACCTCCTGGGCGTTGCCCGCAGGCGTGGCGATCACGCCGATGGACACCTCATGCTCCGCAACGATCGACTCGAGCTCGTCGACGTGGCGGACCTCGACCCCGGCGATGACCTCGCCGACCCGGGAACGATCTGCGTCGATGAGCGCCGCAACCCGAAAGCCACGCGTGCCGAAACCGGCGTACCCCGCCAGGGCGTGTCCGAGGTTGCCCACGCCGACGATCACGACGCTGTAGTGCTGGGTGAGCCCGAGCGCGCGTGAGATCTGGTAGATCAGGTAGTCGACGTCATATCCCACGCCGCGCGTGCCGTATGAGCCGAGATGTGACAGGTCCTTGCGCAGCTTGGCCGGACCGACGCCCGCGGCCTGCGCGAGGGTTTCCGACGACACCGTCGCGACCCCGCTCTCGGCGAAGCCGGTGAGCACTCGGAGGTAGACCGGCAGCCGTGCCACCGTCACCTCGGAGATGGCACCGCGCCGAGTGCCGCGATGCGGCAGCTGTGTCACGGACATTGCGAGCTCACTGACTCAAGGACTCCAAACCGCACGCCCGGAAGGCGGCGAAAGGTGACCATAACGCGATTGTGAACACGTGCACAAAGCGGTTGTGCGTTCGTGAAACCACCGCCCGCTACCGCCACCCGGCGGCCTCCTAGGATCGGGGGCGATGAGCAGCGAGTGGGGTCGTATCGACACCGACGGGTCCGTCTACCTCCGTACAGCGGATGGTGAGCGGCTGATCGGGTCGTGGCAGGCGGGCTCCCTCGAGGAGGGGCTCGCCTTCTACACGAAGCGCTACGACGACCTCGCCGCCGACGTGGCACTGCTCGAAGGTCGTGTGAAGTCGCCGTCGGCAGACCCGAAGGCGGTCAAGGACGCGGCGACGAAGCTGGCCGCGAGCATCCCGGAAGCCGCGGCGCTGGGCGATCTGGTCGGCCTGACGAGCCGGCTGACCGGTGTCTTCGCGAAGGTGGATGAGCGACTCGCAGAACGCGCCGCCGAGCGGGCGCGCGCCGCCGAGGCTTGCGTCGAACAGAAGCGCGCGCTGGTCGCCGAGGCCGAGAAGCTCGCGAGCTCGAACCAATGGAAGGCCGGCTCGGAGCGGTTCCGCGCAATCGTCGAGGAGTGGAAGACGATCCGCATCGACCGCAAGACCGACGCCGCACTTTGGGAGTCCTTCGCTGCGGCAAGGCGGTCGTTCGACGCACGCCGGCGTACCCATTTCGCCGAGCTCGACGCGGCGCGGGAGGTGTCCGCGGAACGCAAGGCGAAACTGGCCGTCGAGGCGGAGAAGCTCGCGGAGTCCTCGGAGTGGGTGCCAACCGCCAAGCGGTTCCGCGACCTCATGACCGAGTGGAAGGCCACGGGACGCGCGTCCCGTGAAGCCGACGACGAGCTGTGGCAGCGCTTCAAGACGGCGCAGGACAAGTTCTTCGCGCGTCGGTCCGAGGTCTTCAACGCCCGCGACGAAGAACAGGTCGCCAACCTCAACGCCAAGCGCGAGCTGCTCGCCGAAGCCGGTCGGCTCGACGCGGCGAAGGACCCCGACGGCGCACGAAAGCGACTGAAGTCGATTCATGACCGCTGGGAGAAGATCGGTCACGTCCCGCGCGATGACAAGGACAAGCTCGAGCGCGAGCTCGGCGACATCGAGTACGCGATCCGCGACGCCACCAATGCGTCCCGCAAGGTGACGGTCAGCGAATCACCACTGGTCATCCGGCTGCGCGAGTCCGTCGAGAAGCTCCAGGCCCGGCTCGAGCGGGCGCGGTCAGCGGGCGACGACAAGCTCGCCGCGGAGACCGAGGAGGCACTGTCGACCCAACAGCAGTGGCTCGCACAGGCCGAGACCGCGAGCTAGTCAGGCAGTGAGCGCCGCGCGCAGCTGGTGACTGTCGACCCGGAAGATGTCGTGCACCGCGCCGTCGATGAGTACCACTGGGACCATCTCACGCCACTCGGTACGACGCGCGTCGTCCTCGACCGCGGCAAGCTCCACGGACTCCCAGGCGATCCCGAGCTCGCCGCAAACTCCGTCGACCACCGCGACTGCGTCCTCGCAGAGGTGGCACCCGGGGTTCACGACCACGACGACTCGTGGGGCGTCGGCGCCCGTCGCCATCAGGTCGAAGTGGGGGTCGACTCCCGCAGCCGGCCCCGCGCGACCTTGCCGACCAGCGAATGCGGCAGCTCGCTGACGAACTCGACAGCGGTCGGGCACTTGAAGCGAGCGAGCCGGCTGGCGGCGTAGTCGATGAGCGCGTCGGCAGAAGGTGACGAACCGTCGCGGGGGACGACGAGCACCTTGACGGTCTCGCCCGTGTAGGGGTGCGGAACCCCGATCGCAGCAACCTCTGCGACATCGGGATGGCGCAGCAGCGCCTCCTCGACCTCACGGGGATAGACGTTGAACCCGCTGACGATGATGAGGTCGCGGGCCCGGTCGACGAGGAACAGGTCCCCATCACTGTCGAGGTAGCCGATGTCTCCGGTCGGGAACCAGCCGTCCTCGTCCGGTCCACCCGCGCCATCCGGCCAGTAGCCGGAGAACAAGTTCGGGCCGCGGACGACGACCTCGCCCGGGTCATCGTCGATCTCGTCGTCGTCATCGACCACGACGTCGACAGTCGACGCGACGTCGCCGTCCCGTGAGATGCGCAGCTCGACGCCGGGCACCGGCCGGCCGACGCTCGCCGGTTTCGCGACCTCGCTGCACAGCGTCGTCGTCAGCACCGGCGCCGTCTCGGTCAGCCCGTATCCCTCGAAGATGTGATGCCCGCTTGCCTCGAGCACCGCAGACAGCACCGCCGGCGGCAAGGGCGCAGCTCCGGAAAGCGCGAGCCGGACCGTGGACAGCGAGTCACCGAGGTCCGGCAGCATCGACCAGGCCACGAACATCGGAGGTGCCGCCAGCAGCCCGCTGACCTGCTGCTCGCGCACCAGTGCCAACGTGTCGACCGGGTCGAAGCGTTCGGCGAGGACACCCGTCGCGCCGGTGCGCGCGACCATGCCCAGTCCGGCATTGAGCCCATAGACGTGGAACAGCGGCAGGACCAGCAGCACGCGGTCATCGGCCTGGACGACCGGGGGGTCGATGCTCGAGAGCTGATCGAGGTTCGCCAGCAACGCTCGGTGGGTGAGCATCGCGCCGCGCGGTCGGCCCGAGGTACCCGAGGTGTAGAGCAGCACCGCGAGGTCCTCGCCGGCTCCGATCGCTTCGACCGCATGACCGTCGCCGGACTCGAGCAGCTGCACCCAACCGCCGTCATCGGTGTCGACGACCATCGCGGCAACCTCTCCCGCCGCGGACAGCACGGGGAGACGTTCGGCATCCGTCACGACGAGCGACATCGCGGCGTCCTCGAGCTGGTAGGCCAGCTCGGGAGCGGTGTAGCCGGTGTTCAGCGGGACCGCGACCAGCCCCGCGCGCAGCACCCCGAAGTACGCGACCGCAAACGGAATGGCATTGGGCAGCAGGAGACCGACCCGCGCGCCGGCCGGATGCCCCGCCGCTTGAAGCCCCGCGGCACAGCGCTCCACCTCGCGGTCGAGGTCGGCCCAGGTGATCGTCACGCCGCCCGCGACGAGCGCCGCCTTCTGCGGCGTCGCAGACGCTGCAGCCCCGACCAACTCGGCCAGGTTGCTAGCGATCGTTGCCGGCCCCATGACCCGAGTGTTTCACACTTGCAAGCACCCCGAACCCGTTGCCACGGCAGGAATTCATGGCCCTACGGCAACCGGCGGCAACGCGTCGACCCAGCGCCGTTCGCTGGCGATCTCGATCTGCTCGGCGGCGTCGAGCAGGCTGGACTCCTGGCCCCACGCCGCGAGTAGCTGCAGACCGATCGGCAGCCCGGAAGGGTGATGGCCGACCGGCACCGAGATCCCGGGTACGCCGGCGAGGTTGGCGACTACGGCTTGGCGCAAGTTGGCGGTGTCCGGGATGGCCGGTCCGGACGGCAGCTTGATCACGGGTGCCGCGATCGGGGGTGCCGGCGCCGGGTTCGTCGGCCACGCCAGCAGGTCGACCCGTTCGAACGCTGCTGCGAACTCGATGCGGAGACGAGACCGGACCCGGTCGGCGCGCAGCAGTCGCGATGCCGGCACCTTCGCCGAGTAGGCGAGCATTCCCCGAGTCATCGGGTCGAGGTCCGGCAGCACCTGCGGCGGGACGACCGTGGACATCTCAACGCTCGCGCGGACACCACCCGCCGGAGCCGCGAGCTCGGCGAACGCGATGACGACGTCCTCAACCGCGAACCCGGCAAGCTCGAGAGAGTCCCGACAGGCAGCCTCGACGGCGGGATCGATGTCCTCCCAGTAGGGCGCGCGCACGATGCCCACCCGCAGCTTCGATCCGTCGCCACGAGGGAGCGCGCGATTCAGCAAGGCCTCGGACATCAGCCGCGTATCTGCGCTGTCGCGGCCGAACGCGCCCGGGCTCGACAACGTCGAGTTCGCGCCGGAGTAGCCGTCGTAGGGCATCGCGCCGAAGGTGAACTTCAGCCCGACCACGCCGCTCCAGCCCGCCGGGAGTCGCATCGAGCCGCCGCTGTCGCTGCCCACGGATCCACCGATGAGTCGCGCGCCAACCGCCGCCGCCGAGCCGCCCGACGATCCACCCGTGCAGTGCAGCGGGTTCCATGGGTTGCCGGAAGGACCGTACGCCGAGACCAGGCCCGTCGTGCCGAAGCCGAGCGCGTGCTGATTGTCGACGCCAACCACTACGGCGCCCGCGTCACGAAGTCGGCGGAACACCCCGGAGGCCTGCGCCTTTCCCAGCTCGTGCACCGTGCCGTTGCGATAGCCCCGCCACGGCAGCGAGAACATGTCCTTCACCGTGACCGGCACCCCGTGCAGAGGTCCGCGCGGCGCCGCCGCTGCCATCGCTCGCGACTCGTCCGGGAAGGTTGCGACCACGGCGTTGATCGCTGGGTTGCGCTCCTCAATCCGCGCCAACGTGGCGTCGAGCAAGTCAGCGGGCGAGAGATCGCCGGCCGCGACGGCAGCAGCCTGCTCGCGCAGCGGCAAGTCCTGCGGGTGCGTCATGGACCGTCACCCGCCGCCTCGCGACGTCGTGGCGCGCGGCCAGGATCGAGATCGGGCTCGAGAGGGAGCTCGGCGAGGTCGGCGTTGTCGAGCAACGCCATCACCGGCTCGAACGCGGTCGCGATCAGGTCGAACAGATCGTCGGTTGCCACGGCCGCAACCTACCTAGCCGACGGCCACTAGAGCAGGCCGCGCCTTGTCGGCGAAGTGCTCGGCGTGACGACAGGACTCAATGTCACGGAAGGTGCCGTCGGGACGGGCTTGCCGGTGACGGTCGCGGTTGCGGTCGGAGTCGCGCTCGGAGTGTAGGTCGGGATCGGCGGTGCGGAGGGAGCCCCGATCAAGGTTGGCGGGCCCTGCAAGTCGCGGTAGTCCGCAAAGATGCGCGAGAAGATCTCGGCGGGAACCGTTCCGCCATAGACCGGAGCGCCGTACGCACTCCGTAGCTCATGAGCCACGATCCGTCCGTTCACCCGGTGATAGGGCTTGTCGTAGCCCATCCAGACGGTCACGCAGAGCGCCCGGGTGCAACCGGTGAACCACGCGTTGGTGAAGTCGTCGGTCGTCCCGGTCTTGCCGTAGACCGGGAACGGCTGACGCGCCGCGGTACCGGTTCCGTACGACACCACCTGCTCCATGGCGGACGTGACCTCGTCGGCCACGGTCTGCGACATGACGCGCTTGCCGATCGGTCGCGCCGCCGCACGGAAGAGCTCTCCTTGGGCGGGGGTGTGAACCGCCAGCACGCTGCGCGCCGGATGATGCACGCCCCGGTCGATGAACGTGCCGTAGGCGTCGGCCTCCGACAATGGGCTGATCGGGATCCCGAGGGCGTAGGACGGGCAGATCGTCCCCTTGTGCACGCCGCACGTGCGGCCGGAGTCGAGGTGGCCGACAGCGAGCCCCGACTGCTCCGCAAGGCGAACCACCTTGTGGAGGCCGACCTCTACGCCGAGCGGTGCATAGACGGTGTTGATCGACTGCACGAGAGCGCTCTCGAGGCTGTAGGTTCCGGCACCGCCCTCGGCGTTGCACGGCCGGTAGCCAACCGCAACCTGAATGCACTCCGGCGCATAGTGCGTCTCACTCAGCGTGTGGCCGTGCTCGAGCGCGGCCGCCAGGGTGAACGGCTTGATCGTCGATCCCGACGACCGCGTGATGCTGCCGGCCGGCGGGTCGGCCACATCCTCGCCGTTCTCGACATAGCCGCCGGCCTTGCGCTCGGTGAGTGCACGGATGTCACCGCTGCGCGGGTCGACCGCGACGATGGCGGCGTCGAGGCCCTTGGACTTCGGCAGCACCTGGTGCAGCGCCTGGACCGCGGCCTGCTGGAGCGCGAGGTTCAGCGTCGTCTTGACCTTCATCCCGCCCGACTCGAACAGCGTCGCGTCGCCGTAGTGCTGCAGCGACTGCGCCACCAGGTCCCGGAACTCCGGCGCGATCGTCTGTGCGTCCGGCTGCTCCGCGGCGACGATCGGCGGCAGCGAGGTGCTGTACGCGTCGCCGGCCTGCTGCGAGCTGATGTCACCGGCCTTGAACATCTGGTTGAGGACGTACAGCTCCCGAGATCGTGCTTCGGTCGGGTCGCTGATGGGGTTCCACACCGACGGTGCCGGTGCGATCCCGGCAAGGGTGGCTGCCCGGGCGAGCCCTAGCGAGGGGTCGTCCACACCATGGCTGTCGAGGTCGATCTTGTCGATCGGCACGCCGAAGTAGAAGCGGCTTGCCGCATCGACGCCCGCCGTGCCGTTGCCCAGATAGAGGGTGTTCAGGTAGCGGGTGAGGATGTCCGCCTTGGACAGGTGTCGCTCCAGGCGGATCGCCAGCGACGCCTCGCGCAGCTTGCGCAGCGCGGTCTGCTCGGCTCCGGTGTAGACGTTCTTCACGTACTGCTGGGTGATCGTCGATCCGCCTTGCAGCGAGTGGCCGGTGATGTCCCGCCATCCCGCCCGCAGGATCGCGATGGGATCGATGCCGGCGTTCGAGTAGAAGGTCCGGTCCTCGGCGGCGACGATCGCCTGCCGCATGACCATGGGGATCTTCGACGCCGGCACCGGATGTTCGATCTGCGGCGAGTGGATCGTCGCGAAGACCTGACCGCTGGAGTCGAGCAGGATGACGGACTTCGGTGGCACCGGCTGGAAGTTGTAGTCGAGTGGCGCGGCGACCAGCCCCGCCGCGAACGTGACCACTCCGACCACCGCGGCAACGACCAGCCAGCCGAACACCTGACGTCGCCGGCGACGGGCATGCGCGACGCGTCGACGCCGTGCGGCGATGGCCGCCGCTGCGCTGCGGCGGATCAGCGGCCGAGATCCCGCCGGCTGCCGGGTCGAGGTGGCGCCAGGCATGGCTCAGACCCTATGCGCCTGGGCTGGGAGTCGAACGTCGAGTCGGCCCGGTGCGCGGCACCGGTGACTACCCCGAACCACGCCAATGACTAGTCATAAATGGCCCGGATTCGCCATGGTCCGACCCGTATCGCCCGGTGTGTCATGACAGGCGTCGGTCGCAACGCCGATCACAGCGTCAGCTAGCACGCGCGACACCAGGGGATGACATGCAGTCGTGCACCGTGGGAGAGCACCGGGCCGGGAATGCCGGTCTGGCAGCGCTCCGGCTGGCCATCGCGATCGAGCGCGACCCACTGGCCGGCATGGTGCATGAGCGTGCGGCATACCGCTCGATCCCGCGCCCCCGCACCGCGGTCGCCACCGCACCCGCCGCCGGCACCCTGAACCGAAGCGCCGACATGGCCGTCGCCGGCACCACCCGTACCGCGCCTCGGATCCCGAGCCCATCACCTCCTGCCGAACCGACCAGCCAGCAGGCCCGCATGATGGCCGCCGTTCTTGCTGCGCAGGAAGGCGACGGCGAGGCCTTCGGCGAGCTCTACGACGCATACGTCGACCTGGTGCACCGCTATATCTCCTACCGCGTCGGAAACCATGCGCTCGCCGAGGACCTCACGAGTGAGACGTTCTTGCGCGCGCTCCGGCGGATCTCCACCTTCACGTGGCAGGGCCGCGATTTCGGCGCGTGGCTCGTGACGATCGCCCGCAACCTCGTCGCAGACCACTACAAGTCGAGCCGCTACAAGCTGGAGCAGCCGACGTCGGACATGGTCGAGGCCGGTGCCGACAAGAGCGAAGACAGCCCCGAGGCGGAAGTGCTGGCAGGGATCACCAACGCCACGCTGCTCACGGCCGTCCGTCAGCTCGGCCACGAGCAGCAGGAGTGCATCGTCCTGCGCTTCCTGCAGGGCCTTTCGGTCGCGGAGACTGCCGCAATCCTGGGCAAGAACGAAGGCGCCGTGAAGGCGCTCCAGTACCGAGCGGTCAAAGCGCTCGGCCGCCTACTCCCATCGGATCTCGTCAAATGAGCCCAAACCTCGCCTCCACCGCCGAGCGCTTTGCTCAGCTGATCGACTTCGACGCCCCTCCGCTGCTCCTCGACGGCGGCGACCCGCGGATGCGCCCGGCAGTGGCGCTCACGGCCGCGCTGCGATCCACCGCGGCTACCGCCGCCCCCGCGCCCCTGTCGTCGGACGCTCGGTCGATGATGCGCGAGCGTTTGGTCGCACTCGCGGCCGCGCCGCCGGCCGCAGAGGCGCTCCCCGGCATCGCGACTCGAATCACCCACTCGCTCGAGCAAGGTCAGCAGCGCGCCGCAGGTGCGGGTCGCAAGATCGGCCGGCGGATGTCGGCGCTGGTCGGCTCGGTCGTGATTCTCACTTCGCTCACCGGCGTTGGTGTCGCCACCGCACGATCGCTTCCCGGCTCTCCGTTCTACGACCTCAAGCGCGTGACCGAATCCATCCAGCTGTGGGCGACCTCGGGTCAGGACGCCAAGGGGCAGTTCCATCTGGCGCTCGCCCGGACCCGCCTCGCCGAGGCGCAGCGGCTGCCGGCGGACTCTTCCCACCTGTCGTCCACGCTTCGAGCGATGAACAACCAGACCCGCCAGGCCAACACCGACCTACTCAACGCGTACCAGGCGACCGGCTCGCTACAGCCGCTCGCGAACCTGGTCACCTTTGCGCGGCGCCAGTACGTCGATCTGGCCAAGCTCGGCACGAACCTGCCCGCGAAGCTTCATCAGCAGGCGATGTACTCGGCCCTCCTGCTCACCGGGGTCTCACACGAGGTGAAGAGCCTCACGATCGGGCTGTGCGCGAAATGCGGCACCGGTGACAACTTGTCGCCCGTACCGTCCGGTTCCAAACCGGCCGTCGCGCCTACGCCGTCCGCATCAGGCAACAAGCCCACTGGCGGAGCCGCGACTCCCTCGACGCATCCGACGAAATCGCCAAGCGGACTGCTGCCGAGCGGTCTGACAAATCTGCTCCCGACGAATCCTGCAACGACTCACAAGAACGGTCAGCAGAAGGTGCTGCCCAAGTTGTCGCCCGTGCCGCTCATCTCTTCACTGGCGCAGCTGCTCGGCGGCTGACCCGCCACTTCCCAGTCAACGAGGTCCGGTGCCGATGCGCCGGGCCTCGTTGACTGTTGCCACCGCCTCGCTCAGGTCCGATTTCTCCGATACGCCCGATTCGCGAAGAACGCGTTCGATCGCGCGACAACGGCCGGATTTCGTTGCGTCACCAGGAATCCGGTCGCTCGTTGAAGCGATTGACGGCGACATGTCTACGCGCCGGCAATAGCTCTTCCGGTAACCGCCGGACTTATGGAGGTAATGGCATGCCCAGCATGAGAAAGCGCCGCGGCGTAGCCCTCGGCGCACTCGCTCTCGCCAGCACGACGACGTTGGCGGCTGTGGTCGCTGCCTCGCCGGCGGCAGCCGCGAGCACTTCACACACCGCGCCGGCGTACTACGCCGGTCAGGCGCAGGGGAACGCCCTCGGCCTGAGCATTGACCTTCCGGTCAAGCTCCCCCTGCTCCCCAACCCGCTCAGCCTCAACCTGATCCATCTCAACGGCAAGACGGTCCACGACCCGCTGCACCTCGCCGGCAACACCTCGGCGATCTCGAACGCAACAGCCAGCCTGATCACCGGCTCTCTGGTCGACACGCTGCAGAACACACTGCACGTCAACCTCAACCGGACCGCGCAGGTTGCGCTCGACGGGCTGGCGCACCAGGAGACCTCGCTGCTCGACATCCCGGCGAAGCCGCTCGCGGACCTGTCGATCGGTGACCTCGTGGCCAACCTGGTCAAGTCGACCAACGCCACGAGCTCGGGCGCGCACACGATCCAGGCCAACATCGCCTCGGGCAACGACCTGCTCGGTGCATCGACCGTGACACAGATCCAGAACCTGATCGACTCGACCAAGCTCACCGACACCCTGCAGGGCACCGTCAACCAGGTGCTCTCGACGTTGCAGAAGGTCACCGCGACCACCCCGGTCGTCGGCGACGCGGTCGACACGGTCACCAACACGGTCAACGCCGTCCTCGCGAAGGTCACCAACCTGGTGAACAACCTGGGCACGACGCCGCTCGTCAGCATCTCGATCCACGACACCAACCAGCAGGTCACGCCCTTCGCCAGTGGCGTGAAGTCGTCGAGCTCGATGGGTCTCGTCGACGTCAACGTGCTCGGTGGGCTGCTGTCGATCGACGGCTTCCACAACTCGGCGACCGCGTTCGCCAACGGCAAGGCGGGCGGCGCGCACGCGTCGGTCTCAGGTGCTCAGCCGCTGATCAAGATCAACGCTGCCGACGCGCTCTGCGCCCAGGTCAGCGGTGACGGCGTCAGCCTGTGCAACGTCGACGGTCTGGGCCTTCCGGCCTCGATCACCTCGCAGGTCAACGGTCTGCTGAAGACGCTCTCGAGCGAGATCAACCAGATCACCTCGAAGATCCTCAGCGGCGTGCCGCTGATCAGCGAGACCAAGGGCAGCACCCACGTGTCCGAGGACGGCAAGAGCGCTACCGCGACCGCGCCGTCGTACAACATCTCGGTCGGCCACCTGCTGACCGTGACTCTCGGCAACGGGGTGTCGGCCTCCGCGGCGGCACTGCAGAACGACCCGTCCAAGGTCGTTGTGTTCAACAACCCGGAGAACACCCCGAAGACCCTGCCGTTCACCGGCTCCAACGACACCCTGATGGGCATCCTCGCGATGTCTCTCCTCGGTATCGCTGTGGTGGTTCGTCGCAGGCTGATGTCTCACTGAGATTGAGTAGAAAGGGCCCCGGCGTCATCGACGCCGGGGCCCTTTCATGTGCCGACGCCTAGTCTTGGGGCATGGCGGCGCGCATGCGTTCCCGAGACAGCGCCATCATGGCGGGGGTGGCATCGGCCGCCGTCGCCGAGGTCGAGGCCGCTCTGACGGTTCCGCTCGACCCGAAGGTCGCCGGATTCTTCGACGTCGACAACACGATGATGCAGGGCGCATCGATCTACCACTTCGCCCGCGGCCTGGCGGCGCGCGACTTCTTCACCTGGCGTGACCTCGCGACATTCGCCTGGAAGCAGGTGGCCTTCCGGCTCAAGGGCGTCGAGGACCCCGCACACATGGAAGAGGCCAAGGAAGCCGCCCTCGGCTTCGTCGCGGGCCACAGCGTGGCCGAGGTCGTCGGTCTCGGAGAGGAGATCTACGACGACCTGATGGCCGACAAGATCTGGTCGGGCACGAGGGCGCTTGCACAGCTGCATCTCGACGCCGGGCAACGGGTGTGGCTGGTGACCGCGGCCCCAGCGGAGCTGGCGTCGCTGCTGGCACGACGGCTGGGTCTGACAGGCGCGTTGGGAACCGTCTCCGAGGTCAAGGGTGGCATCTACACCGGGCGACTGGTCGGCGAGCCGTTGCACGGCCCAGCGAAGGCCGAGGCGATCACCGCGCTCGCCGAGAAGGAAGGGCTCGACCTCACGCTGTGCTCGGCGTACTCCGACTCAGCCAACGACCTTCCGATGCTGTCCGCCGTCGGGCACCCCGTAGCCGTGAACCCCGACGCGACGCTGAAGCGGATCGCGAAGGAGAACGAGTGGGAGATCCGCGACTTCCGCACCGGCCGCAAGGCGGCCCGGATCGGGGTGCCTGCAGCGGCAAGTGCCGGAGCCGTCGCGGGCGGGATCGCAGTCGGCCTCTCAATGCGGAAGCGCCGCAGCTAGCTCCGTACGAGGTAGGCACGCCCGGTCTGGAACGGCACTTCCAGCACGCTGGGGTTTGTGCAGGGCTACCGGTAGCGGGCTACTGCTGGGTCTGCACAAACCGAGCGAGAGCGCCTGTTTTTATCGGTGGCGGTTCAGTCGGTTGCGGCCTCGATGCCGGCCACGCGCAATCCTGCGAATAGATACTCGGCGCCGGGCATCAGAAGAAGACGCTGCGGCGGGCCAGTAGCAGCTTGTAGAGGGTCTGCTGGATCGTCTCGCGCACCTGGTCGGTCAGGTTGAACACGAGCATCGGGTCGTCAGCACCGTCGGGCCCGATCTTGTTGGTCTCGATCGGCTCCCCGAACTCGATGATCCACTTCGACGGAAGCGGCAGCAGGCCGAGTGGGCCGAGCAACGGGAAGAACGGCGTGATCGGCAGGTACGGAAGACCGAGCGCGCGAGCGACGGTCGGGATGTTGCCGACCAGCGGGTAGATCTCCTCGGCGCCGACGATCGAGCAGGGGATGATCGGCACACCCGAACGAAGTGCCGCGGACACGAAGCCGCCGCGGCCGAACCGCTGAAGCTTGTAGCGCTCGCGGAACGGCTTGCCGATCCCCTTGAAGCCTTCGGGCCAGACGCCGACGAGCTCGCCGGCCTTCATGAGTCGCTCGGCGTCGTCGTTGCAGGCGAGCGTCGCGCCTGACTTGCGCGCCATCGGCGCGACGACCGGCATGGTGAAGACCAGGTCGGCGGCGAGCATCCGCAGATGCCGCTTCGCCGGGTGGTGGTCGTGCAGCGCGACGGTGGTCATCGCGGAGTCGATCGGGACCGTTCCGGAGTGGTTGGCAACGATCAGCGCGCCACCGGTGGACGGGACGTTGTCCATGCCCCGCGCCTCGATGCGGAAGTACTTCTCATAGAGCGGACGCAGCGCGGGCAGCATGACGTTGTCGGTCAGATCGCGGTCGAAGCCGAAGTCATCGACCTCGAAGTCGCCCGTGATCCGGCGGCGCAGGAAGGCCAGCGCACCTGCAACCTTGCGCTCGAGGTCGGAGGCCGGTGCAGTGGGCAGCGCCTCGACCGGACGCGTCTCCTCGGCCGGCGTGGAACGGCGGCGACGGGAGCCGCCCTCGGATCGGCCGTCGAGGGGGATGACCTTTGCTTCAGGCACGGAGCCCTCGCATGCCCGCCAGCCCTGCCACCGCGCGACCGGCTGCTTCGATCCGATCCGGGTCGACGATGCGAGACAGCCCGGTGCCGACGACGAAGTCGTCGAACGCGCCCACGGTGTCGTAGCGCGGTACATAGCCGAAGTCCTCGCGCAGCCGGGTCGTGTCGACCCCGCGGCCGAACTGCAGGAACCGCAACTGCTCGGGCGAGAAGTCGACGAGTCCGGTACGCCGGAACATCGAGCCGATCGCCGACACCGCAGGCGAGGGAATCGCGAAGCTGGTCCGGCCGGCCCGGCGGATCGCCTGCGACAACAGCAGAACGCCGCTTCCCGCGACGTTGAAGGTGCCTCGGTGGTCCTCAACGACCGAGCGACGCAGCACCTCGAGTCCATCCTCCTCGTGCAGGAACTGAACGCGCGGGTCGAAGCCGAGCACGGTCGGGACCACGGGCAGCGAGAAATAGCGGGTCAGCGGGGTGTCGATGCTCGAGCCGATGAAGTTGGCGAAGCGCAGCAGCGTGACATCGACGTCGGGGCGTCGCCGACCCAAGCCGCGCACGTAACCTTCGACCTCGACGGAGTCCTTGGCGTAACCGGAGCGCGGTAGTCCTCGCGGCTCCATGTTTTCGGTGAACAACGCGGGATCGCGCGACGACGAGCCGTAGACCGCCGTGGTCGACTTCACGACGAGCTTGCGAACGCTCGGGGCCTTCTGGCACGCGGCAAGCAGCTGCATCGTGCCGATGACATTGATCTCTTTCATCGCGGTACGACCGCCGGCGCCGAACGGCGTCGCGATCACGCTCATGTGCGCGACGGTGTCCACCTGTGCGGAGGCGATGACCTTGGCGATGATCGGGTTGCGGATGTCGGCCCGGACGAACTCCGTGCGACCGACGTCCGCGCGAGGCGGGACGACGTCGACCCCGATGATCCGCTCGATCGAGGAGTCCGCGGACAGCCTGGCGGCCAGCAGCCCCCCGAGGTACCGGGAGACGCCGGTGACAAGCACAACCCGGGCACTCACCCTGCCAAGGCTACGGGTCGAGCAGGTATCCGATAAATATGGCCATAGCCACACGTGAGGCCTGTGCCGCGAGGTTTACCGGGCTTCCTGTGGCACACGGGCGATCACGATTGGCTCGCCGCGGCCGACCCGGAGCTGGCCGCTCGCGTGGCCCGCGTTGACCGCCAGCATCACGGCCCGGAAGGAGTCCTCGCACAGCGTCAGCCGGCCGCGGGCGACATCGCCGTACGTCGCGGTGAACGGAATCTCGAAGGTCTGGCCGTTGCACCGCACCTCGACGGTGTCACCGAACCGCATTCCAGCTGCCTCGAGATCGGCTCGATCAACGTTGAGCGAGACGTTGCCGAAGTGGTCGACGAGGCTGACCTCGGCGTGCACGTGGTCGTCATCGACCTCGACCTCGACGGCAGGGATTCGGGTCAGCGACTCCGCGTCGACGGCAGGTCCCACGTCGGAGACCGGCGTCCCGGAGGCGAGGTGTGCTGCGACCGGCGCGAACACGTCGCGCCCGCGGAACGTCTTGTGCACCGACTCGCGCCACAAAGCGGGATTGACGATCTCGTATGCCTGCTTCACCCCGCCACGCTCGTTCCACGCAAGAGATAGCAAGCCGTTGTCCGGTCCCACCAGGAGCGATCCGTCGCCGGTCTCGACCACGACTCCGCGCGACGAGCCGCCGTGCATCGGATCGACCAGCGCCAGGTGCACGCCGACAGGGAGGTACGGGATTGCAGAGGCGAGACTGGTCGCGCCCTGCTCGACGTCCTGCGCCGTCACCTGGTGCGTGACGTCGATCATCTGGACGTGCGGGGCAAGCTGGGCGATCACGCCTTTGCAGACGCCGACGAAGACGTCATCCAGCCCGTAGTCAGAGGTGAACGTGATCCAGTCGTAGCGGCGCGAGGCGGCCTGGGTCGTCTTGGACGCTGACTTTTCAGCCCGCGGCATCGCGGCGCGCTACTTCCCGCGTCTACTTCTTGTTACGCCGCTGGACGCGGGTCTTCTTGAGCAGCTTGCGGTGCTTCTTCTTCGCCATCCGCTTGCGGCGCTTCTTGATGACCGAACCCACGACGAGCCTTCCTTAGTGACGATGCTCTACCGGCTGAAACCTCGAACCGGCGGCTTCGATCGTGCGTCCGGTCGTTGAGGCGAGGTTACCCGGCCTCGACGAACGAGTGCTGAAGGTAGTCGTGGACCGCCTGCTCGGGGACCCGCACCGAGCGGCCGACCCGCACCGCGGGCAGCGTCCCGGCGTTGACCAGCCGGTAAACCGTCATCTTCGAGACGCGCATTACTGACGCCACCTCGGCGACCGTAAGAAAGCGCAGCTCTCCGAGCCGCTCGCCATCCGTGGCCATGCGTAAACCGCCCTCCCACGCGGACGGCGCGCCGGCTTCCCCTCCGGCGCACGCACCGACTGCGTGCTCTGGGCAGACTGTATCGGCTGGGACGCCACCACGTCACTGTGGCTGATGAGGCACTGAGCCGATCGAGTGAAGCGGGCTAGTTGATCTTCTCCGACCAATAGACGTGATCCGAGCTGCTCTTCAGGGCGAGAACGACGCTGAGATCGGTATGAGAATCGGTCACCGGGTTCGTATCCGCGGGAAGCCGCGCCCAGAAAATGACCGACGTCGTGTTGCTCACTGGATAAGACGCGCCCTGGTCGAGACTCGACGGCAGCCAGCCGTACTCGCCATGGAGCGACGCGTCTGCACGATCCCAGCCCTGACTGGCTTGCGCACCCTGGCCTGGCTCGGGGTAGCTGTAGGTCTGCGGGACGACGCGGCGCAACCGGTTGTCGACGACGATCACGTCGTACCGCGCATCGGTCGGCGGCTGGTTCGCGACATCGACGCGGCCAATGACGTACTGCCAGTGCTTGCTCTCTGGCACTTCGATGCTGTTGGTGGCCGAGCCGCCGAGACCGTCAAGCGCCGCCTTGACGTTCGATGCGAGCCCGTCTGTCGGGGTCAGAACGCGCAGGCCGACAAGCCGCGGGTCGGCCTGTGGCGGCGTGAAGGGCGAAGAGCTGTTGTTGGGCAGATTCACCAGCACGATCGCCGCGACGGCAACAACGACGGCGAGCGCGATCAACCCCAGATAGTGACGGCTGCCATCAGCTTCGGAGCCCGGCTCGGTCATGCCGGTCGGTGTATCACGCCCTTGTCAGTCAAGTGCGCGGCGTGTGTACCGAAGTCCTCCTGTGAAAGCGCGCGAACCAGCGCGACCGAGCCGCCACCGAGCGACGGCCGACCAGCGCTGTCGAGCAGCACCCCCCGCAACCGGCCGCGGACGAAACCGCCCTTGGGTCCGAGCGTGACGTGCAGGATCGCCGAGTCGGAAAGTACGCCGCCCCCGCCGAAGTTGTGAAAGTTGGCGAAGTTCCCCAGGCTGTACGCGATCAGGTGCCCGCGGTAGAACTCCATGCCGCGCAACACATGCGGCCCACTCGCGATGACCAGGCTCGCGCCATGGCGAATCGCCATGTGGGCGAACTTCTCTGGGTTACCTCGGTCCTCGCCGAAGGCGTGCTCCTCATTGCCGGTGACGTGGGTCAGGGTCGAGCCCTCTGCGCCCGCGTGCATGTAGACCACGACGATCCGCGCCTCGGTTCGCGCCTTCGCAATCAGCGCGGCTGCGGTCTTGAGGTCGAGCAGGCTCGCCGTGTAGTCGTACGGCGCGAAGGCCACGAGAGCGACCTTCTGTCCGGCCGCCTGCACGACGGTGATCTCGCCGGGCAATCCGGTCTGCGCCATCCCCGCGCCATGGATGGCGCGCACGGTTTGCGCCTGGCCGACACTGCCGAAGTCATGCGAGTGGTTGTTCGCGTCGTTGAGGACGGTGAACCCATCGCCTGCAAAGTAGCGCGCGTAATGCGGCGGGTTGCGGAAGGCGAAGCACTCGGTGCTGTGCGCCGGACATTTGCTCTTCGACTCAGTCGTAAGCGTGCCCTCGAGGTTCGCGAAGACGATCTGTGCGCCAGTGATGATCGCGTGGTCGACCGGGTCCAGGTAGTGCTTGGGGTTCGGCGCGAGGTTCGGGGTGTTGCCGAAGATCATGTCGCCGACTGCAGACAGCGTGACGTCGCTCGTGGCCGACGCGGCGGTTGAGACGCTCCGGCCCGACGGCGCGGGGGTCGCGCCGCCGGTGCCCGCACAACCCAGTCCCGCGGCGACAAGCCCGCCGATGACGACGACCCGACTCAACGACTTCATCACGCGCTCGCTCCTTCCCGGAGATCCGTCATCGATGTCGGAGCCACGCGTCCGGTACGACGCGTCACGTAGTCACGCCAGCCTTGCGGCGTCGGCGTCCCGGGTTCGACCGGCACGCCGGTCGCAACCGCGATGAGGTGTGACCAGCTGCGCGGCACCACCTGGACGAGCTCATACCCGCCACCTCCCGTGGCCAGCCATCTGCCGTCGCACAGCTCGTGCGCGAGGTCGTGCAGCTTGGCGTGCGCGGATCGCTGCCCATCGACGGTCAGCTCCAGGTGCGCGAGCGGGTCGAGCCGGTGGGTGTCGCAGCCGTGCTGCGTGACGAGGAAGTCCGGCTGAAAACGGCGCAGGACGTCGGGCACCACGGCGTCGAACTCGGCGAGCCACGTCGCGTCGTCGACGCGCGGTGCAAACGGCACGTTGACGACACTGCCTCTTGCGTTGGGGCCGCCCACCTCGTCGGCGAAGCCGGTACCGGGGAAGAGCGTGCGCCCCGATTCGTGCAGGCTGATCGTCATCACCCGCGGGTCGTCCCAGAAGATCGCCTGCACGCCGTCGCCGTGGTGCACGTCGATGTCGACGTACGCGATCCGCTCGTAGCCCTGGGTGAGCAGCCATGCGATCGCGACTGCGGGGTCGTTGTAGACGCAGAAGCCCGAGGCGCGGGACGGCATCGCATGATGCAAGCCGCCCGAGATGCTGAGGCCGTGCACCGCGGCACCTGTCACGACCGCCCGCGCCGCCTCGACCGTCGCACCCGCGACGAGTGCGCTCGCTTCGTGCATTCCGGCGAAGACCGGGTCGTCCGGCGTGCCCAACCCATGCGATGGGTCGGGCGCCAGCGTCTCGCCCGCCAACCGGACGGCGGCGAGATAGTCGGCGGAGTGGACCAGCGTGAGCAGCTCGTCCTCGGCCACGGCGAAGTCCGTCAGTTCGACGCGATCGAGCACGCCGAGCGCGCCGGCCAGCTCCATCGTCAGCTCCACGCGGACCGGATTGAGGGGATGCGACGAGCCGAAGTCGTAGTCGAGCAGCCGCCGATCCCACGCCGCAGCGACCGAGCAGGTCATGAGTTCCCGGCAGCCAGCTCTCGCGAGCGGTCACGAGCCGCTTCGAGGGCCGCGAGCAACGCTGCCCGTACGCCGTGGTCCTCCAAGGTGCGGATCGCCGCGATCGTCGTGCCACCTGGACTTGTCACTGCCTCACGCAACTGGACCGGATGCTCCCCGGAGTCGCGCAGCATGACTGCGGAGCCGATCGCCGTCTGGATGATGAGGTCGGCCGCGACCGCGCGCGGCAGGCCGAGCAGGATGCCCGCCTCGATCATGGCTTCAACGAGGTAGAAGAAGTACGCCGGACCACTGCCCGACAACGCGGTGACGGCATCGAGCTGGTTCTCCGGTACCCGGATCACCTTTCCCACCGGGCTGAGCAGCGCCTCGGTCCGCGCGAGATGGTCGCCCGTGGCGTGCGCGCCTGGCGAGATGGCACTCATCGCCTCGTCGACCAGAGCCGGAGTGTTGCTCATCACCCGGACAACGGGCGTGCCTTCCGCAAGCCGTTGCTCGAATGTTGCGGTGGGAATCCCGGCGGCGATCGATATGACAAGGCTGTCCGGTGTGACGACGCCGGCAAGCTCGTCGAGCAGGACACCGATCTCCTGCGGCTTCACCGCGACGAGCAACGTGTCCGCTCGCTTGGCGGCGTCGGTGGCGGTTACGGCCTCGATGCCGTACTGCGCAGTCAGCGCCTTCGCGCGGTCCTCGTGGCGCTCGGTGAAAAGCAACTCGGCCGCGGGCCGTCCGGAGCGCAGCAGCCCGGAGAGCAGCGCCTCGCCCATCTTGCCCGCGCCAAGAACGGCGACCGTCTCACCCATGCGTCGATCGTCCCACGTCGCTTACTGACAAGACCAAGACAAAAGCGCATCAACCGGAAGGGCCGAGGCCAAGCTGCTTTCGCGAGGGCGGCTGAGCGGTCATCTCTATGACCGTTAACCCGCCCTCGCACTCACGGGCGGACGGCAAGCGCAACGATCCGGCCGTCACGAAAGGTGACCGTCCCATTGGTGGGTCTGCCGTTGTTGCGCTTTTTGCTCTTCGCGCTCGGGGCGGTAGAGCCGAACCGCGCGAGCATCACGTTGTCTCCAAAGCGGGATGGCACGACGTACGGCGAGCTCCGCTGAGCATCCGTGCCCACGAGCAGCGGCAACCGGCGACCGGTGAAACCGAAGTCACCCGTGAGGATCATCCAGACCGGTGCGGTCATCCAAGTGAAGCGCGAGAGCGTGGCATGTACGGAGTACGGCTTGGGCGAGTGGGCCAACAGCGCCGTCATGGGCGTGCTCGCCACGATCGTCTGAGTGCAGAGGTACGTATCTGGAAAGCGATCAGCGGGCGGAAACACCACCAACTTCACGGGCGCGTTCGGCAAGGCTTGATGGTCCCCCAGACCACGGAAGCTCACGCCAAAGGAAGCGGCGTATGCGCCGTTCGCCGGGCAGGCACCGTGTGGCAAGACCGTCGCATGCAGATCGGGTGACGGCTGGGGTTCAGCCACAAAGGCGCTGTCCGAGGCGCCGACGAACCCGCCTGCGGACCAGCGCCAGAGCCTCAGCCGCGGGTAGGCGTCGTTGCCAGCGTTGGACAGGTACCCGGTCCCGTCGACCGTTTCGAGTTCTCGGCCCTTGAACGCCAGCTCGTAGCGCACCGCACTGCCGACGGAGTACCCATCGAACTCGCCTTGCTTGACCCAACGCTCGGGGCGGCCGCGGGACACCATGCGGTCCTGACCATCAGCCTCGACGACTCCCCAGCCTTCCGGTCCGCTGGCATAAGCGAAGGCATTGAGGTCCCCGTCGCCTGTCGGACAGGTGTGGGCGATGAAGACCGCATCCGGGGCGCCCTGCACCGCGTGCGCCACGACCCGCACCTGACAGATGCGATAGATCGATAGGTACTGGCTCGTTCCGACCCGGTGCCAAGAAGCGCCCGAATCACCGGAACGCCAGAAGGTGATCGAGCCCTGCGCCAGTCCGTACGGCCTGTCACGCTTGCGATGCTGGATCGATGCCGGCAGCGACCAGGTGGCGGCCTCGTAGCCTTCGGGCACCTTGACGACGTTGGTGACGCGGGTCGTGGCTGACGCCTCCTCGAGCGCTGCACGGGCCCGCGCCGACGACGGACCCGGCATCGCGGCCGGCGAGGAGCACGCCGCGACCGCCGTCAGCAGAGCTGCGACCGCCAGGCAGAGGCGCTTCATGTCACCCGCGGGTGGCGAGGGCGCGCAGGAAGAACCTCATGTTCGCGGGGCGCTCGGCGAGGCGGCGCATGAGGTAGCCGTACCAGTCGGATCCGTATGGCACGTAGACGCGGACGGTCGCTCCTTGGTTGGCCAACCGATGCTGCTCGTCCGGTCGCACGCCATAGAGCATCTGGAACTCATAGGTCGTGGAGCTCCGGCCGGACTCCGCAACGAGCCGCTCACCCTCCGCGATGAGAGCCGGGTCGTGGGTCGCGACCATCGGGTAGCCAGGACCTCGCATCAGGACCTCGAGGCATCGCCGGTACGAGTCGTCGACCTCGGCACCCGAGATGAACGCGACCGAAGGCGGCTCGTCGTACGCCCCCTTGCACAGCCGCACTCGCGATCCCGCGGCGGCGAGGTCTCGGCAGTCGGCCTCCGTACGGCGCAGGTAGGACTGCACGACCGCACCGACCCAGGGGAAGTCCTCACGCAGCTCGCGCAGAGTCTCGAGTGTCGAGTCGGTGGTGGTGTGATCCTCCATGTCGAGGGTGACCGTCGTGCCGGCCAGCGCCGCCGACGCACAGATCTGGCGGGCATGGTCGGTCGCGAGCGACCGATCGAGCGCCGCGCCGACCGCCGACAGCTTGAGCGACACCTCGACGTGGTCGGCGAGACCCGCCTCGGCAAGCAGGCCGAGCAGCGACAGGTACGCCGCGGCAGCGGCGCCCGCGTGCTCAGGCTCGGTCGTGTCCTCGCCGAGATGGTCGAGCGAGACCGCCAGCCCCGAAGCGACGAGCTCGCTGCTGACCCGCACCGCGTCGCCGACCAGATCGCCGGCAACGAAGCGTTTGACGACGTTGCGCGAAACCGGCGCATGCTCGACCGCGAACCGCACGCTGCCTCGGCGCGACGCGTGCAGCAGCGCCGTGCGAAGCCCGCTGCGCAGCACGACGGGCCCCCTACGTTGCGGCCGGAGCCGCGAGGTGCAGCCGAGTGAAGGCGAGTGCCTCCGCGACGTCCGCCTCGCGTTCGGCGCGACCTTCGCAGCGGCGGGTGTTGATCTCGACCACAACCGTGCCGTTGAAGCCGTTAGTGGCGAGCTCCTCAAGCAGCTCCGCACAGGGCTGGTTGCCGCGTCCCGGCACCAGGTGCTCGTCGCGCGCGCTGCCGAGGCCGTCCGCGATGTGGATGTGGGTCAACCGATCCGCCATCCGTCCAGCCATCGCGAGCGCGTCGCTCTGCGAGACCGCAGTGTGGGAGAGGTCGAGGGTGAAGTGGCGGAACTCTTCCTCGCTCGGGTCGAAGTCGGGCGAGTACGGCACAACCGCGCGACCTCGGGCGCGCAGCGGGAACATGTTCTCCACCGCGAACCGGACGTCCGTCTCGTCGGCCATCCGCTGGATGCCGTCGATGAAGTCGCGGGCATATTCACGCTGCCAGCGGAACGGCGGATGCACGACGACGGTGGGCGACTGCAACGCCTCCGCGGCGGCCTGCGCCTTGACGAGCTTCCCCCACGGCTCGGTCCCCCATACCTGCCGCGTGATGATCAAGCAGGGTGCATGGATCGCGAGGATCGCGACGCCGTGGTAGTCCGACAGCTTCCGCAGCGCCTCGATGTCCTGGCTGACCGGATCGGGCGAGACCATCACCTCGACCCCGTCGTACCCGAGCCGCGCGGCGATCTCGAACGCAACAGGCGTCGACTCCGGATAGACCGAGGCGGTCGACAGGGCCACCTTGGCATCCGGCACCCTCACCACCACGACTCCAGAGCCTAGGTGTCCCGGCCTGAGAAGGGGTCGAGCCCGCGCCGCGAGGACTACCGTGCGACCCGTGAGCAACCGCGCGCACCGGCGCAAGCCGCTCGACCTCGATCCACCCAAGATCGAGCGGCCGACGTTCTGGACCCGGCTTCGTGACCGCTTCGCACCCACGCCGTCGGTCGGCCCCGTGTGCGTCGCCGAGTTCCCGAACCGGGTGGCGGCTGACATGGCGACCGGGTTCCTGCGCAGCCACGGCATCAATGCGCACACGTCGGCCGACGACGCCGGAGGCACCGACCCGATCTACCAGATGGCCTTCGGCGTACGGGTCCTCGTCCCCTCCGGACAGGCCGAGGAAGCCGGTCGACTCCTCGCCGAAGCAAATGAATAAGGTTGTTGGGTGCCTGAGGTCGATCTCAACTTTCCGCGGCAGTGGGTCGAGTTCGTCAGCCCGGAAGACGACGAACAGATCTTCCGCTGCGACCTGACCTGGTTGTTGTCGCGCTGGACCTGCATCTACGGCAGCGGCTGCAAGGGCATCGTCAAGGGGCGCAAGAACGACGGCTGCTGCACGCATGGCGCGCACTTCTCGGACAAGGATGACGAGAAGCGGACCAAGAAGTTCGCCAAGGCCATGACAGCCGACGAGTGGCAGTTCCGCGATGAGGGCCTGAAGAACGGCGTCACCGAGATCGAGGACGGCGACCCGAAGACGCGCCGATACAAGGGCGCGTGCATCTTCCTCAATCGCCCAGGCTTCGCGGCCGGACAAGGCTGCTCACTACACCTGCACGCCCTAAACACCGGGCTGCATCCTCTCGAGACCAAGCCCGACGTCTGCTGGCAGCTCCCGGTGCGACGTACCTACGACAAGGTGACCCGCCCCGATGACACGAAGGTGCTCGTCACCACGATTGGTGAGTACGACCGCCGTGGCTGGGGCGCTGGAGGTGCCGACCTCAACTGGTACTGCAGCGGGGCCACCGAGGCGCACGTCGCCGCCGATGCGCTCTACGTCACGTATCAGGCCGAGCTGATCGCTCTCATGGGTCAGGCGCCGTACGACGTGCTGGCCGAGATCTGCGAGAGCACCCTCGCGGGACGCTTCACCGCCCACCCGGCCGACTGACGTCCTCGTCCTCGTCCCCGCCCACCGCCCAAAAGCGGCGCCGGCTTCGCCGGCACTAACAAGGGGCGCGTCGCTGCGGGTCGCTGTCGTACCTCGGCCCTAGCGTCACGGACATGGCATCCAAGGCGGCGGCCCGCCCGGCGTTTCGGTGCGGCGAGTGCGGCCTCGAGGTGGGCAAATGGGTCGGCCGCTGCCCGGAGTGCCAGGCATGGGGAACCATCGCCGAAGCGGGCGCGCGCCCTGGACTCACCGTCGTCGCCGGTCCGGTCTCAGCACCCGCCAAGCCGATCGCCGAGGTCGAGGAGCATTCCGCCCGGCATCGGCCGACAGGCGAACCGGAACTCGACCGCGTGCTCGGCGGTGGACTCGTACCCGGGTCGGTAGTGCTCCTCGCCGGCGAGCCGGGGGTCGGCAAGTCAACGTTGCTGATCAGCGCGGCTGCCAAGATCGCAAACAGCGGACGGCGCTGCCTGGTCGTGACAGGCGAGGAGTCCGCAGCCCAGGTCCGGCTGCGCGCCGGCCGGATCGGGGCACTGGCAGACGAGCTCTATCTCGCCGCCGAGACGGAGCTCTCCGCCCTTGTCGGTCACGTGGAGGCCGTCGGACCAGACGTGTTGATCGTCGACTCGATCCAGACCATCGGATCGGCCGAGATCGACGGGGCCGCGGGCGGCGTATCGCAGGTGCGCGAGGTCGCAAGCGCCATCATCAAGCTGTCCAAGTCACGGGAGATGGCGACGATCCTGGTGGGTCACGTCACCAAGGACGGCTCGGTCGCGGGGCCTCGGACACTCGAGCATCTCGTCGACGTCGTGCTGTCGTTCGAGGGCGACCGGCACTCGCGGCTTCGGCTGGTCCGCACCGCGAAGAACCGTTTCGGCCCGGCCGACGAGGTTGGCTGCTTCGACCTCACCGACGACGGCATTGTCGGCCTGGTCGACCCATCAGGGCTCTTTCTTGCCCACGGCAGCAAACCGGTCCCCGGGACCTGCGTGACAGTGACAATGGAAGGCCGCCGGGCGCTCGTCGCCGAGGTTCAGGCGCTCGTCACCACCACCGAGCAGCTCAACCCGCGGCGCGCAACGAGCGGCGTCGACTCCGCCAGGACCGCGATGCTGCTGGCGGTCCTTCAGCGGTCCTTGGGAATCACCTTGTCCAAACACGAGGTCTACGCCGCGACAGTTGGGGGCGTTCGCCTCGCAGAGCCGTCCTCTGACCTCGCCCTCGCCCTCGCGATCACCAGCGCGGCGCGCGACCTCTCCGTCGTACCAGGCCTGGTGGCGATCGGTGAGGTTGGCCTCGCGGGAGAGATCCGGCCCGTCGCTTCCATGCGCGCCCGGCTCGCGGAGGCAGCAAGACTCGGCTTCACCACCGCACTGGTGCCGCCACGAAGTGCGGTCGACTCGGCGCCGATTCGTGCGGTCGAGGTCGAAGACATCCGGGACGCGGCACGACGGGCGATCCCACCCGTTTGAGATCCGCACGGCTTTGAATCCGTAGCGATTTCGGACCGCCTCAATACACTCGGGCACCGAGCGAGACGAGGAGTGACGTGGCACCCGAGCGGGCAGACGGCGACCTGCTGCGCTCGACGCTGGCCAAGATCGCACCTGGCACGCAGTTGCGCGACGGCCTCGAGCGGATCTTGCGCGGTCACACCGGCGCCCTCATCGTCCTCGGCTACGACAAGACCGTCGAGAGCCTGTGCAGCGGCGGCTTCCCGCTCGATGTCGAGTTCGCCGCGACCCGGCTGCGCGAGCTCGCGAAGATGGACGGCGCAATCGTCCTCGATGACGGCCTGACCAAGATTCTTCGCGCTGCGACGCATCTGGTGCCGGACCCGTCGATCCCGACCGAGGAGTCTGGTACCCGGCACCGGACCGCGGAACGGGTCGCCCGCCAGACCGGCTACCCGGTGGTCAGCGTCAGCCAGTCGATGCGGATCATCGCGCTGTACGTCGAAGGACGTCGCTACGTCCTCGATGACTCGGGCGCGATTCTGTCCCGCGCCAACCAGGCGCTTGCCACCCTCGAGCGCTACAAGATGCGGCTTGACGAGGTCAGTGGCACCCTGTCGGCGTTGGAGATCGAGGACCTCGTCACCGTGCGCGACGTGGTCATCGTCACGCAGCGCCTGGAGATGGTGCTGCGGATCGCTTCGGAGATCGATGGGTACGTCGTCGAGCTCGGCACCGACGGCCGGCTGCTCTCGCTGCAGCGCGACGAGCTCATGGCCGGCGTCACCCAGGAGCGGGAGCTGGTGGTTCGCGACTACATGCCGCCGCCACACGGCCGCAAGCCGCGAACCGTGGACCACGTGCTGACCGAGCTGGATGAGCTTTCCGGCACCGACTTGCTCGACCTCGAGGTGATCGCGCGAGTCTGTGGGTTCGGCAGTGCGGCCGACGTCCTCGACACCCCCGTCTCGCCGAGGGGCTACCGACTGCTCGCCCGCGTGCCGCGGCTTCCCGCGGCCGTCATCGACCGGCTCGTCGACCACTTCGGCGGACTCCAGAAGCTGCTCGCGGCCACCATCGACGATCTTCAGCTTGTCGAGGGTGTCGGCGAGACTCGGGCGCGCTCTGTGCGAGAGGGTCTCTCGCGCCTTGCGGAGTCATCCATCCTCGAGCGTTACGTGTAGCCGTGGATTTCAGCGGAATCCGCGCGGTGCTCGCGTAGCTCTAAAAGGCGGCGCTCAGATCGTCGACGCCGGCCAACGTCTCCGCCCATCCGGTCGCTGCGACGTCCAGCATCTTCTCGAGATCGACGAGCAATACCGGGCCGTCCGCGGAGCTGCGTACTCCGATCACGTAGGACGGCAACACCTTGGCCGGGCGATCGGTGAGCTCCGGCAACGCCTCTGCAGGAAGCACCGCGAGAACCTGGTCTACCGCGACGCCAACCGCGTCCCCATCAACCTCGAGCACGAGGACGTCGCCCTGATCCTCGGGCGCATCCGGACCTCGAACGTCGAGCACCGGCAGCGGAGCACCACGCAGCTCGATGACCCCCGCCAGCGGCGCTTGGACTCCTGGCAGGCGCTCCAGACCCGCCAGGCGCACGATCTCGCGGACGTCATCCAGCGACGTCGCGAAGGTTCGGGAGGCCAGCCGGAACATCACGTAGCCGGTGATCATGAGGTCCCTTCCAGGGAGGCCGGGGTGCCGGCCCGG
The DNA here is from genome assembly GCA_036268405.1 of Mycobacteriales bacterium. GTDB lineage: Bacteria > Actinomycetota > Actinomycetes > JAFAQI01 > JAFAQI01 > DASZTV01. The sequence continues at coordinate 27,495 of DATAUF010000027.1, forward strand.
TCGGCGAGCTGCAGGCAGAGCGCGGCCAGCTCGGAGACATCGCGGCCACCGAGCTCGGGGGCCGTCATGTCCTTCGGACGCCCTCCCAGTGTGCTCGCCGCGGCGCGGTACGAACGCGCGGCTGCAACCCCCTCGCCCATCCGGTCGAGTGCACCGCCCAGCATGAAATGGGCGAACCCGTGCTCCGGATCGAGGTAGACGGTCTTGCGCAGCACGACAAGTGCATCGGCATCTCGACCGAGATTCGTGAGCGCGACGCCCCACAGATAGTGGGCATCGGCCCGCAGGGGGGTGCTGCCGGCAACCTCGGCAGCGATGTCGGCCGCCTCGGGGTAGCGCCCTTCTGCGAGGGCGGCACGCACTGCGTCGAGCGGATCGGGCAGCGGGGTGGCCGGTGGCACGATTCGCGCCACAGGCATCGCCGGCGTCACGAGACGCGGCAGCTTCGGCACTTCGACCGGCTTGGGATCGTGTCGGCGGTCAGCGTCGGTCTTGCGGCGGTTCGGCGTGTTCAGGCGCCCGGCCTCGAGGCGAGGCTCGTCCGTGGTGCGCCGCTCCGGGAGAACCCGGCGCCGCTCCACGTCGTCAGCCTGCTCCTCGACGTCGTCGAGCCGGCGGTAGACAAAGGCGTCACCGAGTGAGACCAGCGTGAAGTCATCTGTGATCTGCCAAAGCGTCTCGGCGTGTCCGAGAAACAGGTAACCACCGTCACGGAGCCGGTCGTGCAGCCTTCCCATCAGCGTGCGCGTGGTCTCACGATCGAAGTAGATCGTCACGTTTCGGCAGAGGATGAGGTCGGCCTCGCCGGGCCCGAAGGCCGGCTCATCAGTGACCAGGTTGCGGTGCTCGAACTCCACGATCGAGCGCACCTCATCGCGGACGGTCCACGCGGTCCCGTCGGGGTCCGGCACGAACCACCGGTTGAGATCGGCTGGCTCCGTCATGACGAACGAGCGCTCGCCGTACCTCGCCGCTTCGCCAGCCGCGAGACCGCGGGTCGAGATGTCGGAGGCGAGCACCTTGACGTCCCAGTCCGTCGTCGCCGGGAGCATCTCGCGCACCATGATCGCGACGGTGTACGCCTCTTCGCCGGTCGAACATCCCGCACTCCAGATCCGCAGCCGCTTGCGTTCCGAGGCCTGTCGGATGAGCTCCGGCATCACGAACTTGCGCAGCGCACGGATCTGCGGCGGGTTCCGGAAAAAGTGCGTCTCAGGGATCGTCACCTCATCGAGCAGCGCCTGCAGCTCCTCGGCACCGGTGACCGAACCGACTTTGGCGAGGTATGCCGCGACGTCGGCCGTCTTCGTCGCACGGAGCCGTTCCCCGATCGAGAACCCGAGCGAGTCTCGGCGGGACTCGTCGAACGACAGCCCGGCGGCGTTGTGAAGGACCTTCGTGACCGTCGCGAACTCGGCGTCGCTCAGCGCGACGCGCTTCACTCCGGCCTGCCCTCGTCCACCGGCGAAAGAAGCCGGTGCAGCGCCACCGAGATCTCGGGCAGGGGCAGCTGGAGGTCGACCGCGTCTTCTGACTTGGCAGCGGCGGGCATCCCATAGACAGCGCTCGTCGACTCGTCCTGGCCGATCGTCAGACCGCCCTGATTGCGGATCCGCTTGAGCCCGGTCGCGCCGTCACGTCCCATCCCGGTCAGCAGGACACCCGTGACGAGGGAGCCGTAAGCGTCGGCCGCCGACGTGAAGGTCACGTCGATCCCCGGCACGTGGTACTGGGTGGGTGGCGGATTCTGCGTGGTGACCCGATAGTGATCGTGAATCACGAAGTTGACCCCACCGGGCGCGATCGTCACCGCCCCGGGGCTGAGTCGCTTGCCGTGCTCGCCGAGCACCACCGGAAGCGGGCAGACCTCGTCGAGCCAGTGCGTCAGGCCCTCCATGAAGCCGTCGGCCATGTGCTGGATCAGAACGATCGGGACCGTGGTGTCCTTCGGCAGGTCCGCGAGCAAGGTCGCGAGGGCCTGGGGTCCACCCGTCGAAGCTCCGATCACGAGCAGCCGGATCTCCCGCTCGGCGAGTCCGGCGAGAGGATCGTCGGAGTCCGACGCGGCGCGGAGCGGCGGCTTGCGCGACGTGGCCCGCTCCGCGGGCTTCTCCGTCGTACCGTCGAGACGCGCGGTCGTCATCGATGACCGCGTCAGGCCCAGCCTGCCGCGCGGATGGGTGATCACCTTGACCCGGCCGGCAACCCGCAACCGCTGCCGCAGCTCTTCGGCGTACTCCGAGAGCCGGGCGCTGTCCTCCGGCCCCGGCTTGGCCATGACGTCGATCGCACCGGCAGCCAGCGCGGAGGCGGCGTTGTCGCGGTCGGCACCGTCGACGAACGAGGAGTAGACGACGATCGGAGTCGGACGGTTGGCCATGATCCGCTCGATGGCCTCGATGCCATTCATGACCGGAAGATGAAGGTCCATGATCACTGCGGTGGGCTTGAGCCGCTCGACGAGCGCGACGGCGTCGCGGCCGGTCCGTGCCTCGCCGACGACCTCGAGCATGGGGTCGGCCGACATCGCGGCTCTGATGAACCTGCGCTGAGTCGCTGAGTCATCGACGATGACGACCGTGACCGGACTCGGAAGGTCCGGTTGCGCAGTCACCTGAGACATGTCGTCGTGTCCATCCGAGTGCTTGAGCGTGCGAGCCGCACGGTCCCCCTAGTGCCCTGTGCCTGATGCTGGGCACTTAGGTCCGATTGGACCCTTATTGAGTGTTCTTCGTGAAGTGGAAGGTCACCTGCTGGGCGGACACGCCGTCCAGAATCGCCTTCAGATGGTAGGTGCCGGGCAAGGCCGCCTCGCCGGCCGTGCAGCCAGGCTCGAGGCGGTGCCCGTCCCAGGTGATGGAGACTTTGCGGCTCGCTCCGGCGTTGAGGGTCTTGGTCGATGACGCCGTGGACTTCGGACAGCCGGCGGTGGTCCACCAGTGAGCCGCGCCCGAGAGCACCTTCCACGTCTCGTTCGAGGGGGACGTCGTGAGCTGGCAAGGCACTGTCGAGGTGTTGGTGATGGTCGCCGTGAACGCCGGCTGCTGACCGACCTGATAGGTCGTCGCCGAGGTCGAGAGCGCCGCTGATAGATCACCGGGCGCGCATGCGCCCTTTGAGCCCGACGTCGTCTTGGACCCTGAGCTCGGCCCGCCGTCCGAGGACGCCGACGGGGACTTCGAGCCACCTCCGCAGGACACCGCGATGATGACGATCAGGATCAGGGGCAGCCCAAGCACGAAGACGCGTCGCATCCAGTAGACCCGCGGCGGTTGCGAGCCCACCGGCGAGAGCACGCTGCCCATTGCATGATCCTAGGACTCGGCCCATCTGCGCGTCCTGGGGTGACAAACTCGGCCGCGACCATGAGTGAGGCCTTCTCCACCCGGGTGCGGCGCTGGTACGACGCGAACGCGCGGGAGCTGCCATGGCGCGCCCCGGACGCCAGTCCTTGGGGTGTCCTGGTCAGCGAGGTGATGCTCCAACAGACGCCGGTCGTGCGGGTACTTCCGGCCTGGGCGTCGTGGATGTCGCGCTGGCCCACGCCGGCTGATCTGGCCGTCGAGGCCCCCGGCGAGGCGGTGCGCGAATGGGGCCGGCTGGGCTACCCGCGACGAGCACTGCGACTTCACGAGGCGGCCATCGCGATCATGGAGCGACACGATGGGACGGTCCCGTCGTCGTACGACGATCTGCTCACGCTGCCGGGCGTGGGCTCGTACACAGCAGCTGCTGTGGCGGTATTCGGTTTCGGGGCGCGCCACGCCGTTCTCGACACCAACGTCCGCCGGGTTCATGCCCGGGTGTTCGGCGGGGCACCGGACGCGGCGACGGCGTCGCCCACTCGCGGCGAACAGGAGGCGGCGCTTGCTCTCGTGCCGTGCGACGCCCCGGCACACCACAGCGTCGCGGTGATGGAGCTCGGCGCACTCATATGCACTGCTCGCGACCCGCGCTGCGCTGGCTGTCCGGTGTCTGGGGAGTGCGCCTGGCTCGCAGCGGGCAGGCCGGCGGGAACGTCGACCCGCAAGCCGCAGACCTATGCGGGCACCGACCGGCAGGTCCGAGGCCGGCTGCTCGCCGTGTTGCGCGAGGCCCCGGACCTGGTGGCGAAGGCGGACCTCGATCTGGTCTGGGACGACCTCGCGCAGCGCGAGCGGTCGCTGGTCGGGTTGATCGAGGACGGCCTGGTCGAGCCGGTCGGTGACGGACACTTCCGGCTGCCGACATGAAGTACGCCTTCGCCCACCGCGGCGGTCGTGGTCATGGACCCGACAACGTCCTGCCGACGTTCACCGAAGCACTCGTGCGCGGCGCGTCTGGACTGGAGACCGATGCATGGGTCACGGCCGACGGCATCGTGGTGCTCGACCACGACGGCGTCCATCAGCGCGGCCGCAACGAAGTCCCGATCACCGAGGTGCCCCGCAACGAATTGCTTGCCCACATCCCATCGCTCGCCGATCTCTACGCGACCTGCGGCACGGACTTCGACCTCGCGATCGACGTCAAAGGCAAAGACGCTGAAAACGCCATATTGGATGTCGCTCAAGCACACGGCGCGGCGAACCGGCTGTGGTTGTTTACGCCGACCACCATGCGACCTGGCAGGGTGCGTCCCGCACACGGCGGCGCGACCCTGCGTCGCGACCAACTGCGCAACAAGAAGCTACGCCGCGCGGTCTTGCTGCAGCTCATGGCCCAAGGGACTGAGGTCGTGAACGCACGCTGGCCGTTGTGGCGGCGATCAGCGATCGACGACGTGCATGGGCTCGGGATGCTCGCGTTCGCGTGGGACGTGCAGTCGTCGATTGCGCTGCGTCGCTGCGAAGTAATTGGGATCGATGGGATCTTCAGCGACCACATTGACCTGCTTCACAAAGCGAGGGCGGATATCCGGTCATAGAAGACCGCATAGCCGCCCTCGCGACGAAACGGCGAAGCGGGGGCCGCCCGCAGCGATCCCGCGCCTCTGGTTGTTGCGCCCTTGTCTTTCAGTTGGCGTAGTTGCGAAGGACGCGGAGTGCCGCGTCGGCGTACGGTCCTTCGGCGACGAGCCCCGAGTCCGCGGGAGCCAGGCGCTGCGCGCCGACCCGGCAGAACGCACCCGCGTCGCCGGTGATCCGAGATGGGGCGTCCGACTCGCCGTACGTCCACGTATCGCCGCCAGGCGCGGCGAGCTCGCAGTAGACGGGCTGCGCCTCCTCGCCGACGAGACCGAAGCCATAGGGCAGCGTGCGATGCGCGAGCCAGGCGATGTGACGCAGCCGGTCGGTGTCCGGGTAGTCGACGCCGAGCGGCTCGGCAATGTCCAGAGCGTGGGCCCAGTGCTCGGCGAGGCGGGTCGTGGCCAGGGCCTGAGGGCGAAGCGGCGTAGCCGCCCACGCGAAGCGCGCGTCCGGGTCGGCATGACGCAGCGCCTCGACGGCCGCGCGCCGCGCGGTACGCCAGCGCTCGAAGATCACGAACGGCTCGCCACGCTCGGCGCGCACCCGGTTCTCCATGATCTCATCGATCGTGTCGCCCTCGACGGGCAGCGCGTCGACCAGCGAGGAGATCCCGCTGATACTCGAGACGACGGCTTCCTCGCTCTGCGCAAGGTGAAGCAGCACGTCGGAGATGCTCCATCCGGCAGCCGCCGACGGGGCCAGCCAACCGGCCTCGTCGAGGCCTTCGACCATCGCCTCGATCGCGTCCTGCTCGGCCTCGAGATCCGCGATCACCGCCACGCTGTCAGCTCCCGCCATGCGACGAGTGTGACGCAGCGAGGTCAGGCTTCCGCTGCTGCGCCACCTTCGGTCGCCGCCACGGGTGCCGCGCCGGCCTCCACCTCATCGAGCGGGACATCTGGCGTGATCGGCTTGGACTCGCCGCGGAACGTGAAGCGCTCCTCGCCGTCGGTGTCCTCGACATCGACGACGACGATCTGGCCCGCGGTCAGCTCTCCGAAGAGGATCTTCTCCGACAGCAGGTCCTCGATCTCGCGCTGGATGGTGCGTCGCAACGGGCGCGCGCCGAGCACCGGGTCGTAACCCTTCTTGGCGAGCAGCCGCTTCGCGTCGGACGTGAGCTCCAGCGCCATGTCGCGGTTCTTCATCTGCACATCGACCCGGTTGATCATCAGGTCGACGATCGTGACGATGTCTTCCTCGGTGAGCTGGTGGAACACGACCGTGTCGTCCACACGGTTGAGGAACTCCGGACGGAAGTGCTGCTTCAGCTCGTCATTGACCTTGAGCTTCATCCGCTCGTAGTTGTTGACGTCGTGATCGCCCGCGGCGAAGCCGAGGTTCAGTCCCTTCGCGATGTCTCGGGTGCCGAGGTTCGTCGTCATGATGATCACGGTGTTCTTGAAGTCGACGGTGCGACCCTGCGCGTCGGTGAGCCGACCGTCCTCAAGCACCTGGAGCAGCGCGTTGAAGACGTCAGGGTGCGCCTTCTCGATCTCGTCGAACAGCACGACCGAGAACGGCTTGCGACGCACCCGCTCGGTGAGCTGACCGCCCTCTTCGTAGCCGACGTAACCGGGAGGCGAGCCGACCAGACGCGAGACGGTGTGCTTCTCCATGAACTCACTCATGTCGAGCTGGATCAGCGAGTCCTCGTCACCGAACAGGAACTCCGCGAGCGTCTTGGACAGCTCGGTCTTCCCGACGCCGGACGGCCCGGCGAAGATGAACGAGCCTCCTGGGCGCTTGGGGTCCTTCAGACCGGCACGGGTACGCCGGATCGCCTGCGAGATCGCCTTGACGGCCTGCGCCTGCCCGACGACGCGCTTGTGCAGCTCGTCTTCCATGCGCAGCAGCCGAGCGGTCTCCTCCTCGGTCAGCTTGAAGACCGGGATGCCGGTCCACGTCGCGAGGACCTCGGCGATCTCCTCATCGGTGACCTCGGCGACGACATCCATGTCGCCGGCCTTCCACTCGCGCTCACGGTCAGCCTTCTGGGAGAGCAGCTGCTTCTCGTTGTCGCGCAACGAAGCCGCCTTCTCGAAGTCCTGCGCGTCGATCGCGCTCTCCTTCTCCCGGCGGACGGCCGCGATCTTCTCGTCGAACTCCCGCAAATCCGGCGGCGCGGTCATCCGTCGGATCCGCATCCGGGAGCCCGCCTCGTCGATCAGGTCGATCGCCTTGTCCGGCAGGAACCGGTCGGAGATGTAGCGGTCAGCCAGCTGCGCAGCGGCCACCAGCGCGGCATCGGTGATCGACACGCGGTGGTGCGCTTCGTACCGGTCACGGAGGCCCTTGAGGATCTCGATGGTGTGCGCCAGCGTCGGCTCCGGGACCTGGATCGGCTGGAACCGGCGCTCGAGCGCGGCGTCCTTCTCGAGGTACTTGCGGTACTCGTCGAGCGTCGTCGCGCCGATGGTCTGCAGCTCGCCGCGCGCCAGCATCGGCTTGAGGATCGATGCCGCGTCGATCGCGCCCTCGGCTGCACCCGCGCCGACGAGGGTGTGGATCTCGTCGATGAAAAGGATGATGTCGCCGCGGGTGCGAATCTCCTTGAGAACCTTCTTAAGGCGCTCCTCGAAATCACCGCGGTAACGGCTTCCGGCGACCAATGCGCCGAGGTCCAGGGTGTAAAGCTGCTTTTCCTTGAGGTTCTCGGGAACTTCGCCCTTGACAATCCCCTGCGCAAGGCCTTCGACGACGGCGGTCTTCCCGACTCCGGGCTCGCCGATGAGAACCGGGTTGTTCTTGGTACGGCGCGACAGGACCTGCATGACGCGCTCGATCTCCTTCTCGCGCCCAATGACCGGGTCGAGCTTTCCTTCACGTGCCGCCTGGGTCAGGTTGCGGCCGAACTGGTCGAGCACGAGCGACGTGCTCGGCGCACCCTCGCCGACGCCGCCCGCAGCGGCCGGCTCCTTGCCCTGGTAGCCGGACAGCAGCTGGATCACCTGCTGGCGGACCCGGTTGAGGTCGGCACCGAGCTTCACGAGCACCTGCGCGGCGACACCTTCGCCCTCGCGGATCAGGCCGAGCAGGATGTGCTCGGTCCCGATGTAGTTGTGGCCGAGCTGCAACGCCTCGCGGAGGCTGAGCTCAAGGACCTTCTTGGCGCGCGGCGTGAAGGGGATGTGGCCGCTGGGCGCCTGCTGGCCTTGACCGATGATCTCTTCGACCTGCTGGCGGACGCCTTCCAGCGAGATGCCGAGCGACTCGAGGGCCTTGGCGGCAACGCCTTCGCCCTCATGAATCAGACCCAGCAGGATGTGCTCGGTCCCGATGTAGTTGTGGTTGAGCATCCTGGCCTCTTCTTGAGCCAGGACAACGACCCGTCGTGCGCGGTCGGTAAATCTTTCAAACATGTTTGCTCCTCGACCGAAGCGGGTCGCCCCGTTGTTCGCATGCTAGTCCCGGGTCATGAGCGTCATACCCGCCGCCTGTGAACGTCACCCTCTTGGTGCTACGCACCCATCTGCTCGGTACAACGACAAACGCACCAGCTTCGATTCCGGTTCAGCCATTGGCGAAACCGGCGCAATCATTGCGAGTCGGAGCTAATCGGGCGCTAGTGCCCTGCTGCGGTGAAGCGCTCGACGACATCCGCTGCAATCCGGCCGCGCTCGCTGACCTTCACTCCGTTGGACCTGGCCCAGGCCCGCACGGCGGCCGGGTCGACACCCGTCGCGACCTGGCGACGCCGGCCGGCGACGACGGCCCGGCCGGCGCGACGACCGGCACCGACGTACGGTGCGAAGGAGTCGCGCAGCTGCGCGGCGTGCGTCGTGCAGACGTCGATCTCATAGCTCGCACCGTCCACTGCGAACCGAATCGTCTCGGTGCCCTCGGTGTCGTCGTCGTGAAGGTCGCACACCAGCAATACCTGGACGCGCTGAGCCATGGGGAAGTCTCCTCGATCGAATCGAAATAGCCAAAGGGAAAGTACGTCAATATTCCGGTGGCCTACAAATGCCGGCGAAAAATACCGGCGATTTAACTATTCGGGCCGGACGAACGGAAAAGTAATCGTCTGACGGATGTTCTCGCCGGTGAGCAGCATGAGCAGCCGGTCGACTCCCATGCCCATCCCGCCCATCGGCGGCGCCCCGTGCTCGAGCGCTCGCAGGAAGTCCTCGTCGAGCTGCATCGCCTCGGCATCGCCGCCGGCGGCCTTCAGCGACTGCTCGGTGAGTCGCCTGCGTTGCTCGACCGGGTCGACGAGCTCGGAGTACGCCGGCGCGAGCTCCACGCCGTTGACGATCAGGTCCCATGCCTCCGCCAACCTGGGATCGTCGCGGTGCGGGCGGGCAAGGGGACGCACCGAGGCCGGATAGTCACGCACGAAGGTGGGCTCGATCAGGGTGTGCTCGACCAGCTGTTCGTAGAGCTCGAGCACGATCTCCCCGGCGTCCCACGTCGGCTGCAGCGCCACCTCACGGCTCGCCGCCAGCTTCTTGAGCACATCGGCGGATGTGTCCGGACCGATCTGCTCGCCCAGCGCCTCGCTCAATGCGCCGAAAACCGTCACGGTGCGCCACGGCACATCGAGGTCGAGCTCGCCGCCGCCCGCGCGCGGCACCACCGTCGAGCCGACCGCCTTCGCGGCGTCGATGACCAGCGCACGGGTGAGGTCGGCCATCGTGTCGTAGTCGCCGTAGGCCTCGTATGCCTCGAGCATCGTGAAGTCGTTGGCGTGGGTCGAGTCGACGCCTTCGTTGCGGAAGTTCCGGCCGATCTCGTAGACGCGCTCGATCCCACCGACGACCAGGCGCTTCAGGTAGAGCTCGAGGGCGATGCGCAGATAGACCGGCATGTCGAACGCATTCATGTGGCTCGCGTACGGACGAGCGGACGCGCCGCCATGCAGCGACTGCAGGATCGGGGTCTCCGCCTCGATGAAACCGCGGGCAGCCAGCGTCGCGCGCAAGGACGCCAGCACCGCGGCACGCGCCTCGAACATCCGCCTCGCGTCCGCATTGACGATGAGGTCGACGTACCGGCGGCGGACCCGCTCCTCCTCGTCGGCGATTCCCGCCCACTTCTCGGGCAGTGGACGCAGTGCCTTGCTCGCCATCGTCCAGGACGACGCCATGACAGACAGCTCACCGCGGCGACTGCACACGACCTCGCCGTCAACGCTGACGTGATCGCCGAGGTCGACGTCGCGCTTCCAATCTTCGAGGCGCTCTTCACCTAGGTGCTCGAGGGAGAGCATCACCTGAAGGTCCCCACTGCCGTCGCGCAGCGTCGCGAAGCACAGCTTGCCTCCGTCGCGCTTGAGCACGACCCGCCCGACGATGCTGACCTGCTCGCCGGTTGCGGCGTCGGGAACCAGGTCAGGGTGCGCGGCACGAAGCTCCGCGATCGTGATCGAGCGCCGGACGCCGACCGGATAGCCCTCGATGCCGGAAGCCTGCAGACGGTCGAGCTTGTCGCGGCGTACCCGCTCCTGCTCGGAGCGTCCCTCCAGCTCGGCCATGTCGACGAAAGTCTCTCAGGTGCAGTTGCGATCGAATACCAAGCGCAGGCCGATGAGCGTCAGCTCGGGCTCATGCTCGGTCACGGTCTCGCACTCATCGATCACGAGCGGCGCCAGACCGCCCGTGGCGATGACCACGGGGTCCGCATCGATTTCCTCTCCGATCCGGCGCACGAGCCCGTCGATCTGACCCGCGAATCCGTAGAGCAGACCGGACTGCATCGCCTCCACCGTGCTCTTGCCGATCACCGATCGCGGCCGCGCGAGCTCGACCTTGAACAACCGGGCACCGCGCGCTGCAAGTGCATCCATCGTGATCTCGATACCGGCTGCGACGGCACCGCCGAGGAACTCGCCCTTCTCGCTGACGACGTCGAAGTTGGTCGAGGTGCCGAAGTCCACGACGATCGAAGGTCCGCCGTAGAGGTGGTACGCCGCAAGCGAGTTGACGATTCGATCTGCGCCGACCTCACGAGGGTTGTCGTAGAGCAGCGGTACGCCGGTCTTCACGCCCGGCTCGACGATCACCGCCGGGACCTGCGGGTAGTACCGGGTGAAGACTCCACGCAGCTCATGCAGGACCGCCGGCACGGTGGAACACGCCGCGATCCCGTCGGGTGGGGGTGAGTCCGTCAGCAGTCCCCGCAGCAGGAGTGCGAGCTCGTCAGCCGTGGCGCGGGTGTCGGTCTTGATCCGCCACGACTCGATCAGCGCCTCGCCGTGAAAGCACCCGATGACGGTGTTGGTGTTGCCGACGTCGATGGCCAGCAACACCCGGTCAGCCGTGGTCGCGCCGTCCCCACCCATGCTGTCGCTGTCCGGAACCGTCAGTGCGAGCCGACGGCTGTGTGATCGAGCACCGTGTCGCCGCGCAGCAGGTCCATGCCGGCGAGGGCTTCAGCCGGATCGCTGCCGGTACCGACGATGTGGTTCTCCGAGTCGACGAACACCACTTGGGGCTTCATCTCGCGCGCCTCGGCGTCGGTCACCGTGCAGTAGCTGATGATGATCACGAGGTCGCCCTCGTGTACGAGGCGCGCTGCCGCGCCGTTGATCCCGATGACGCCGCTACCGCGCGGACCGGCGATCACATAGGTCTCCAGCCGCGAACCGTTGTTGATGTCGACGATCGCGACCTGCTCGCCGGGCAGCAAATCCGCTGCGTCCATCAGGTCCTCGTCGATGGTGACGGAACCCACGTAGTGCAGGTCGGCCTGCGTCACCGTGGCGCGGTGCAGCTTGCTCTTGAGCATGGTGCGAAACATCAGTCCACTCCTTCAGCCCAACGTGGGTGCCGAGGACTCTGCCGATCGCGCGTGGAACGCGACGTCCCTATTGTCAATCAATCTGGTCCCCGCGACACGTGCGGCCACCAAAATCTTTCCGAACCTCGTTCGGTCGGTGGGAGGCTCCCAGGTCTCCGCGTCGACCAACTCGACGTAGTCGACCGCCACCCCGGGCGCGCCGCGGAGCTGTGCGCGCACGGTCTCAAGCACCGCGTCGGGTCCCTCACCGGCTTGTGCGACCCCGGCATTGAGTGCGTCAGGGATCGCGAGGGCGGCGGCCCGGCCGGCGTCGTCGAGGTAGCGATTTCGGCTCGACAACGCGAGGCCGTCAGGCTCGCGAACGGTGGGTACGCCGACGATCTCGACCGCCCTCGCCTGTTCGGCGACCATCCGACGGATCACGGCGAGCTGCTGTGCGTCCTTCTCCCCGAAGACCGCGACGTCGGGCCGCGTGAGGTCGAGCAGCCGTGCGACGACAGTGACCACGCCCTCGAAATGACCGGGGCGAGACGCACCCTCGAGGATGGTCGCGAGCGCACCAGCCTCGACCGTCGGCACGTCGTCGTCCGCGGGATAGATCTCCTCCACGGTCGGAGCGAAGACGATGTCGACGTGGTGAGCGCGGCACACCTCGACATCAGCGTCGAGCGTGCGCGGGTAGCGATCAAGATCCTCGCCGACGCCGAACTGCTTCGGATTGACGAAGATCGTGACGACCACATGGTCGGCATGGTCGCGCGCAACGTCGATGAGATGCGCATGACCGTCGTGAAGCGCGCCCATCGTCATGACCACGGCGACGCGCCCCGCCAAAGCCGATCGCGCGGCCGCAAGCTCGGCTCGCGCCCGCGCGACGAAGGGCTCCGTCACGGCTCGCGCCGGTTCGCAAGTACGTCGAGCAGCGCGGCGGCGGCTTCGACGTCGAGCAGTCCGGCGGCAAGCGCGCGGGCCGCCGTGAGTCGCGCCATCGCGACGTACGCGTCCACCGACTCCGGCGCCCGCTCGGCAAGCGTCGCGAGATGCGTGACGAGCGTGCCGGCATCTCCGCGCGCCACCGGACCGGTCAGCGCGCGATCTCCGCTGCGAAGCGCGTTGTCGAGAGCGGCGCCGAGCAGCGGGCCGAGCATCCGCGCGGGCACCTCGACGCCCGCCTCCGCGAGCAGGTCGGCGGACTGCGCAACCAGAGTCACCAGATGGTTGGCGCCGAAGGCCAGCCCGGCGTGGTACAGCGGCCTGAGGTCCTCGGCGATCCACGCCGGCTCACCGCCCATCTCGATCACCAGTGTCTCCGCCACCGGGCGGAGCACGTCATCGCTGGTCACGCCAAAGCACGCGCCGTCGAGGCGCTGCAGATCGACCTCGGTGCCGGTGAAGGTCATCACGGGGTGCAACGCGAGCGGCAAGGCGCCGCGCTCCGTCAGAGGGTCGAGGACCCGGATGCCGTGCGCCCCGCTCGTGTGCATGACGAGGGTTCCTCGGCGCACGGCGTCAGCGCCGGCGAGCCCGTTGACGAGAGCGGCCAGCGCGTCATCCGGCACCGCCAGAACGAGGAGGTCGGCAGTGGCCGCCACCTGGTCCGCCGGCCGGATCGCTACATCGGCAAGAAGCGCATCAGCCCGACGGCGGCTGGCGTCGGAAACCGCCGCAACCGCCGCAACGCGGTGACCCGCGCGCAACAACGCCGCGCCAAGGACGGCGCCGACGCGTCCCGCGCTGATCACGCCAACCGTGAGCCGGGCAGGGCGATCCGCTGGAGAGGACGTCATCGTCACGTGTTCCAGTCTTGAGAAGTACCGGACGAGAAGAGCCTACGACGTACCGTCAGATAACGAAGCCGGCGCAGCCGGCTCATTGATGGGTGGCGGGTGGGGTGCAGGGCGTGGGCGGCTATTGGCGGAGCTGGCGGGACGCCATGACCGACTCGCTTTACGGCGAGAGCGGCTTCTACCGCTCATCAGGCGTGCCCTCGCGGCACTTCCGTACGGCGGCCCACACCGGATCGACCTGGGCGGTCGTGATCGCCGCGCTAGCCGCGCAGGTCGACGATGCGCTGGGTTCTCAGCCGGACTTCACCGTCGTCGATGTCGGGGCTGGCGGTGGTGAGCTGCTCGAGGAGCTCGCGGATATCGCGCCCTCACGCTGGTCGCTCCTCGGGGTGGACGTCGCGGACCGTCCCGCGGGATTGCCCGAGCGGGTCGACTGGCAACGGCAGTTCCCCGACTCGGTCCACGGACTGGTGCTCGCCGTCGAGCTGCTCGACGTGGTGCCCGTGGACGTCGTCGAGCTCGCCGGGGAAAGCCCGCGAATCGTGGAGGTCGACGAGGAGGGCAGTGAGCGACTCGGCCACCCGGCCGACCTCGGCGACCGTGACTGGATCGCTCGCTGGTGGCCGCTTCGGGCGCCGGGCGAGCGGGCGGAGGTTGGTCGTCCGCGCGACGACATGTGGCGGGCGATCACGAGCCGGGTCACCTCCGGTCTCGCGCTTGCGGTCGACTACGCGGCGGACCCGACCGACCATGTCGCGGGCACGCTGACCGGCTACCGAAACGGTCGCCGTCGTACGCCGGTCCCCGATGGATCGATGGACCTGACCGCCCATGTGTTGTTCGAGTCCTTGCGGCAGGACGGTGACTTGCTGGTCGCGCAACGTGAGGCGCTTCGACGGCTCGGGGTCAGTGCAACTCCGCCGGACTATCGCGACGATCCCGAGGCATTCCTCGTGCAGCTCGCACGGTCGTCGGAGGCGGCGGAGCTTCTCAACCCACACGGCCTAGGCGCCTTCACGTGGCTGCTCCACCCGGTCGGTATCGATCCGCTACTCGTCCGCTAACGGCCAGTCGTTTGCGAGCCGGAACTCACGGTTCAAGAACTTCGGCACGCACATGGTCCAGGCATCGATGAGGAGCTCGCGCATCTCCTCCAGGTCGAGAGCTGCGAGCCACGCAACCACCCAGTTGTAGCGAAGGTCGGAGTCCGGAGGCATCCGGAACTTCTCCGGCTCCGAAGCCACGAGATCAGCGCGCTCCAACTTCGGGAACGCGAAGCCCATCAGATCCTCGTCACGAGAGACCCCGGCGTAGACGATGCTGCCGATCCGGTAGCGAGCCCGGTCCCGAACAAACGCCAGCTCGGTCCGCGGCAAGGTCAGGCAGAACTCCCGCACCTCCATGCCACTGACCACGCCCGCAGATTAAGGGCGGTCAAAGGGTTCGGCTTCCGAAGGAACGCGGACTTCCAGCGCCGAGCTTGACGACGAAGGCGCTCTGTGGCCCGCATACGACACTCTTGGTCAAGCTCGACGCGAAAGCGCCTTTCGCTCTGGACGTTACGTAGCGAGCCCGGCGCGGAACGCCCAGGCCACTGCGGAGGCACGGTCGTTCACGTCGAGCTTGGTGAAGACGTTGTTGACGTGCGTCTTGACCGTGGCTTCGGTGACGAACAGCCGGGAGGAGATCTCCCGGTTGGACAGGCCTTGCGACATCAGCATCACCACCTCGGTCTCCCGCTCCGTCAGCGGACCACCGGGCGGCGCCGAACCGGCGGCCGATGTGGGTGACGCTCCCGTCGTCACGATCTCGACCAGCCGCTCCTGCACGGCGGGATCGAGACGGGTACGCCCGGCCGCCGCGTCGCGGATCGCTCGCTCGATCTCTTCCGAGCTTGCGTCCTTGGTCAGATAGCCGCGAGCGCCGGCACGCAGCGCTGACATCACCGACTCATCATCGGCGTAGGTCGTGAGCACCACGATCTCGACATCTGGCAGTGATTCGCGGATCCTGCGGGTGGCCTCGACTCCGTCGAGCCGTGGCATGCGCAGGTCGAGCAACGCGACATCGGGTCGCTCGGCTGCGACTGCGGCGACCGCCTCCTCGCCGTCCGCCGCCACCCCCACGACCTCGATGCCACCCATCAGTCCGAGCATCAGGGTGAGCCCTTCACGGACGAGTGTCTGATCATCAGCAAGTACGACGCGAATCACCGAGTCAGCATTCACTAGGTACCCGCTGAGACGCGCACGCCGGCTCTGTCGATCGGCAACCGCACCTCGACGACGTACCCATCCGCTTGCGCACCCGCGTCGACGTGACCTCCGGCGAGCTCGGCGCGTTCGCGCATCCCTCGGAGCCCATTGCCTCCGCCGGGTGGCGCCGCGGCCGCGCCTCGGCCATCGTCCGTGACCCGCAGGACGACGGTCGCCTCGTCCCATGCCAGCGTGACGTCGACCCGCGACGCCGCTGCATGCTTGGCAACGTTTGTCAGCGCCTCCTGAGCCGCCCGGAACAGCGCGACCCTTGCCTCCGGATCGAGCGGACCCGGCGTTCCGGTCTCGCTGAACTTCGCCTCGATCCCGCTGTCGCGACCGAAGTCAGCGACGAGCTGGGGCAGTCGCGTCGGCCCCGGCAAGGCGTCGTCGCGCAACGTGCCCACCGCATCGCGTGCCTCCTCCAGGCCGGTGCGTGCGAGTGAGACGGCGCGGTCAAGTCGGGCCATGACCTCAGCATCGACCTTGCGCGACTTGGCCAGCACCCGGGTCGACTCCAGATGCAGTGACAGGCTGGACAACGTGTGCGCGAGCACGTCATGGAGCTCTCGGCCAAGACGCGCTCGCTCCGCCGCGATCGCGTTGCGCTGTTCGGCCTCGCGGCTGTCTCGTAGCTCGTCCGACAGCTCCCGGTTGCGGTACGTCGCCCGAACCACCCGCCGGCGGAACGCCATTGCGAGACCCAGACCGATGGCGCCTGCTGCCTGACCGAGCCCGCCGAGCGGGTCGTATCGACCGACATAGGCCGTCGACAACCCCAGCGCGACGACGCCGAGACCGGCGGGCAGGAGACCGCGCGGCATGCCGTACCAGAACATCGACACGAACACCGCGGTGTATCCGCACAGATACACCTGCGCGTGGCCGGTGAAGACGTTCAAGCCCGCTCCGGCTCCTACGAGCACACACATCGCGAGCACGTCACGCCAATCGCCGCGACGGCGATAGGTGAAGCTGCCGGTGCAGGCGACGGCAACGGCCATGAGGCCGAGGCTCGACACGACCTTGGTGGTCGAAAGCCCGCCAAGTCCGGTCAACGTCTGGGCGACGACGATGACCGAGAGCAGGTTGCGCAACACGACTCGCGCTGAGCCGGGCCAGCTCTGCGTCAGCATCGGGTCGATCACCCTCGGCGGGCAGTTCCTCTCCGTCATGGCACCGACCGTACGACCGCAGAAGGCATCGCACATCGGTCGGCAGGTGGAGAGCCGATGTCCACCTGCACTCCACCGACAACCCGATGAGGCGCGCAAACCGGGCAAGTAACGTCGGGACGTCAGCCAGGCGAGACGAAAGGCACCAAACAATGGCAGCGATCGTCGTCGATGACCTTCGCAAGAGCTACGGCGCCACCCGCGCCGTGCAAGGGGTCAGCTTCACGGTGGACGAGGGTGAATGCGTTGCCCTGCTCGGCCCCAACGGCGCTGGCAAGACGACCACGCTCGAAGTGCTCGAGGGCTACCTGCAACGCGATGCGGGTCGGGTCGAAGTGCTCGGAGCCGATCCGCAACACGCGACCCGCGAATGGCGCGAGCAGATCGGGATCGTCCTGCAGGGCACGGCGGTCGACCCCTACCTGACCGTCCGCGAGACCCTCACCCGCACGGCGAACTTCTACGCGAAGCCGCGCGACGTCGAAGAGGTCATCGCGGTGGTAGGCCTCGAGGAGAAGGCCGACTCGCGGATCAACAAGCTGTCCGGCGGTCAGCAGCGCCGACTCGACGTCGCCTACGGCATCGTCGGCAACCCCAAGCTGCTCTTCCTCGACGAGCCGACCACCGGCTTCGACCCGTCAGCCCGCCGCGGCGCGTGGGACATGGTCAACGACCTGCGTGGTCTCGGTACGACGATCATGCTCACCACCCACTACATGGACGAGGCGCAAGCGCTCGCCGACAACATCGTCGTCATCGGTGCCGGTCAAGTAGTCGCAGAAGGCACCCCCGACTCGCTCGGCGGCCGCGACACCGCCGCACTGCATGTGAGGTTCCGGCTGCCCGATGGCGTCGACCCGGCGGCCCTTCCCGTCGAGGTGACCGTCGACCATCACGGATTCTGCGAGCTCACCACCTCCGAGGACATCAAGGTCCTCAACACCCTGACCTCGTGGTCCCTCAAGCAGAACGTCGCGCTCGAGGGCCTCGTTGCGACCAGACCCAGCCTCGAGGACATCTATCTCTCACTCGTCAGCCGCGACCTACTCGACGGTGAAGCGACCACAGGAGCCCACCCATGACCGACATCGCCCTCGTCGGATCCCAGGTCCGATACGAGCAGAAGAGCTATTGGCGCAACCCGGGCGCGGCGTTCTTCACGTTCGCTTTCCCGTTGGTGTTCTTCGTGATCCTGGTCTCGACCGCCGGACAGCAGACCGACAAGAGCGACCTCGGCGTCTACATGCACAACGGCCACCTGGTCGCGATCAAGCTCTCGCAGTACTACACGCCGAGCATCCTCGCGTACGCGGTGATGAGCGCCTGCTACCTCGCGATCGCGATGACGCTGGTTCGCCAGCGCGAAGCCGGCATCCTCAAGCGGATGCGCGGTACGCCGTTGCCATCGTGGGCCTACCTCAGCGGCGTGATCGGCAGCTCGGTGATCGTCGCCGCTCTGCTCTCGATTGTGAGCGTCGGCTTCGCAATCGTCGCGTACGGCGTGTACTTCCCGGCGGGCCACATCCTGCCGCTGGTAGTGACGATCTTGCTGGGCTCGCTCGCGTTCTGTGCCCTGGGGATCGCAGCATCTTCGGTGATCCCGAACATTGACTCCGGGCCGGCCATCGCCAACTTCCCGTTCTTCATCCTGGTCTTCATCTCGGGCACGTACTTTCCGATCAGCGGCACGCTAGAGAAGATCTCGCGGGACCTTCCGCTGCGCCCGATGATCGAGTCGATGCTGAAGCTGTTCGATCCGTCCAACACCGGCAGCCTCTGGGACGGGCGCGATCTTCTGGTCCTCGCGATTTGGGGAGCCGCCAGCACGGTCTTCGCAGTCCGCCACTTCAAGTGGACGCCGCGCCGGGGTTAGCACCACTAGCGTGGCCGCGTGGTGGATCGGCTCACGGTGTCGACCGGGGCGCTCGCGACTGCCGACGTCGTCCTCACGCTGGCGCCGCAGCACCCCGCGGCGCACGGGGTGCTCCGGCTCGCGCTGACCGTCGAGGGCGATCGGGTGGTCACCGCGGACCCCGCGGTCGGCTACATGCACCGCGGTGCGGAGAAGCTCTTCGAGGCTCGCGACTTCCGTCAGATCCTGGTGCTGGCCAACCGCCACGACTGGCTGTCGGCCTTCGGGAGCGAGCTCGGCGTGGTTCTCGCGGTCGAGCGAATGCTCGGCATCGAGGTGCCGGAGCGGGCGGTCTGGTTGCGCACGGCGCTCGCCGAGCTCAACCGGGTTCTCAGCCATCTGATGTTCCTCGCCGGTGCCGCCGCAAGTCTCGAACCCGGCTCGCCGGGAGCGGCCGCCATGTCCGCACGTGAGGTCATCCTGTCGCTGATGGAGGAGCTCAGCGGCGGCCGGATCCACTTCATGTTCAACCAGGTCGGCGGCTTGAAGGACGACCTTCCCGACGGCTGGCTGTCCCGCACCCGGGACGGGATCGGATCCGTACGAGCAACAGCGGAAGGCCCACTTGCCGCGCTCGTGCGGCGCGACGAGGCGTTTCGGCAGGCGGGCCGCGGCGTCGCGGTGCTGTCGGCGGCAGACGCTACGGCGTACGGCGTCTCCGGACCGGTTGCCCGTGCCAGCGGGCTGGACCTCGATCTGCGCCGAGACGACCCCTACCTCGGCTATGCGAAGCTGCCCGACGGGATCCTGCGGGTGGTGACCCGTTCGGAGGGTGACGCGCTCGCCCGCTACGAATGTCTGCTCGACCAGATCGAAGTGTCGCTCGACCTGGTGAGCCACTGCCTGGACGTGCTCGCCGACACCCCGCCTGGCCCGGTCAACGTCAGGCTGCCCAATGTCGTCCGGACACCCGAGGGTGAGACCTACGCCGCGACCGAGAACCCACTCGGCATCAACGGGTACTACCTGGTCTCGCGCGGGGACCGAACGCCGTGGCGACTGAAGCTGCGCACCGCTTCCTTCAACAACGTGCAGGCCCTATCGGTCGCGCTGCCGGGCACCCACCTGCGCGATCTCACTACCGCCGTGGCGAGCTACTTCTACGTCGTCGGAGACATCGACAAATAGCTGAGGGGCCGAGGACGTGGCCCGACCCCTCAGCGGATGGTGCGTTAGCTCAGTTCCTGCGCCACAAACTGGCTAGCGACCTGGTCTGAGGTCCCCTTGTCGACGACGACCGCCTTGTTGAGGTCGACAAGAGTGGCCTGGTCGAGCGCTGCCGAGACCGCGTTGAGCGCGCTCGCCGCCGCGCCGGTGGACAGCGCCGTCGCGACCAAGGGAATGACGTTGTCCGAGGACTGCAGGTCCTTGTCGTCGGTAAGGACGGTGAGTCCCTCTCCACCGAGGTCACCATCAGCGGAGAAGACCAGCCCGACCTGCGCCTTGCCGCTCGTCAGCGCCTTGCGCGTCAGCGGACCATCCTCGTCGGTCTGCTGGAACTTCGAGATGTTCATCCCGTAGGTCTTCTTGAGACCCGGCTCGCAGTAGGGACGCGTCGGGCACTCGGGCGGGCCGGCCAGGGTGAGCGGGTGAGCCTTCGAGTACGCCGCCAGGTCCGACAACGACTTGATGTTGTTGGCGGTGGCGAGTGAGGTCTTGATCGCGAACGCGTTCCGGTCCGTCGCGGCTGCCGCGTTGAGCACCGAGAGCGACGAGGGCAGCTCGGCCTTCAGGTGCGCCACGGTGGTGGCGATGTCGCCGGATGCCTTCGTCGGCGCATTCGCACCGTTGGCCTTGTCGTTGATGAAGTCGGTCAGCGTCGCGGCGTACTCCGGAACGGCCTGGATCTTGCCGCTCACGACGAGCGGGTAGTACGCCTCGCGGCTGGCGAAGGTCCTCGACGTCGCGGTGTAGCCGCACGCCTTGAGGACATCCACATAGATGTCCGCGAGGGTCGCACTCTCAGCGAAGCCCTGCGCGCCGACCAGTACCTTGCCGCTGCCCGACTGTCCGCCACAGAAGGCCGGAAGACCGCTCTGCGGAGAGGTAGACGCACCGGCACCGGCGTTGCCGCCGCTGCTGGACGAGCCACACGCAGTGGCGGCGAACGCGAGAGCGACGCCGGTAGCGGCGATAGCGATCGTTGAACGACGACGACGGAATGCCATCCGAGACCTGCCTTCTGTGTCCCGCGGCGGCCCCAACGGCCTCCGCGCGTGTCTGGCGGGTCGGTGCCCGCTGTGGCACCACTCTTGCACGTCGCTCTGACAGGGCCAATGGCGATCCCGATTACGGATTGATCACCATGCGAACCTACGTCTGAACGGCAACCGCCCCGTACCGACGCCTCACCGCACGCTGCGCGGCCTGGAGCAGGGCGTCGAGTCCAACCGCGCTGACCGCGACCACGACGACGCCCCCGTAGACCTCGCCGTAGTACTGCGTGGCGTAGCCGACGGTGATCAGCTGACCGAGGCCCCCGCTGCCGATGATGGCCGCGATCGTCGCGGTTGCCCAGATCTGCACGGCAGCGAGCCGAACCCCGGTCGCGATCAGCGGGATGGCGAGCGGGAGCTCCACACGACGCAACACCTGGAAGCGGGTCATCCCCATCCCGACCGCCGCGCGGGTCGTCTCGGCATCGACCTCGCGGATGCCGGTGTAGGTGTTGGTGAGGATCGGCGGGATCGCGAAGATCACGAGCGCGATCACCGCTGGCTCCGTCCCGATGCCAATCGGTCCGATCGCGAGGAGCAGCATCACCCCGACGATCGGGATCGACCGCGCCGCGTTGGCGACACTGGTGACGACCAGACCGCCCCGACGCCAACGCACGAGCAGCGTGGCGAGCGGGATCCCGATGGCGCACGTGATCGCGAGCGACAGAGCCGAGATCCAAAGGTGCTGCACGAACAGGTGAAGCACGCCTGACGCCCCGTCCGCGCCGAGCCAGCTCGACTTGGTGGTGAACCAGGTCGTGAACTGGTGCCACGTGGAGTTGTTGACGTGCGCCGGCAAGACGGCAGAGACGCTCATACCTCCTCCACCCCGCCCACCACCCAATAGCGGCACAGGCTGCGCCTGTTCATGCCGCTAGCCCGCGTCGCCAGGGCGTCAACAGGCGCTGCAAAGTCAGCAACAATGCGTCCGCAACAAGCGCCAGAAGCACGGTCAGCAACAGGTAGGTCGTCAGCTCGGTGTGGGAGCGCGCACTGAACCCCTCGAAGATCTTCGCGCCATAGCCGCCCTGCCCGACGTACCCGCCGATCACGACCAGCTCGATCGTGGAGACCACAGCAAGCCGGACGCCAGCGATGATCGTCGGCAACGCCATCGGCAGCCGCACCTGCGCGAAGATCCGGGCGTTGGACATCCCCATCCCCCGCGCGGCCGCCACTGCTTCGCTGTCGACCTCGTCAAGGCCCGTGAGGATGTTCCGCACCAAGATCACCAAGGAGTACGACGCCAACGGGATGATCACCGTCAGGCTGTTGAGCTCAAAGACCTTGATCAGCGCGACGATGAACGCCAGCGAAGGGATCGCGTAGACCGCGGTGCAGAGATTCAGCACGAGTGACCGCAACCAGGGCCGCTGCCGGGCCAGCGCCGCCATGGGAATCGCGAACGCCAAACCGAGCAGGACGGACTCGATGGTCAACGTGACATGTGCTTGGGTTGCCGAGAGGATGGCACTGCTGTTGGCAGTGATGTAGTGCCAGCTCAGCCAGGGGTCGCCCTGCTTGTGGAACGTGAAGCCGCCCGGAAGGCGCATTCGTGAAACCTAGCGTCCCTGCCGAGACCGGCGACCCGATGATCTCCCTGGAAGACGTCCGCAAGGTCTATCCGGACGGGACGGTCGCCGTCCACGACCTGTCGATCGACGTCGCAGCCGGAGAGATCGCGGTGCTCGTCGGGCCGTCGGGATGCGGCAAGACGACGACGATGCGAATGATCAACCGGCTCGTCGAACCCACCTCAGGGCGGATCACCGTCGACGGCGAGGACGTCTCCACCGTTGACGCCGTCCGGCTGCGGCGACGCATCGGCTACGTCATCCAGCAGGTCGGCCTTTTCCCCCACCAGACCGTGGCCGCGAACATCGCCACTGTGCCGCGGCTGCTGGGCTGGGAGCGGTCGAGGGTCACCGCGCGAGTCGACGAGCTCATGGAGCTGGTCGGGTTGGACCGGGCCACCCACGCTCGCCGCTATCCGCACCAGCTCTCGGGCGGCCAGCGCCAACGGGTGGGTGTGGCGCGGGCGCTCGCCGCCGACCCTCCGGTCCTGCTGATGGACGAGCCGTTCGGCGCGGTCGACCCGGTTGCTCGCGACCGGCTGCAGGTGGAGTTCCTGCGCCTGCAGGAGCAGGTACGCAAGACCGTGGTCTTCGTCACGCACGATGTCGACGAGGCGATCCGCCTCGGGGATCGGATCGCCGTGATGCGGGAGGGAGGTCATCTCGAGCAGTACGCCACGCCATCAACCCTGCTCTCCGAGCCGGCAACACCCTTCGTCGCCGAGTTCGTCGGAGCCGAGCGCACCCTGCGGCGGCTCTCGGTGGTGCCGGTCGCGCCGTCTGGTCTCGTGTCCTGGCCGACGGTTCGCCCGGACGCCACACTGGCCGAGTCGGCGTCGGTCATGGACGGTGCCGATGCCCAGTGGGTCGCGGTGGCCGACGAGACGAGCGTTGCCGGCTGGCTTTCGCGTGAAGCGGCCAGTGGGGAGGGCGTCGCCTCGCAGCGGGTCGAGCCGACCACCGCCATCGAGGTCGGCGACTCGCTCGAGAAGGCACTCGCGGCCATCCTGGCCGGCAACGCTCCTGGTGCGATCGTGACCAACGGTGGCCGGTTCGCCGGCGTTCTGCTGGCCGCCGATGTCGTCACCGCGGCCCGCTCAAGGGGCTAGGCCGCGGAGGGCCTTACTTCTGCAGGTAGTCGATGTAGCGGGCGCGCAGCATCGGCTCCGCGGAGCTCTCGTGGCGGCCGAGCAGATCGCGGACCAACCCGATGGCACCGCCGATCCCCTCACCCAGACCGCCTGCCGACCCGTCATCCGAGCCGATCTCCTCGCTCGCGCGCAAGTGCTTGATGAGGTCCCAGAAGAACCCGACATCCCGCGCGTGCTCGGCCTTTGCGAAGGCGCGCTCCCGCAGTTCGGAGGTAGCCAGCGCATCCAGGGTCGCGAAATCGGCGGCATCGGTCGACATGGCTGCGACCCTACTGGTCGTCGTCGATCGGCTCGTCGGGCACACGTCCGACCCACTCGAGATAGAGCGCACCCGCGACCAGGGCGAACCCGGCGGCGATACCGGCCGCCGCGGTCCGGATGTCGGAATGGGCGGTTGTCGACGTCAGCTGGCCGACCCAGCCGAGGAAGCCGGCGTAGGCACCCACGGCGAGCGCGCCGACAATCGACGAAGCCTTGGCAAGCGCCACCAGCCGGGCGACCACGAGCGGATCGATCGCGCGAGTGCCGGGACGTCCGTCGAGCCTCGCCTTGGTGATCGAGGCGGTGTAGGCCTCAGCGATCGCCAGGACGAACAGCGAGATCTGCGCGTAGAGCGTCGGGGACGGCAGATCGGAGTAGCTGGCACGGGTGATGAGATAGCCGACCGCCCCCGCCGCGATGCCGACCGCGACAAGGACGTACCAGCGGGTCGGCCTCATCGCGGCGGCCCGCTGACTCGGCGCACACCTGAGTCACCGATGCCGGCGAGTATCTGGCGTACCGGGCCGATCCGCGGCAGCTCCGCGACCGGATCCAGCTCCAGCCACGGCACCAGGACGAAGGCGCGCTCGTGGGCGCGGGGGTGGGGCAGCGTGAGTCGCGGGTCCGCGTTCACGATCCCGTCGACATCGATCACGTCGACGTCGAGACTGCGCGGACCCCAACGTCGGGAGCGAAGCCGACCCTGCGCCGTCTCCGCGGACTGCGCAGCGACGAAAGCGGCTTCCGGATCATCGCTGCCGAGCAAGGCGACCACGTTGAGGAAGTCGGGCTGGTCGGTGACGCCGACCGCGTCCGTGGCATAGACACTCGAGACCGAGACGACGGGAAGGTGCAACGACAGCACCTCCAGCCCGCGTCGCAACGACGCGAGCCGGTCTCCCAGGTTGGAGCCGAGAGACACCACGGCGGTCAGCTGCGGTCCCGGTTGATCGTGACGGTGACGTCGTCGACGGTGACACCCGTCGGCGCATCCGGCTTGTGCACGGTGACCTCGACGGCAGCGACCCGCTCGGATTCCAAGCACGCATCCGCCAGCCGTTGCGCGAGAGTCTCGATCAGGTTGACCGGCTCACCTTCGACGATGCCGGCCAGCCGCTGCGCCAGCGCTCCGTAGTCCACAGTGTCGTCCAGATCGTCACTTGCCGCGGCGAACCGCGTGTCGACCGAGAGCACGGCATCGATCACGAACGGCTGACCGTCGCGGCGCTCGTCGGCGAGGACTCCGTGATAGCCGAACGCCCGCACACCTCGAAGCGCGATCTGGTCGGTCATCGCTCCCCAATCTCCTCGCCCGGCTCGCCACCCGAGAGGATCGGCGAGGCGTGGTGCGACCACAGCCTCCACCCACCGTCCCTTCGACGGAAGACGTTCGACGCTACGACCCGCGCCGACTCACCGAACCCGGTGTCGCCTTCATCAGAGCGGGCGAGCACGCCGTACTCGCAGCTGACGAGCGCGACGTCACCGTTGACCGCAATGTCGGACCCGGTCGCGAAGAACTGGATGTACGCAGTGTTGGCGAGGATCACCGCCCAGGAACGCAGCACCCGCGACCGGCCGACGACCACGGGCCATCCGGGGTGCACGCAGACCACGTCATCGGCGTCGTCCCACATCGCGGCGATCCGGTCGGCGTCACCAGCCTCGATGGCGGCGTAGAGCTCCGCGTTCGCCGCGACGACGTCGTCTACGTCGGTCATCCCGCGGACCTGATTGCGGCGACGACCCGAACCGCGTCGGCGCTGGCAGCCGGCTCATGGACTCGAACTCCCCACACCCCAGCGTCCGCCACAAGTGCGGTGATCGCGGTCGTGGCGGCTTCGCGGTCCGCGACCGGGCGCGGCTGACCATCGGTTGCGAGCAACGAGCCGAGGAACGACTTCCGGCTGGCTCCGACCAGCACCGGCGGTCCGATGGCAAGGATCCGGTCCAGGTGAGCCAGCAGCGCCCAGTTGTGCTCGGCGGTCTTGGCGAAGCCCAGCCCCGGGTCGATGATGATCGCGTCTGCAGCAACTCCCGCAGCGACCACGGACTCGGCGCGAGCGGTGAGCTCGGCGCACACCTCGCCGACCACGTCGTCGTAGTGCGCACGTGACTGCATGTCCGCACTGTGTCCGCGCCAGTGCATGACGACGTACGGCACCTGCGCTTCCGCTACGAGCCGCGGCAGGTCGGGGTCGGCAAGGCCCCCTGAGACGTCGTTGATGATCCGGGCGCCCGCAGACAGCGCGGCGGCGGCGGTGCTGCAGTGCATCGTGTCGACACTCACCATCACGCCTTCTGCGGTCAGCGCTGCGATGACGGGTACGACGCGGCGCGCTTCCTCGGCCGGGTCCACGCCCTGCGCACCCGGCCGGGTCGACTCGCCTCCGACGTCGACGATGTCGGCGCCGGATGCCGCGAGCTCGAGCCCGTGCGTGATCGCGACATCGGTGTCGAAGTGACGACCCGACTCGCTGAACGAATCAGGCGTGACGTTGACCACGCCCATGACCACGGTCCGGCCGAGGTCAGGGACCCGACCCACGGTCAGGCTGTGGTGCCTGGCGCCTGACGGCGGGTCGCGCGCTTGCGCGGAGCCGGAGCCTCGGGGTCCTTCGCCGTGCGGTTGGCACGACTGCGAGATCCGGCAGCGCTGCGCGCGCCGTTGGCCTTGGCCCGGGAGCCGTTGCCATTGGTGAGACCGGCGACATCCTTCGGGCCCATCAGCGCGAGCTCCGCGGGGGTCAGCACCGGACGGCGGTTGTTGGGCACCTTGCGCGCCGTCGCGATCGTCCGGCCCGGCCGCTTCTTGACCGTGGAGAAGATCTCGGAGAGGTCCGACTTGGTCAGGGTCTCCTTGTCGAGCAGCTTCAGCACCATGTCGTCGAGGACGTCGCGGTACTGGACGAGGATCTCCCACGCTTCGTTGTGGGCACGCTCGATCAGCTCGCGGACCTCGTCGTCGATCTGTGAGGCGACCTCCTCGGAGAAGTCGCGCTCGTGGCCGAGGTCGCGACCAAGGAAGACGTCACCCTCGGTACGGCCGAACTTCAGCGGCCCGAGCTTCTCGCTCATGCCATAGGTCATGACCATGGCGCGGGCGGTCGCCGTCGCCTTCTCGATGTCGTTGGAGGCGCCGGTGGTGGGCTCGTGGAAGACGAGCTCCTCTGCCGCACGCCCGCCGAGGGCGTAAGCCAGCATGTCCATCATCTCGGAGCGGCTCTGGTTGTATTTGTCCTCCTCAGGGAGGACGAGCGTGTGCCCGAGCGATCGGCCACGCGCGATGATGCTGATCTTGTGCACGGGGTCAGTGTTGGGCAGTGCCCAGGCCACCAACGCGTGACCGCCTTCGTGGTAGGCGGTGACCTTCTTCTCGGTCTCGCTCATGACCCGCGTCTTGCGCATCGGCCCCGCGGTGACCCGGTCGATCGACTCCTCGAGCAGGACTGTCGTGATCTGCTTCGCGTCGGTGCGGGCGGTCAGCAGCGCAGCCTCGTTGATGACGTTGGCGAGATCGGCCCCGGTGAAGCCAGGAGTACGTCGCGCGATGACCGCGAGGTCGACCTCCTTGTCGAACGGCTTGCCCTTGGAGTGCACGCCGAGGATCGCCTTGCGCCCCTCGAGGTCGGGACGGTCCACCACGATCTGCCGGTCGAATCGACCCGGCCGCAGCAGCGCCGGATCGAGGATGTCGGGGCGGTTGGTCGCCGCGATGAGGATGACGCCGCGGTTGACGTCGAAGCCATCCATCTCGACGAGCATCTGGTTCAGCGTCTGCTCGCGCTCGTCGTGACCGCCGCCGAGGCCCGCGCCGCGGTGACGACCGACGGCGTCGATCTCGTCGACGAAGATGATCGCGGGCGCGTTGGCCTTCGCCTGCTCGAACAGGTCGCGCACCCGGGAGGCGCCGACACCGACGAACATCTCGACGAAGTCCGAGCCGGAGATCGAGTAGAAGGGCACGCCGGCCTCGCCGGCGACCGCTCGCGCGAGCAGCGTCTTGCCCGTGCCCGGCGGACCGTAGAGCAGCACGCCCTTGGGGATCTTGGCTCCGACCGCCTGGAACTTGGCCGGGTTCTCGAGGAACTCCTTGATCTCCTGGAGCTCTTCGATCGCCTCGTCAGCGCCGGCGACGTCAGCGAAGGTGGTCTTCGGGGTGTCCTTGCTCACCAGCTTGGCGCGGGCCTTGCCGAACTGCATGACACGGCCGCCGCCCTGCATCTGGTTGAGGAAGAACATCATGATCGCGATGACGATCACGAACGGCAGCAGGTTCTCGAGCAGCGTGACGAAGACGTTGCCGTGGTCGACCTTGACGTTGAAGGTCGCCTTGGACTCGTTGAGCGCGGTGACCAGAGGTACGTCGTAGTTGACCGTGTAGGACGAGACGACCTTCTGCGCACCGTCGATCTTGTCGCCCTGGCGCAGGGTGACCTGGATCTCCTGCTCCTTGTCGAGCACGGTCGCGCTCGACACCTGGTGGTTCGCGATCGCCTGCTCGATCCGCGGCAGCGGGACGCTTTTGTAGCCGCCTCCCGCCGTGGCGACCTCAAGCAGGCCGAAGACGACGAGGATCGCCAGGACAACCCAAAGGAAGGGCCCCCGGAAGGTCCGTCGAACGTTCATAGCTCCTGCTCGGCGCGGCGTATCGGGACAGGTGGCGCTGTCTCACCAGATTTCGGGCTCAAGCCGCGTCCACCGACCCTACGACGGTACACCGGGCTGCTTACGGCCGTCGCCTGCACGCAGCGGCCGTGGAGGGCCTGCCGCAAAGAGCTAGTGCGTGTAGACCTCGGGCCGCAGCGTGCCGACGTACGGCAGCTCGCGATAGCGCTGGGCGTAGTCCAGGCCGTACCCGACGACGAACACGCTCGGGATGTCGAAACCCATGTAGGCAACAGGCACCTGCACCTGGGCCGCCTCAGGCTTGCGCAGCATCGCCACGACCTCGACCGACCGGGGATGCCGCGACATCAGGTTGCGCAACAGCCAGGACAGCGTCAGTCCCGAGTCGATGATGTCCTCGACCACGATGACATCGCAGTCGGTGATGTCGCGGTCGAGATCCTTGAGGATCCGTACGACGCCGGAGGACGACGTCGCCGAGCCATACGACGAGACCGCCATGAACTCCATCGAGACCGGGATGGTGAGTGCCCGAGCGAGGTCTGCCATCACCATGACGGCGCCCTTGAGGACGCCCACGAGCACGATCTCCCGCCCGGCGTAGTCGGCATCGATCCGCGCCGCAAGCTCGGCGACCTTATCCGCGATCTGCTCGGCGGAGACCAGCACCGACTCGATGTCCGGGTGCAGCGTCGTGGGAGGGATGGCGATGGTCTCCATCGGATGAATCGACTCCACGGGCAGCAATGGTGCGGTCATCGAAACGAAAGCCTGTCACACGAGCGATGCGCCTCCAACCCCCCGGGCAGGCTCACCGCTCCCTGACCATGCCAGTCGACGACGAGGCCCTCGACGGAGGCCACATGGGCGGCGGTCAGCGCACCGGCGGGTGCGCCCGCATCGATCACGGCGCGGCGCAGCACGCGGGTTCGGATGGCGGCAGGAAGTTCCCGCAGCACCATCACATCGGTCGCGTCGGTGATCTGCGCCGCCCACATGTCGAGAGCGTCGGCGTCGGCGCGCAACATCCCCGCCGACCGGGCGAGCGCCTCCGGGACACCCGGTCCCAAAGCGTCCTCCAACGCAGGCATCGCTGAGAGCCGCACCCGTACCCGCGTGAAGTCGTCGCTGGTGTTGTGGGGGTCCTGCCACGGCTCGAGGCCGAGCGCTTCGCATGCCGCCACAATGGTCGCGCGGCGCAGCCCGAGCAGCGGCCGTACGAACAGCCCGCGACGTGCCTGCATGCCGGACAGCGATCGCGCACCCGAGCCACGCGCCAGCCCGAGCAGGACCGTCTCCGCCTGGTCATCGAGAGTGTGGCCGAGTGCCACGGCGACAGCGCCGCGCTCACCGGCGACGCGTCCGAGTGCCTCATAGCGCGCGGCACGCGCGGCAGCCTCGGGACCCGACGGATCCGCGGGATCGACGGTGACGCGAGCGACCTCGACAGGCGTGAGCCCCAGCTGCTCGCAGGCGTCCGCCGCAGTTCGGGACTGCTCGGCCGATGCGTCTTGCAGGTTGTGGTCGACGATCACCGCGCCGGCCACCCGACCACTGCGCGGTGCCTCAACAGCCAGCGCCGCTGCGAGAGCGAGAGAGTCCGGACCGCCGCTGCACGCGGCCAGCACCAGCGCACCTTCGGGGAGATCGACGATGGACGCGCGCACCGCGCGACGCACCGACGCAACGGCGGGATGCATCCTCATCGGCGGCCGTTGCGGATCAGCCGACGACGGCGCCACGGCCGTCGACGCGCTCGAGCCACGACGCCGGTTCGCGGATCTCCGCGCCGGTGGGCAGCATCTCCGGTGTCGACCACACGACGTTGAGGCCCGCCATCCCGATCTCGTCGATGACAGCACGGACGAACCGGGCGCCTTCCGCGTACTGCTTCATCTTCATCTCGAGACCCATGACGCGACGGACAACCTTCGCCATCGGGCCGGCCTCTCTGCGACGTACGTCGAACCGTGACCTGATCACGTCGACGCTGGGTACGACGGCCGGCCCCGCAAGATCCATCACGACGTCGGCGTGGCCTTCGAGCAGGCTCATCAGGCCGGTGAGCCGGTCGAGGATCACTCGTTGCTCAGGGGTCTGTACGAGCTCGACGACACTCAGATCACTGCGACCGCGCGCGACATCGACCAGACCTGACAGCACGCCGCGCAGCCTCGACATGATCGCGGCGGTGTCGAGCTCGGCGGCCAGAAGGAACTCGCGCAACAGCCCCTGCACGTGGGCGTGTAGCCAGGGCGCGGCGGCGAACTGCGTGCGGTGGGTGACCTCGTGCAGGCATACCCAGAGCCGGAAGTCCCCCGGGTCGACACGCAGCGCCCGCTCTGCCGCGACGATGTTGGGCGCGACGAGAGTGAGCCGGCCCGGGGCGTGTTCATCCGGGGAAGTCCGTGGCGGGCCCAGCAGCTCGAACTGACCGAGCACCCGCGTTGCCAGATAGCTCAAAAGGACGCCGACCTCGATACCGGTTGCCTTCGCCGCGACGGACTGGACGACGGCCCCGGGTGCGGCAGCGCCCCGCTTCTCGAGCAGGGCATCGATGAGCGGGTCCGCGAGCAGCGCGAAGCTGTCGACGTTCGCCTGGATCCAGGCTGGTCGGTCGACGACCACCGTCAGCGCGCTGTCCGGGGCAACGTCGAGACCGGTGACGCTGGCGACGTGCTCGTCCGCCCGGTCAGCCTTGCGGCGCAGATCCTCGACGGTGGCAACCGCTTCGGTCAGCGGGATGCGCGGACCGGGCGGGACGAGCCGGGAGCCGGTCACGGCTGCCAGCCGCCAGTCGATGACCTGCATGGTCACAGTGTCGCGTGAGAGGTCAACTGAGTGCCGCGAGGCTCGATGTGATGCGGTCCAGGCCCTGCTCCACGGAGTCCTCGGTGCCGGAGCCGGACGTGAGGAACGCGAACGCGAGCAGCCGTCCGGCCCGGTCGACGACGAGCCCTGCGAGGCCGTCGACGTCGGTCAGCGTCCCGGTCTTGGCCCGCACGACACCCCCGCCGTCCTTCGCCCCGTGAGCGCGGTAGCGGTCAGCCAGCGTCCCGGTGAAGCCTGCGACCGGAAGCCCCTCGACGATCGGCGCGAGAACCGGATGCTGACCAGCGGCCGCTGTCCGCAGGACGGCCACCAACGTTGCTGGATCGATGAGGTCGTCGTGGGACAGGCCGCTGGTGTCGTGCAGGGTCAACGACGACGTGGGAACGCCTAGCTCAGCCACCTGCCGCAACACCGCCGCTGCCGCGCCGGTGAAGTCCGCGGGCATTCCCTCCTGCTTCGCAACAGCACGTCCCAGCGCCTCAGCGAGGTCGTTGTCGCTTGCGGTCAGCATCCGCTGGACCAGCTCCGACAGCGGGGGCGACGACACGGACGCAAGCGGCGCCGCGGCGCCGGGTGCGGCTTCCTGCTTTATCGCGCCGTCGACCGCGACGCCGTCGGCGCGGAGCATCGCCGCGAACGCGCTCGCGGCTTGACCTGACGGATCCATCGTTCGGGGAGAGTCGAAGTCGGCGGGGTGCCGTCGCCCGCCGTCGAGCTCCAAGGCGCTCGGCGGAGTGACGTCACCTTCGGACACATAGTCGGCGGACCAACCGTGCGCGAGGGCAGGACCGCTCCACGCGGTGGTGTCGACACGAAGCTCGATCGGTACGCCCGGCGTGAGCTGCGACGCCGTACTTGCAGCGAGCTCCGACAGCGAAGCTGGTTGCGGATAACCCGGCACCACCGGCGAGCTCACGGAACGCACCAACGTCGGGTCGCCGCCACCGACGAGATAGACGGTGTTGCCCAGTTGCTTGGTGGTCGTGTGGAAGCGATAGTCCAGGCCGAGTGACTGCAATGCGGCTGCGGCGGTCAGCAGCTTCGTCGTCGATGCCGGTGCCATTGCCATCGCGGCATCGTGCGACCACAGCGTCGTACCACTCGAGACATCGATGACCGTCCCCGTGAGGTGTTCGCCGTTCGGCACCTTCGCAACCGCGGCAGCGATCGCAGCCCTCACGTCCGCGGCCGGCGGCAATACGGCAGCCGGATCGAGAGCAGCCAGGACGGCTGGCCGAACCGACATCTGCGTCGGCGACGGCCGCGGAGACGGCGCGGCGGACGGCTGGCCGTCGTGCTGCCGCTCAACCGCCGTGAAGACGGCGGCACCCGTCACCGCGGTCGCGACCACGAGGGGGATGACGTTGCGCCAGCGCACGTGGAGGCAGACTAGTGAGCGGTCCTGTCAGTCGATCGAGGAGTCTCGCGTGGAGTTCGACGTCACCATCGAGATCCCCAAGGGGCACCGCAACAAGTACGAGATGGACCACGAGACGGGCCGCATCCGCCTCGACCGGACGCTGTTCACCTCCACGCAGTACCCCGCGGACTACGGATTCGTGGAGGACACGCTCGGCGAGGACGGCGACCCGCTGGACGCGCTGGTCCTGCTTCCCGAGCCCACGTTTCCGGGCTGCCTGATCCGCTGCCGCGCGATCGGGATGTTCCGGATGACAGATGAGAAGGGCGGCGACGACAAGGTCCTGTGCGTCCCCGCCAACGACCCGCGCCAGGAGCACCTGCGCGATATCCACCACATGCCGGAGTTCGACAAGCTCGAGATTCAGCACTTCTTCGAGGTCTACAAGGACCTCGAGCCCGGCAAGAGCGTCGAGGGCGCCACCTGGGTCGGCCGCGACGACGCCGAAGCCGAGATCGAAGCCTCGCGGGCCCGCCTCGCGGCAGACCCGACAGCAATCCCCAGCCACCGCTAGCGCCCATGCGCTAGGTCAAAACCGAAAGACGCAACTACGCAGGGGTGGATTAGCCACCGGTCGCCTTTCGCTGCCCCGAAGCCATTTTCGATGCGAGGGCGGATATTCGGTCATAGATGACCGTTATCCAGCCCTCGCGTAAAAATCAATCCCGCGAAGCCGCACCGGGGAGCGAGCGCCAGCCCCGAGGCCAAGCCATCCCCTGGTAGTTGCCGCCTTCGATTATGACGTTGACCTTCGAACGATGGCTGGACATGCGACCGCCCGCCGTACCCGGGGAAAGCAGTACGGCGGGCGGGGTCGCGTGAGTTGCTAGGCGGTCTTGGAACGACCACCGATCGACAGGCTCACACCGAGGTTGGAGACGACGGCGCGGACGAACTCACCCATGCCAACCAGTACGACGCCGGTGGCGACCGGGTTCATCCATTCGGCGCGCAGCGGCTGACCGAACGCACGGAACACCGAGTAGTTGAGGGCCCACGACACGAGGATCGCGACGCCGACCGAGACGGTCGTCGTCAGAGCCTTGGGGGTCTTCACGGGCAGGATCTCGCCGAGCACCTCGCCGACCACCGCAAGCGCGAGGGCAAGGCCTGCGAAAACGACGAATGCGTACATCGGATCACTCCATCTCTCGCGACACATTGGCGTGTCGCGTCACATGGTTGGACTCCTGGGGCCAGCCTTGGTTACAGCGAACCTCCAACGACTTGCTACGCGGCGGTAACCAACAGCACGTGACAGGAGTCGAACACCACAGATGGACGTCGACCCGGCACTGGTGCGGGCCTGTCAGCGTGGCGAGCGCGGTGCGCTCGACGCGCTGATCCGCGCGACGTACGCCGACGTGTATCGCCTCGCCCGTCGGATGCTCGCCGATCCTGACGAGGCGGCCGATGCGACGCAGGAGGTGTTCGTCCGGGTGATGAGATCCGTGGTCGGGTTCCGCGGCGACGCGTCGTTCGGGACCTGGTTGCACCGGGTGACCGTCAATGTCTGCCTGACCATGCTGAAGAAGCGGTCTCATGCTCGCGAGGCCGGTCTGGT
This sequence comes from Mycobacteriales bacterium, assembly GCA_036268405.1. GTDB lineage: Bacteria > Actinomycetota > Actinomycetes > JAFAQI01 > JAFAQI01 > DASZTV01. The sequence continues at coordinate 61,964 of DATAUF010000027.1, forward strand.
CGCCGGCCGCACACCGTTCGCCATGCCTGACGACGCGATCGAGCTCGTCGGGAATGAGGCATCGCCGGATGACCGTGCGGAGACCGCCGATCTGGTCCGGCGCAGTGAAGCCGCGCTTGCGACACTGGCCGAGGACTCACGTGCCGTGGTCGTGCTCCGGGACATCGAAGGGCTGTCGACGAAGGAGGTGGCCGAGCTGCTCGGCGTCAGCGAGTCGGTCGTGAAGGTCCGGCTGCATCGCGCGCACGCGAAGCTGCGAACCCTCGTCCTCGGCGGCGACGGCACAGCCAGCGCGGGAGGAGTGGCGTGACGGGCGAAGAAAGGCTGCCGCGGTTCTGCCGTGAGGCGAGATCGCAGATGCCCGCCATGGTGTCGGGCGAGCTGACTGGCTGGCCGCTGCACGTCGTACGGGCACACCTCAGGAGATGCCCGGACTGCCAGGCGGAGCTCGCCCGGCAGGGACAGCTCGCGACGGCGCTGACCGCCTTGCGGGACTCACCCGTCGAGCCGCCACCGGGACTGCTCGACGACCTGCTCGCGCGCGCCGACCGTCGCGGGGTCAGGGAGCGCGCCGCAATCCCTGCGCGCGGGGCCCTCAGCGGCGCGCGACCCGGACTGTCGGTTGCGTTCCTCACCGTCGGTGCTGCTGCGTCGACCGGCATCGGCTACGGCCTGTGGCGAGGCGCTCGCGCGCTGCGCAAGAGGAGCTAGACCACAGTCCTGCGGCTGTCGGGAGCGCCGAGCCGGCGCGCATCAGCGTTGACGTCATCGGTCTGCTCCTGCGAAAGGCGCTCCGCCTCGACCCGCGCGATGTACGCGGCAACCTCGGCCTCGCGGGTCTCGTCGTCCCAGCCCAGCGCGACGCCGAGCACGCGGGCCACCGCCGTGGCAGAGTCCACCCCGCGATGCGTTGTCTCGATCGAGATCCGGGTCCGGCGGGTGAGCACGTCGTCGAGGTGTAGCGCTCCCTCGTGCGTGGCGGCGTAACGGACCTCCGCCATCAGGTAGAGGCCGGCCCCGGGCACGGGCTCGAGCAAGGTCGGGTCGTCTGCCGCGGGCGCGAGAACCTCGTCGATCATCGCGCCGTGGCGACCGAGCAGATGGTCAACCCGCCAGCGGGGCAGCCCTCGTTCCAACGCGAGAGCCTCGGCCTGGTTGGCGAGGGCGTGATACCCATCGGCGCCGATCAGTGGGGTGTGCTCGGTGACGCATGGCGGGAAGTGCCGTCCCAGGTCGTCAACCGCCGCGTCAACCGCATCGCGTGCCATTAGGCGGTAGGTCGTGTACTTGCCGCCTGCGATCGACACCATGCCGCGCGGGGATCGGCTGATCGCATGCTCACGCGAAAGCTGCGACGTGTCCTCCTGCTCGCCCGACAACAGCGGACGCAGACCGGCGTACACACCGGAGATGTCCTCTCGGGTGAGTGGCACCGACAGGACCTCGTTGACGTGGCGCAGGAGATAGCCGATGTCGACGCGGCTTGCAGCTGGATGTGCCTTGTCGTAGTTCCAGTCGTCGTCGGTGGTCCCGATGATCCAGTAGTCACCCCAAGGGATCACGAAGAGGACGGATCGTTCGGTGCGCAGGATCAGTCCGGTCTCCGAGGAGATCCGGTCGCGAGGTACGACGATGTGCACGCCCTTCGACGCGCGGACCTTGAACTCGCCGCGCGAGTCAGCGAGGCGTTGCACCTCATCCGTCCACACTCCGGTGGCATTGATCACGACACTGGTACGGACCGTCGCCGACGCTCCGGTCTCGGTGTCGCGCAGCTCGGCGCCGACGATCCGACCACCCTCGCGCACGAAGCCGACGACTTCAGTCGAGGAACGCACGGTCGCGCCGTACGCCGCCGCAGTCCGCGCAAGAGTCAACGTGTAGCGGGCGTCGTCACACTGTGCGTCGTAGTAGCGGACGCCGCCAACAAGCGCGTCACGACGCAGGGCGGGTGCGAGCGCCCTCGCGCCGCGGCGAGTGAGGTGCCGGTGGCGGGGCAGGGCACGCGAGCCGCCCATCGCGTCGTACAGCGCAAGCCCCGCGCCGACGTACCCGCGCTCCCAGCCGTATCGCGTCAGGGGATACAGGAACGACACCGGCCGCACGAGGTGCGGCGCGAGGCGGGTCAGCACGAGATCGCGTTCCTTGAGCGCTTCGCGGACCAGGCCGAAGTCCATCTGCTCCAGATAGCGCAGGCCGCCGTGAAACAGCTTGCTCGACCGCGACGATGTGCCGCTGCCGATGTCACGTGCCTCAACGAGCGCGGTGGACATGCCTCGCGTCGCGGCATCCAGGGCGACCCCGCAGCCTGTGACGCCGCCGCCAACGACGAGGACATCGAAGGAGCCGCCATCCAGCGCCTTCCATGCGTCCTCGCGGGCCTGCGGGCCGAGCTGCGGCGTACCTCTCACTGCGCCGAGCCTAGGCCGTGAGGGTTATGCAGAGGTTGCGATGCGAAAGACCGGATGCCGTGAAGCGATCCGGTCGACCTCGGCGTCCGGCGAGTTGGCATCAACGCCGTCGAAGAAGACGCCGACCTCCGCCTTCCAACGTTTGAGGTACGCGCGGAGCACCGCCGGCTTGTCCTCGTCGGCGAGCTCGGTTGCGGTGAAGCCCTGCCGACGCCGGCCGATCAACAGCACTCCATCGCCGGCAGAGCGGAGATTGCGAACCCACTGCGTCTCACCTCGAGGCGCCACGAGGTACTGCACGCCATCGACAGTCAGCAGGTTCACCGGCGTACGCCGGGGCTCACCACTCGTGCGGCCGCGTACTTCGAGCACACGCGACCCCCACACAGACAAACCGAGCCGGGTAAACACCTCGACGGTGGCGTTGAAGACGTGCCGGGTGAACCACCCGGGCTCCTTGTAGTGCGGCTGCGTCATACCCACATTGTGGTCACGAGGACGCCTCGACAGGGACGACGACGTTCTCGGCACCGCGTCCCGGAGCCGGATAGAGCGCGACGATCAAGGCAAGACCGACCAGGCCACCCGCAACCTGCGCGACGACGAAGCCCGGGGTCGACGACGGTGCAATCCCGGCGAAGGTGTTGCTGAAGGCGCGTCCCACCGTCACCGCGGGGTTGGCGAACGAGGTAGAGGAGGTGAACCAGTACGCCGCTCCGATGTAGGCCCCGACGGCCCAGGGCGTCTGACGGCTGTTGTCACTGCGCGCGAGGCTGACGATCAGCAGCACCAATCCCGCCGTCGCAACCACCTCTCCGAGCCACAGGTGCGGGTTGCTGCGGTGGTGGCTCGAGAAGCCTGCCGGCACCGCGAACATCGCGTTCGCGAGCAGCGCGCCGCAGATCGCGCCACCCACCTGTGCGCCGAGATACACAAGGACGTCTCGGCCCCGGATGCCGCTGCCACGACGACGACCGAGCAACCAGTCGATCACTGAGACGACAGGGTTGAAGTGGCCGCCGCTGACCGGGCCGAGGGCCAGGATCAGTACGGGAAGAGCCGCGGCAGTCACGACCGCGTTCTCGAACAGCTGCAGGCCGTGATCGGTGGAAAGGCGCTGCGCGGCAATCCCCGAGCCGACCACGACCGTGACGAGCAGTCCCGTGCCGAGGAACTCCGCCAGCGCGCGACGCGGGAGGTTCATGGCCATCAGACGCCGACGCCCGCCCGGCTGAACAAGGTGCCGACCGCGTCGAGCGCCTCGCGCTCGACGCGGTAGTAGATCCACGTGCCGCGACGCTCGCTGCTGACCAGGCCGGACTCTCGCAGCACCTTGAGGTGATGGCTGATCGTCGGCTGCGACACCTCGAACGGACCGGTCAGGTCGCAGACGCACGTCTCACCGGCCGCCGCGATCAGCGACATCAACCGCAGCCGCACCGGATCGGCGAGCGCCTTCAACAACGCGGAAATCCGATCGGCCTGGTCGGCGCTCATCGCCTCGATCCCGATCGGCGAGCAGCAGGCGGTCTCATCGGCTTGCGACTGTTTCGACACCTGTCTATATTGACAGAGATCGAATCAAGGCGCAATCTAGGCATTCCGCAACCTTGGAGTACACATGTCACGCGTACAGCTCGCCCTTCACGTCGCCGACCTCGACGCGGCCGTCGACTTCTACAGCAAGCTCTTCGACGCCACGCCCGCGAAACGGCGACCGGGCTACGCCAACTTCGCGATCGCCGAGCCGCCGCTGAAGCTCGTGCTCCTCGAGGGCGCCCCCGGCGACCCCACGGTGATGGACCATCTCGGTGTCGAGGTTGCCAGCGCGGATGACGTCGCGAGCGCAACCCGACGCCTCTCGGACGTCGGGCTGACCACGGACGTGGAAGACGGAACGACCTGTTGCTATGCCGTGCAGGACAAGGTCTGGGTCAGCGGGCCCGGCGCGGAACCGTGGGAGATATACACCGTCCTCAGCGACGACCGCCCCGATCTCGAGGGCATCCGTGACCTCGAGCTGTCGGCGGTCGGCGGAGACGGGCGATGCTGCGGCGGCGACTGCGGTTGAACCAACCGCTTTGCGCCGGACAAGTGGAGCCGCCTTGGAGAATCGAACTCCAGACCTATTCATTACGAGTGAATCGCTCTACCGACTGAGCTAAGGCGGCGTGCGCCGCGGGCGGCGCAACGGCGGAAAGTCTAGCCGGACCCATCACGGCCTAGTGGCAGACAGTTCCGGCCTTTGGCGGCTGCAGACGCAGCACGTAGGCCGACACGGCGGCGTCCACACAGGCGTCCCTGTCGATGTAAGCAGTGTGGCCGTCCCCGTCGTGGGTCAGCAGTACTCCGGAGGACAGCTGCTGCGCCAGAGCCTGCGCCCACACGAAAGGTGTCGCCGGATCCCGCGTCGTGCCGATCACCAGGATCGGGGGCGCGCCGGGAGCGCTCACCGCATGTGTCGGCTCGACGGGCGGCACCCGCCAGAACGCACAGGGCAGGGATCCGTACTCGATGGCAGCACCGAAATGCGGTGCGACCTTCGCGAACTTCGCGGCGTTCTTCTCGTACGCCGACACAGACTGTGGTGCGGGGCGGTCGATGCAGTTGATCGCCATGTTCGACTCGATGAGATTGCTGTACGTGCCGTTGTTGTTCCGCTCGGTCAGCGAGTCCGCGAACAACAGCACTCCGGCGCCGTTGCCATCCTTGGCGGCTCCGAGCACGGTCTGCAGCTCCGACCAGTCACTGGTCGAGTAGAGCCCCGCGGCCAAGCCTTCGAACAGCTCACCTGCGCCGACGACGCGCCCGCTCGAGGTGAGCGGGTGTGCGGTGACCTGCGCGATCATCGCGTTGAGCCCGCTCATCGCCGCACTGTCGGTCGACCCGAACGGGCAGTGCCCCGAGTGCACGCAGAACGCCATGAAGTCGCCCAGGTCGGTCTCGAACCCGGTCGCCTGTACGAGGTTCGCGGCCGTCGATGACTCGTCGGGGTTGAGAGCACCGTCGAGCACCATCGCCCGGATGTGCGTCGGGAACAGCTCGGCGTACTTCGCACCGAGGTAGGTGCCGTACGACGCGCCGTAGTAGGTCAGCTTCTTGTCTCCGAGGACGGCGCGCAGCACATCCATGTCACGCGCCTGGTCCTTGGTGCCGACGTGTTCGAGGTAGTTGCCGTTGCGGCGGTAGCAGGCGTCGGCGAACTGCTTGCTCGCCTTGATCACGGTGGCCTGCTGCGCCGGAGTCGTCGGATCCGGGTTGAGGTTCACGTACGTGTCGAGCTGCTTGGAGCTCAGACAGCGGATCGGATCGGACGCACCGACCCCGCGCGGATCGAACGACACCAGGTCGAAGTGCGTCGTGAGCTGCTTGAAGACGTCCGACGCCTGCACGACGAAGTCGACACCGGAAGCACCAGGGCCACCGGGGTTCACGATCAGCGACCCCTGCGACTTACCACTCGCCTTCTCGCGGATAACGGCGATGTGAAGCTTTCGTCCCGCCGGCTTCGTGTAGATCTCAGGCACGAGAAGCGTCGAGCACTGCAGCCCGTCGTGACAGGAGTGCCAGGCAAGGTGCTGGCGCTTGTACGTCGCGAGAGTCACCGAGCCGTTGCGGCTCGGCGAAAGCGTGGTCGCGGTCGTCACCGACGGCGCCGGCGAGGAGGACGAGCCCACGGCGGAGCACCCGACAAGTGAGGAGCCGCCGACAAGGACGGCGACCAAAGCTGCGGTCGTGGTGCGGATGGCGGGCTCCTCAGCAACGCGCCACGAATCGGCGCTCTGCTACGAGCGTATGGGCGCTGGAAGCGCAGTATCTATGGCACGCGGAGCGTGACGCACATCGCCTCCACAGCCAGCAGGGGCGCGACGTTCCCGTCGATGGCCTCACGCGCGTCGAGGATCGCCTGGATTCGACGCAGCGTCGCCTCCGGCCCGTCGGCGGCCGCGAGCTCTCGTAGCGACGCGACGAGATCGGTGTTGATCAGGTCGACGTCTGCCCCCAGCTGCAGCACGAGAACGTCCCGATAGAACGCCGCCAGGTCGACAAGTGCACGGTCAAGCACGTCGCGCTGGGTCCGCGTCGCGCGGGAGCGCTGCCGCTTCTCGAGCTCGGAGATCGCGCCGGCGACCCCTCGCGGCTTCACCATCCCCGGTTCGCCGGTGTCGCCGTAGGACTGCCGCAACGCAGACTTCTCGTCGGAGTCCAGCAGCTCGCTGACAGAGACCGCCTCGGCCTTGGCGGCGTCGACGAGCGAGGCAGCTGCCGCGAAGCAACCGCCGACAGAGGAGACCTGCATCGGCACCGTGAGCACCTCGCGCCGCCGGGCGGAGGCCTCGTGATCGGTCGCGAGCCGCCTCGCCCGGCCGATGTGCCCCTGGGCCGCTCGCGCGGCGAACCCGGCCATGTCGGCGTCGATACCCTCCGACGCGAGGTACGCCGCGACGGCGTCGTACGGCGGAACCCGCAGCGGGACCACCCGGCAGCGCGAGCGGATCGTCGGCAGCAGGTCGTCGGCTGACGGCGCGCACAACAACCACACGCCGCGCGGCGGAGGCTCTTCGAGAGCCTTGAGCAACGCGTTGAGCGCCTGCTCGGTGAAACGGTCGGCGTCCTCGACGATCGTGACCTGCCACCGTCCACGCGTCGGAGCGAGCGCACAGCGGGCTACCAGTGCACGAGTCTCAGCGACGCTGTAGGACAGCCCGGTCGGGGTGACGATCTCGATGTCCGCGTGGCTTCCGACCATCGCGGTGCGACATTCATGACAGGTGCCGCAACCCCCGTCCGGACACTGCAGCGCCGCACCGAAAGCGCGCGCCGCCACCGAGCGGCCCGACCCCGGCGGCCCCGTGAACAACCAGGCATGTGTCATCCCGACACCCTCGCCGCCGGCGATCACCTCGCGCGCTGCCGCGACCGCACCGGTCAGCTGCGCCACGACCCGGTCCTGACCGACGAGATCGTCGAAGACGCTCACTTCGGAGCTCCGGCGGCATCACGGGCTCGCGACCTTCGCTTGGCGCTCGTGGCGGCGGTCGAAGTGACCTTCGACAGCAGCACCGCGAGCCGCTGGCGGACCGCGATCTGGATCTGGTCGGCTTCGCCGGTCGCGTCGAGCACGAGATAGCGATCCCGGCCGTGCGCCGCCAGCTGTAAGAACATCGCGCGCACCCGGCGGTGGAACGCCACACTCTCGTCCTCGAGCCGATCCGAGGGTCCACCGCGGCGGCGCAGTCCGACCTCGGGCGCGACATCGAGTACGACGGTGAGGTCGGGAAGCAACGCAGCGGACGCCCACGTCGACAGCCGCCGAACCTCGCCCTCGGGCAGCGCCCGCCCGGCCCCCTGATATGCCAGCGACGAGTCGATGTAGCGATCGGTGATGACGACCGCGCCACGCTCCAGCGCAGGTCGCACGACCTCGGAGACGTGTTGGGCGCGATCCGCGGCGTACAGCAGCGCCTCCGCGACCGGGCTCAGCTCGGCGGACTGGCGGTCCAACAGGACCTGACGAAGCCGGGCGCCGATCGCGGTCGCGCCCGGCTCGAAGGTGACGATCACCTCGTAGCCACTTGCCCGCAGGTCTTCGGCTAACAGCTGCACCTGGGTGGACTTGCCGGCTCCTTCGCCGCCCTCGAACGCGATGAACAGCCCGGCCTCGGTGCCGCGACCGAGCTGGGGCTTGTGTCGCCGCACGACGGCGTAGAGGTCGGCACGCAGCGGCACGTCTGGGCGGTCGTCCATCAGCCGGTAGGAGATGACGCCGAGCAGCACCGACAGCAGTCCCGCGGCGAACAACGTGATCGTCACTCCGTCGAGACGAATCCTCGCATCGGAGACAACGACCACGTGCTGCCCGATCAAACCTGCGGAGGCGGGGGCGGCAACGACCATCGCGAGCAGCACAAGCCGCATCAGGTTGTAGATGAATGCGAACGTCCTGCCACGCAGCTCATCGCTGACCTCAGAGCCGACCAGCGTCAGCGAAACGACCCACACCAGCCCGGCCCAGAACCCCATGCCCGCCGTGGCAAGGATGGCAAGCGCCAAGTTGGGCAGGACCGCGTCGATCGACAGCGTGATGCCGCTGGCAATGATTCCGAGGCCGACAACGCGTCGACGGGACAGGCTGCCGATCACACGCGGTCCGAGGAACATGCCCGCGGCGAGTCCGACGAAGACGGTGCCGAACAGCGTGCCGTAGGCCGCCTCGCCACCCTTGAGGTCGACGGCAAATGCCTGCGACAGCCCGATGACCGCGGCACCCGCACCGGTCGCCCCGCTGATCCCGAGGATGAGTCCCTTGAGCCAGGGATGCTGGGCCAGGAATCGGATCCCCTCGGTGATCGACTGCCACAGCCCGACCTGCTCGCCGTGCGCCTTCTCGGGGTCGCTTGAAGGGCGCGCCCCGGAGATCTCGCGCAGATTGATGATCGTGATCGCCGACACGAGGAAGGTCAGGGCGTCGATGTAGAGCGCGAGGTTGATCGGGTTGGTGCGGAACCAGTGGAAGTTGTGCGCGAGGACCCGGTTCACGAAGGACAACGCGGTGAACAGCGCGGCGGCGACCGCACCGAAGCCGTACGTCGTCACGAGGCTGAGCTGGTTGGCGGTCTCGAGCCGCTCCCGCGGGACGAGGTTGGGAATCGATGCTTCCTTAGCCGGGATCCAGAACAGGCTGTTGCACTCGATCAGGAACGTCGCGACGAACAGCCACCACAACGTCAGATGCAATGGGATCGACAAGAACAACAAGAACCGCAACAAGTCCGTGATCACCATCGTCGTACGCCGATTGACGCGATCGGCGAACGCTCCGGCGACCGGCCCGATCACGACGGCGGGAAGCAGCCGCACGAAGATGACACCCGCTACGGCATAGAGCTGGTGGGAGTACGACGTGGTCAGCTGGTACGCCAGGGACGTGGTCGCGAGGAAGCCGAGCCAGTCGCCGAGGCTCGACAGCGAAAGTGAGATCCAGAGCATGCGGAACGGCCGGATCGCCAGCACGGTGCGAAGCTCGCGCTCGCGAGGCGGCGCCGCCGCGACCTCGCCGAGACCGCGCACATGTGCCCCGTTACGGAACAGCCGACGTGGTCGTGGCATAGCGCACACACGCTATCGACCCGATACGTCGGTGCCGAAGGTCAAAGTCAAAACCCGCAACAACCAGGGGACAGCCGCCGCTTCGGGCCACTTGGTCTCCCCCGATGCGGTCCGAATGCGACGCGAGGGCAGGTATGTGGTCATAGATGACCGAATGGCCGCCCTCGCGGCGGAAGATCTGGGATCGACGCAACCGAGCGGCGCAACGTGATCAACGAAGGGAGCCGCCTCCCTGGTTGTTGCGCCTTTGCCTTTAGGCCTTCTTCTTCGCTGCAGCTTTCTTTGCGGCAGTCTTCTTTGCGGCGGTCTTCTTTGCGGCGGTCTTCTTGGCGGGCGCCCTCTTGGCGGGTGCACGGCGGGCCGTCTTCTTTGCCGGACCAGCGGCTCGGCGCTCGGCCAGCAGCTCGGCGCCTCGCTCCGCGGTGAGCGACTCGATGCCATCGCCCTTGCGCAGCGACGCGTTCGTCTCGCCGTCTGTCACGTACGGACCGAACCGGCCTTCGCGGACCACCATGGGCTTGCCGCTCGACGGGTCGTTTCCGAGCTCGCGCAGCGGCGCCGCCGCTGCCTGCCGGCCCCGCAACTTGGGCTGGGCGAGCAGTGCAAGCGCCTCGTCGAGCGTGACCGTGAACAACGCTGCCTCGGACTCGATCGACCGCGAGTCAGTGCCTCGCTTCACATACGGGCCGTATCGGCCGTTCTGTGCGGTGATCTCCTCACCGTTCGCCGGGTCGGCGCCGAGCGACCGCGGCAGCGACAGCAGCCGGATCGCATCCTCAAGCGTCACCGACTCGACGTCCATGTCCTTGAACAGCGACGCGGTACGGATCTCGCCGCCGTCGAGCGGCTGGGTCGTGACGTAGGGCCCGTACCGACCGGTGCGCACCAGGATCGGCTCGCTGGTCTCAGGATCCTGGCCGAGCAGCCGCTCGTCGCTGGTCTTCTCGAGCAGCGACATCGCTCGCTCGACCGTGAGGTCGTCCGGCGGCATGTCGTCGGGGATGCTCGCGCGGAGGTCGCCCTTCTGCACGTACGGGCCGTAGCGGCCCACCCGCGCGACGACGGCCTCCCCGTCCTCGGCCACACCGATTGGCAGCGAGTTGACCTCGCGCGCATCGATGTCGCCCAGCCGGTCGCCCACGAGCTCTTTGAGACCATGCGGGTCCTCGGCTGTCGACGTGTCGTCACCGAAGTAGAAGCGAGTCAGCCATTCGGTGGATCGCGTCGTGCCACTCGCGATGCCGTCGAGGTCATCCTCCATGGCTGCGGTGAACCCGTAGTCCACGAGCCGGCCGAAGTACTGCTCGAGCAGCCCGACGACGGCGAACGCCGTGAATGACGGAACGAGAGCAGTGCCTCGCTTGAAGACGTAGCCCCGGTCCTGGATCGTGCCGAGAATCGAGGCATACGTGGACGGCCGGCCGATGCCCAGCTCCTCGAGCTTCGCCACGAGGCTCGCCTCGGTGTACCGGGCCGGCGGGGACGTCGAGTGCGACTTCGGCTCGATCGCGGACGCCGTCAGCGCCTGCGCCTCGACAACCTGTGGGAGCCGCGTCTCGCGGTCGTCGGCGTCGGCGGCGTCGTCGTCGACCGCTTCGGCGTACGCCCGTTGGTACCCGGGGAACGTGATGATCGTCCCGCTCGCGGAGAACTCAGCGTCCTCGCCGGCGACGGCACCGGCTGCCGCAACGGCGATCCCGCCAACCCGAACGGTGACCGTCTGTCCGACCGCGTCCGCCATCTGCGAGGCGACCGTGCGCTGCCAGATCAGCTCGTAGAGCCGGTACTCGTCGTTGCCGAGCTCGGCGCGCACCGACGCCGGAGTGCGGAAGGAGTCTCCGGCGGGACGGATCGCCTCGTGCGCCTCCTGGGCGTTCTTCACCTTGCGGTCATAGGTGCGCGGCTGGTCCGGCACGTAGTCGGCGCCGTACAGCTCGCGGGCCTGTGCCCGCGCCGCGTTGAGCGCGGTCTGCGAGAGCGTCGTCGAGTCGGTTCGCATATAGGTGATGTAGCCGTTCTCATACAGCCGTTGCGCGAGCGACATGACCAACCGCGCAGTGAGCCGCAGCTTCTTGCTGCCCTCCTGCTGCAGCGTGCTCGTCATGAACGGCGCGGAAGGGCGCTTGCGGTACGGCTTCTCCTCGACCGAGCGCACGGAGAAGTCCGAGTCGGACAGCCGCGCGGCCAGCGAGACCGCGGCGTCCTCGTTGAGATGAACGACATCGCTCTTCGTCAGCTGGCCGGACTCGTCGAAGCTCGAGCCCGTGGCGATGCGCTTGCCGTCGACCGACACCAGCTTCGCGTCGAACCGGGTCGGGTCACCCGGGACCTTCGGCGCGACACCGGTCTCGAAGGTGCCCTCGAGGTCCCAGTAGTCCGCCGAACGGAATCGGATCCGATCGCGCTCCCGCTCGACGAGCAGTCGAGTGGCCACCGACTGCACACGGCCGGCCGAAAGCCGCGGCATGACCTTCTTCCACAGCACCGGCGATACGCCGTAGCCGTAGAGCCGGTCGACGATGCGTCGGGTCTCCTGCGCGTCGACCAGGGCGCGGTCGATGTCACGCGGGCTGGCCACCGCATCCCGGATCGCGGCAGGGGTGATCTCGTGGAAGACCATCCGGCGAACCGGGACTCGCGGCTTGAGGACCTCGAGCAGGTGCCACGCGATGGCCTCGCCCTCGCGGTCCTCATCCGTCGCGAGGAGCAGCTCGTCGACGTTCTTCAGTGCTGCCTTGAGCTTGGCTACCTGTTGCTTCTTGTCGGCGTTGACGACGTAGACCGGGGCGAAGCCGTTGTCGACGTCGATTCCGTACGTCGTCCAGAGGTGCTTCTGGTCTGCCGGCATCTCCGACGCCGCGCCAGGCAGGTCGCGGATGTGTCCGATCGAAGACTCGACGACGTATCCGTCACCGAGGTACCCCGCGATGGTGCGCGCCTTGGCCGGTGACTCGACGATGACCAGCCGACGACGGCCATCACCGTCGACGAGCTCGTCAGTGTCGTTAGCCACTCGAGTCCTTCCTCATCAATCCGGTCATGGTTCCGGCCAAGCATTCTGCGGTACGCCCTCGGGTCGGTCGCCGATCAGCTCGACCAATCGTGTGAGTCGGCGACGACCCACGATTCGGTACGCCGGGCCATCAGCACGAGGTCCGACGAGCACTCCCGGGACACCGACTGCGGACAACGCCGACCCAACTGCGAGCCACGCGTGCTCGTCGTTGGCACCGAGGGCCAGGCTATACATGCCGCTCGCCGACCACCCCGACGCCAGACACCACCAGCGCAACCGCGACCCGTCGAGCGTCCAGCCTGCCGGCGGGCATTTCACGGCTCCGCGGAACCACGCATCGGCTGTCGCGCGGAGCTCGCCGAGCCACGGCGTACCCACCGTCATTCCGGCCTCGGCAGGTCCGATCTCAGCTTCCATTCCGAGCGCAGCGTGCATCTCGCCGGCCAGCGCAGCCACCCGCCACTCCTCGGAGAGGACGACTGACACCCGCGCCGCATCCGCCCGCCGCACGACCTGGCCGTTGCCGGCGAGCAAGCCCTCGACGTCGGACAGCGCAGGCTCGCGCGCCATCGCGCCGAACAGCGAGAGCTGGCTCATCACAACGATGATGCCTGCCCAACCAGCTCGCCGGCGGTCAACTGACCGCCGGCGACATGGCTAAGAGGGTCAGGCGTCAACCTTTTCGGCGGTGCCCGCCATGTCGACCACGCGGCGCTTGCTGATGATCACCGCGCCGACAATCAGGCCGACAGAGATGACACCGACGACAACCCGCACCGCGGTGTTGTGGTGCGGACCGTTCACGCCGTACTTGACGACGGTCGGCACGATCAGCAGCGCGACAAGGTTCATGACCTTGATCAGCGGGTTGAGCGCCGGACCGGCGGTGTCCTTGAACGGGTCGCCGACCGTGTCACCGATGACGGTCGCCTCGTGGGCCTCGGACCCCTTGCCGCCGTAGTTGCCGTCCTCGACGAGCTTCTTCGCGTTGTCCCAGGCGCCACCGGAGTTGGCCAGGAAGATCGCCATCAGCACGCCCGCAGCAATCGCCCCTGCAAGGTAGGCCCCGAGCGGCTCGTAGCCGAGCCAGAACCCAGTGGCGATCGGTGCGAGCACGGCGAGCAGACCTGGCGTCGCCAGCTCACGCAGCGAGTCACGCGTGCAGATGTCGACCACTCGCGCGTAGTCCGGCCGGACCGTGCCATCCATGATCCCGGGGTTGTTGCGGAACTGGTCCCGCACCTCGATGACCACGCGGCCGGCCGCGCGCGCTACGGCACTGACTGCCAATCCGGAGAACAAGAACACAACAGATGCACCGATGATCAACCCGAACAGCACGTTGGGCTTCGCGACGTTGAGGGTGATGCCGACGCTGCCGTCGCCGCCGACCGCGGTGGCGAACGCACCGAACAGCGCCGTGGCTGCCAACACGGCAGTCGCAATAGCGATGCCCTTGGTGATCGCCTTGGTCGTGTTGCCCACTGCGTCGAGCGCGGTGAGCACCTCCGCGCCTTCCGGGCTGATCTCACCGGACATCTCCGCAACGCCCTGGGCATTGTCGGAGATCGGACCGAACGTGTCCATCGCGACGATGACGCCGACGGTGGTCAGCAGGCCGGTGCCGGCAAGAGCCACCGCGAACAGCGAGAGGACAACGACGCCGTGGCCGAGCAGGAACGCGACGTAGACCGCGCCACCGATCAGGACGGCGGAGTAGACCGCCGACTCGAGACCGATCGAGATACCGCCGAGGATGACAGTGGCCGCACCGGTCAACGACGCCCGACCGATGTCCTGTACGGGCTTGCGCTCAACCTCGGTGAAGTAGCCGGTCAGCATCTGGATTGCACTGGCCAGCACCAGCCCGACGAGCACAGCGAGAATCGCCATGACCCGGGGGTTGCCGCCAAGTCCGTGGATCTGCTGGCTGATCGCGTTGGGGTGAGCCGCGGTGCCGAGACTCAGCGGCAGCTTCGCGAAGGAAGACGGCAGGAAGACCAAGCTCACGATCGAGGTGAGGACTGCCGCGGCAAAGGCGGAGATGAAGAAGCCACGGTTGATCGCGGTGAGGCCGTTGCGGTCACCGTCGCGCGGCCGGGTCACCAGTACGCCGAGGATGGCGGTGAGAACTCCGACGGCGGGAATGAGCAGCGGGAGCACGAGACCATCGCGACCGAAAGCCACCTGGCCCAGGAGCAGCGAGGCGACGAGCGTCACGGCGTAGGACTCAAACAGGTCGGCCGCCATGCCTGCGCAGTCGCCGACGTTGTCACCGACGTTGTCGGCGATCGTCGCGGCGTTACGCGCGTCATCCTCGGGGATGCCCTGCTCGACCTTGCCGACGAGGTCGGCGCCGACGTCGGCCGCCTTGGTGAAGATGCCGCCGCCGACTCGCATGAACATCGCGAGCAGCGCGGCGCCGAAGCCGAAGCCCTCGAGCACCTGGGGCGCGTGGGTCTTGAAGATCAGCGTCACGACGCTCGCGCCGAGCAGACCCAGGCCGACCGTAAGCATGCCGACTGTTCCACCAGAGCGGAACGCCACGCGCGTCGCGGCCTTGGCGCCCGACGCCTGTGCGGCCGCAGCAGTGCGGACGTTGGCCCGAGTGGCCAGCGTCATGCCCGCCCAGCCGACGAACGCCGAGAACGACGCGCCCACCAGGAAGAAGACCGAGCGACCGATCTTCGAGCCGGTGGTGTCGGCAGGCAGGATGAACAGCAGCGCGAAGATGATCACCGCGAACGGCGCGACAGTGGTGAACTGCCGCTTGATGTAGGCGGCCGCGCCTTCCTGCACCGCCTTGGAGATCTCCTGCATCTTCGGCGTACCGGTGTCAAAGGCCATCACTTCGCGGGCGAAGTAGGCCGAGACCCCGAGGGCGAACACCGCGAGTACGGCGATCACCGCCACGATGCCGAGATCGTTGTGCGTCAGCGAGGCCGGGTTGGCCGGGGCTGACTGCAGAGCGGCAGCCGGGACGTGCAGCGCAAGCGGGGACATCAGCGTCCTTCGAATCGACGACTATTGGCGTGAGGCATCCGATCCAAGACACCAACGGCGCAGGACATGGACGCGCAGGTAGTAGCGGGCAGTGTGTAGGTAGTAGCGGGCAGAGTGTAGTAGGAGCGGGTCGCCCGGGTGACGACGCCCCGCCGCTTTCTGAAAGGGCGTCAGAGACCGGTCGTCATCGCGCCCAGCCCGCGCTCAGCCCGCGCTCAGCCGGCCGAGGGCCTCGGTGCCCACGGAGACGACCGGCCAGCTCATCCGGACGGTGGTCTGCTCGCCGTCGTTGGTCACGAACAGGTCCTCGACCAGCCCGCTCACCACCGCGAGGCCGAAACCCGCGGGCATGGTGTCGACCTCGTCGAGCGCGGTATCCGGTAAGCCGTCCGCGAGCGCGCGAGTCGAGGCCTCGACCAGATCCATCGATTGCGTCGGGTCATCAGCGAGCGTGCCGCGGTTGACGACCTCGATAGTGAAGTGGCCGTGGTCGTCGGACAGCCGCAGCTGGATGGGCTCGTCGTAGCCCTGCGCGATGTGGACCCCGACGGCCCGAGAACAGGTCTCCCCGACCGCAAGGCGCACCTCGTCGAGCAAATCCTCATCGACGCGCGACCTGCGAGCCACGGCAAGCGCAATGAGGCGGGCAGTCCGGACGTGGGCCGTCAGCGGGGACAGCCGCACATCGATGGTGGCCATGAAACTGCCTAGGAGGCAGACGCCGCCAGAGCCTCGTCGATGTTCGCGTGGATCGCGAAAACCTTGGTAAGGCCGGTGATCCGGAAGATCTTCAGGATTCGGTCCTGACTGCAGACCAGCTGCAGCGAGCCGTCATGCGTGCGTACCCGCTTGAGCCCGCCGACGAGGACACCGAGCCCGGTCGAGTCGAGGAAGTCGACCGCTTCGAGGTCGACGATGAGGTGGTACTGCCCACCCGCAACCAGGTCAATGAGGTGCTCGCGCAGCTTCGGCGCGGTGTAGACGTCGATCTCGCCGCTGACCGCAACCACTGTGCGATCACCTTCCGACCTGATCGCTACCGAAAGGTCGGGATCCACATCTGCCTCCAACGGCCCGTCACGGTGCAGCTTCCAGTGCACCACCATCCAACCATCACCTCGCGCTCGCGCCGTAACGACGACCGTGACTTGTGCCGCGGTCGCGCCGGCGTCATACCCCGCTGGCACACTCGCTGAACGTGGCTGGCCCCCTCAATCTTCTGCTGCGGTCCGGCGCTGCCGGACCCGCGGCGCGCCATGCCCGGGTGACGCACGTCGAGCGACTCGATGCACGCTCCGGCAGGCGAGCCGACTGGCCCGAATGGGTGAATCCCGATCTCGTGGCGGCTTTGCGGCGCAACGGCATCGGCTCACCGTGGACACACCAGGCCGCAGCGGCTGACCTCGCCTGGTCCGGGCAGTCTGTGGTGGTGGCGACGGGCACGGCGTCGGGCAAGTCTCTGTGCTACCTGCTGCCTGCACTGACGGCCGCCGCGGCCGGGTCCGGCGCGACGCTCTACATCGCACCCACCAAGGCGCTCGCCTCCGACCAGCTGCGTGCGATCACGCGCCTCGAGCTCGAGAAGGTCCGAGCGGCGACATACGACGGGGACACCCCGATGGAGGAACGCGACTGGGCCCGCCGGCACGCCGACCTCGTGCTGACCAACCCCGACATGCTCCACCACGGGGTCCTGCCGTCCCACGCACGCTGGGCGCCGACCATGCGCCGGCTTCAGTTCGTCGTGGTTGACGAGTGCCACCACTACCGCGGGGTGTTCGGCTCGCATGTCGCGCAGGTCCTGCGCCGACTGCGTCGCATCGCCAACCACTACGGCTCGGACCCGGTCTTCGTGCTGGCCTCGGCGACAGTCAGCGACCCCGGGACGACCGCGCTGAGACTGACCGGCGCGACCGCGTCGGAGGTGATCGACGACGGATCCCCGCGCGGCGCGGTCGATATCGCGCTGTGGGAGCCACCGCTCACCGAGGTGACCGGAGAGAACGGCGCACCGGTCCGGCGGCCCGCGACTGTGGAGGCGGCGAGCATCCTCGCGGACCTCGTCGTCGAAGGCGTTCGCACCGTCGCGTTCGTCCGGTCGCGGCGAGCCGCGGAGACCGTGTCGCTCGGTGCGAGACGTGCGTTGGAGGAGGCGGCTCCGGAGCTGGTCGAGCGCGTCGCGGCCTACCGGGCCGGCTATCTCGCGGAGGACCGCCGCGACCTCGAACGCGCCCTCCACGACGGCGAGCTGCTCGGACTCGCGAGCACGAACGCGCTGGAGCTCGGCGTCGATGTCAGCGGACTCGACGCAGTGCTCATCGCCGGGTGGCCGGGAACGCACGCGTCGCTGTGGCAGCAGGCCGGTCGCGCGGGACGCGACGGCCGAGATGCGCTCGCCGTGCTGATCGCCCGTGATGACCCGCTCGACACCTATCTCGTCCATCACCCGGACGCAGTGTTCGGCCACCCGGTCGAGGCGGCCGTGCTCGATCCCGACAACCCCCACGTCCTCGGACCGCATCTGGCCGCCGCCGCCGCCGAGCTGCCGTTGACCGATTCGGATCTGGCGATATTCGGTCCCGCTGCACCCGGGGTCGTCGACACTCTCGTCGCGGACGGCCTGCTGCGCCGCCGGCCGACCGGGTGGTACTGGACGGCCCGTGAGCGTGCGACAGACCTGGCCGACCTGCGTGGCACCGGTGGACCGCCGGTGCGGATCTGCGAGGTCGGCACCGGACGCCTGCTCGGCACAGTCGACGCGGGAACATCTCACGTGATGGTCCATCCGGGTGCCGTCTACCTCCACCAGGGCGCGACGTACGTCGTCGCGGATCTCGATCTTGAGGCCGGGGTCGCGCTGGTGGAGGCCGACAACCCCGACTGGAACACCTCCGCACGCGAGGTGACCGACATCCGGATCGTCGACACCCGGCGCTCCGCGGCGTACGACGGTGTCGCGCTGCATCTGGGAACGGTCGACGTGACCAACCAAGTCGTGTCGTTCCTGCGGCGGCGGCTCGGATCTGGCGAGGTGCTCGGCGAAGAGCCGCTCGACCTGCCGCCTCGCGACCTACGTACTCAGGCGGCCTGGTGGACCATCGATGGCGAGCTGCTGTCGCGTGCCGCGATCGATGCACGCGACCTCCCAGGTGCCGCGCACGCGGCGGAGCACGCGTCGATCGGCCTGCTGCCCCTGGTCGCTACGTGCGACCGCTGGGACGTCGGCGGGGTGTCGACCGCATTCCATCCCGACACCGAAGCGCCGACCGTCTTCGTCTACGACGGCCACGCGGGCGGCGCGGGCTTCGCCGAGCGCGCCTACGACCGCGCGGAGCAGTGGCTCACCGCGACGCGAGATGCCATCGCGAGCTGCGAGTGCGCGACCGGTTGCCCGTCATGCGTTCAGTCACCGAAGTGTGGCAACGGCAACGAGCCGCTCGACAAAGCGGGCGCGGTCAGGCTGCTCACCGCAGTGGTAGAAGCCTGCTGGGGTTAAGCCTTCGGTCAAAAGCAAAAGGCGCAACAACCTGGGCGCAGCCGCCGCTTCGGACGCCTTGATCTCGCCCGTTGCGTCACGAGGTCACAAATCAACCCCTCAAGACCCCCACACAGGTTGATTTGCGACCGCTTGACGCAACAGCGCAGCGAAAAGCGCCCCGGGCTGCAGCCGCCGCCCTGGTGGTTGCGGGTTTCGCCTTTGATTGAGCGGGGATCCGCTTTTGACTTCGCGCTCAGTAGTAAAGCTCGGTGCGCGAGACCCAGGCACGGAGGTGGACCGCGATCAGAATCAGCACCGCTGCCGCCGCGACTCCGCGCCACAGTGGCGCCCCGGTCAGCCCGTTCTTGATGTCGTGCACGATGCTCTGGTCGGAAGCCTTGTGAGCGATCAACGGCTTCGGGTAGCTGATCTTGCCGGGTTTCGCACCGGGGTCGAGCGGGCGGATCGAGACCTGCGCGCCCGGCAGCGGCGGCGCCTGCACCGACGGAAGGCCGCCGCTCGACGCCGCGGGAAGCTGACTGCTGATCTTGCCGCCCTTGCCGGCCGAGCCGAGATCGACGGTGCCGCCATGGCCTGTACCGGTCGTGATCGATCCGAGCGAGCTACTGCCTCCACCACCCGAGCCATTGCCCCCGCTTCCGCCACTCTTCGTGGGCGTCGAGCTGGGCGTCGGGGTCGGCGTCGACTTGGGCGCAGCCGGGAAGGTCGCGGAGGCCGCGGCACCGGAGGTGCTGGCGACGTGACCTGCTGCGCAGCTGGCGTTGCCACACGAACGCAGCGCAGTCAGCGAGTACCGCTCGGTCTGGCCGGCGACCGAGCTGCTCAGCGCCATCGGTCCGGTCGAGCAGACCCCGCCTGAACAGTCACCCGTCGACGGTGAGACGACGACGGCGCCAGCGGCGTCGGTGATCTGGTAGCCGGCCAGGTCCGGTTCGGAGTTGGCGTCCCAGCTGAAGATCGCCAACGTGCCACCTTGCGGCGTGACCGTGAAGTTCTTGGGCTTCGCCGGTGGGATCAGCAGCGTGAAGGTGGCGGACTTGCTTCGGCCGTTGTTGCTGAGCGTGACCGTGTAGACGCCGTTGTATGCCGGCGACGAACCGCCTGCCCAGCCCGGATGCGCGGTGTTGACCGAAGACGTCGAGGGACTCAGCGTGACCGCCGAACCGCAGTCGGCCTTGTGGGAGACCAGCGTCGAGGAGACCACTCCCGGGCCGCTGATCGACAGCGTCACCGGCGACGGGTTGGACAAGAAGGCGCAGTTGGGCTGTGCCACCGCCTGAATCGACGGCGACTGGTTGAACGTGTAGGTGTACGACGAACCGCCCGCGACGGTGACCGTGTCGGAGTTGGCGGCCGCCGACGCGAAGGTCGGCGTGAAGCCGACGACAGCGAGCGCCGCGACCCCGCCGGCGAGCAGCGTGCGGGTCAAGATGCGAGGACGGTTCATGACCCTCCTTCGACGCTCGTCGGGCCGGAACCGTTCCCGGTCTGCGTACCCTGATCGGCGACCTTGACGGTCGAGCTGATCATCTGCAGCCGCAGCACGATCCGGTGCGAGGCAGAACCTGGCGGGTCACAACTGGTCAACGTCAGCCAGTGACCGGTCGCAAGCTTCCCGATCTGGCTGACCACGTCGGTGTCGCTCGGCAGCACGATGAACGGGTTGCCGTGCCCGCCGAACGCCGGCACGACCTGGTAGACGCAGTTGCCGATCGGGGTCTCGAGCTCGACCTTGTCGCCCGGCTTCATCTCGTTGATCCGGTTGAACGGCCGGCCATACGTCGTGCGGTGGCCGGCAATCGCGACGTTGCCACGCGCACACGGGTAGGGCGTGCTCGGGTAGTGGCCGGCACCGGCCTGAAGCGCCGCGACCGACGTTCCCTCGACGACGACGACGTCGACGTCGACGTCCGGCGTCGCAATCACCAGTTTGGTGAGGCCCTGGCCGATACGTACGCCACCGGTCTTGAACTGGTTCTTGAACTTCTGGCTGTTGAAGTCGATGTTGACGTGCCGCTGCCGCTGTGCGCCGATGAGGTCGGTCACCGCCGGGAACGCGAAGATCGACACGCCGCCGACACACAGCAGCGCGGTCAGCGCGGAGACCGCGCGACGCCCGCCGGGGCGCCGCAGAGCGAGACCTACCAAGCCACCCATGGGGCGGACCGTCGTCGCAGCCGCTCCAGGCAGGAACGAGTCGTCCTGCGGCGCCGGGTGCGACATGGTGGTCGGATCCTCCAGAGGGGGGTGGGCTGAACTCGACCTACGCAGGCGAGCATCGCTGTTGGTCCAACGACTTCAGCACGCTCCAGGTTACGTCGGCTTCGCCTCGCCGGCGGTGATCAAGTTCGGGCGATTTGGGGCGAAACCGAAGCATTTCCGAGCGATTCGCTTCCGCGGCGGCGGTCCACTCAACGAACGCTCGCCGGGCCGGCCCTCGCGCGCTCGACCACCGGACCGAACCCCGCCAGCACACCGGGCGGCGACACTTGCACCGTCACCTCGGCGATCGCATCCGCGATGACGCAGCTGACAAGGCGGGCGCCGTTGCGGGCGGCAAGCTCGCTGCCTCGCGTGCACGCTGAAGAGGGCCCGGCGAGAGCGTCGGCCGCGACCGCCAGCGCGGCGGCATCCGCGGCGGCGACCGCACGATGACGCGTCTGGATCGCAACTGCGACCGCGAGCGCGACCGCCGTGGCCATCGCGACGAGCCCGATCACCGTCAGCATCGCCACAGTCGCGTTGCCTCGCGATTCGTCGCGACGAAGGCGCATCACCTCGACTCCGACGCAACGCCGGACTCGACAGCGGCGACGGAGCGCTGCCGCAGGGTCAGCGGCGGAAGGCGACCGAATCCCCCGAACCGATCCGTCACGGTCGCCGTAACGGCGCCGTCCGTGGTCGACAGGACGAGCGTCGCGCCGCGGGGTGCCGCACGCATCGCAACTGACCGCACCATCGCCGTCGAGTCGCCGCGCGCCGCCATTCGCGCCGCGGTTGCCGCGGCATCGGCGCACTTGAGCTCGTCGGTCATTGCGACGACGCCACCCAGCGCAGTCGCCGCCGCAAGCACCAACGCCGGCAGAGCGACCGCGAACTCCGCAGTCGCCATGCCGGCGTCGTTGTGCCGGAGCTCGGCCGAACGCCGAGCCCGGCCGAGTCCCCGGTTCACAGCGGGCAGCTCAGAACGGGATGAGGCTGAACGCGTGCTTGATCAGACCCTCGACCAGGTCCTTGACCAGGTTTCCGCTGAGGATCTTGAACAGGACGGCCGCGAGAGCACAAGCTGCCACCGTCCCGATGCAGTACTCCGCCGTCGACATGCCCTCGTCGGCGCTACGAAGCGCCCGCCACAGTCGGCTCATCGCCGTCTCCCTTCACCGCCGGCATCCGGCCGGCCGGGCCGCGGCGGGTCGCCGTGGCGGAGCGAGATTGCGACAGGAACCGGGTGCCGCCACGGGCGCCGCCAAAGCTGTGGACCCGCCTTAGGTCGCGCCGTCGGTGTGGGTACGGCCCGCCCGTCGGTGCCGATCAGTGGACCTTCCCGAACAGGCCGATCACCATCGGGACGACCGCGACCAACACGAACGCCGGCAGGAACAGCAGACCCAATGGGATCACCGCCAGCACCGACGCCTGCTGCACGCGTTGCTGCACCCGGCTGTGCCGGCGAGCCCGCAGCCGCGCCGCAACCCGCCGCAGATCCTCGGCAACCGCGGCCCCCGACTGCGTCGTTCTCGCAGTTGTTCGGGCGACCGGCTCGAGCCAGGGGTCGGCGTACCAAGCCTGCCAGGCTTCAGCAGCCGGAGCGCCGCGCCGAAGTGCGGCGGCGGCGGCGAGACATGCGTCGCGGGTCACCGGATCGCCGGCAATGCTGGCGGCGGTGAGCGCTTCGGGGAGCGCGAGACCGGCGGCCAGACAGCCGGCGAGCAGCTCGACGACCACCGGGACGTCTTCGGGTACGGCCACCGGTGGCGGTGGCGCGCCACCGGTCAACAACATTCCGGCCGCCGCCCCGACACCGACGAGCCACCCGAAGATGCCACCGATCCCGACCACACCCGACACCGCCGTCACCATCGCCAGCAGAAGCCGGCGGGTCGACCATCGAGGTGGGGCGGCGTCGTCCGGAACGCGAGGCGGGACGAGCAATCTCAGTCGACGGCGCGGAGAGGCAGCACTCACCGCAGTGCCCATCGGGTGATGACGCGGCTCACGACGACCCCGGTGCCGTCGAGAATCGCCGCGCCCGCGAGCAGCGCCCAGCCCAGCGGGCGAAACAGCAACAGGTGAAACGGGCGGGCGCCGAGTGCCTGTCCCATTCCGAGCCCGATCAGTGGAAGACCGGCGAGCATCACCATCGTCGCGCGCGGAGCGGCCATCGCTGCCTGCATCTCGCGCCGTAGCTCGTCGTCGCTATCCATAGCCTCTCCAAGCCGCTCGAGCACGAGCGCGACGCGGCCGCCGGCTGACTCGGTCACCGCCCACGCCGCGGCGACCGATCGCAGGCGGGCAGCGCCGGGGATCCGGGCGGCCTCCCCCAGCTCGGCGGCGGCACTCCCACCGACCTCGACCGACGCCGCTGCCGCCGCGATCGCGTCGGCGAGTGGTCCCGCTGCGCCCGCCGCGGCGTTGAGGGCCTCGCGAGCTGTCCGGCCGGCACGCAGCTCGCCGGCGAGCGCGAACGTCACCTCGACCACCGCCGCCTCACACGCGGTGCGCAGCAAGGCTGCGGCTCGACGCCGCCGCACCCATGCGATGCCGGCGGGAACCAGCCCGCTGATCGCCGCGAGCGGCAGCGCCACGCGAAGCACGGCAAGCGCCGCGGCGATGGCGACGCCCAGCGCGAGGGACGACAGCCGCCATGTTTCGGGCCGAGTGGCGGTCCGCTCCTTAGGCGACTTCGGCGGCGACCACAGCCGCTGCCGCGCCGAGCGCGGACGCCTGACAAAAACCGCCGCCGCTACAGCGATCGCCGCGAACAGCGTCATGATCGGCGTGTTCATCGGGATCGCAGCCGCTCGTCGAGCACCGTCGCCGACGGTCCGGGGACAACGTCGTCCCCAGCGAAGCGGTACGCCGATACGACTGTCGCCAAGCCATCCGCTCCGGCCGTCAGGACACCGAGCCCAGCCATCCGGCGACGGCCGTCCGAGCCGCGCGTGAGATGGAGCACCACGTCGACCGCGGCAACGAGCAAGCTGTGCGCGGCAGCGCGCGGCACTCCTGCCTGACCGCACAGTGACTCGATCCGCGCCGGCAGATGTTCGGCTCGGTTGGCATGCACTGTGCTGCATCCGCCTTCGTGCCCGGTGTTGAGGGCCGCGAGCAGATCCAGCACCTCACCTCCTCGAACCTCACCGACAACGAGTCGGTCCGGACGCATGCGCAGGGCCTGTCTGACCAGGACGTCGAGCGTGACCGCGCCGACGCCTTCGGAGTTGGCCGGACGCGACTCGAGCCGGACGACGTGCGGATGCGCGGGCCGAAGCTCGGCCGCGTCCTCGACCAGGACGATGCGCTCGCTTGGCGCGGCGAGCGACAGCAAGCTCGAGAGCACGGTCGTCTTGCCGGTGCCGGTCCCACCGGTGACGAGAAAGGCGAGCCGCGCCGCTATCAGCACGCGCAGGAGCTCTGCGCCGGCCGGCGGCAGCGAGCCGGCGGCCACGAGCGCATCGAGGGTGAACACCCGCCGCGGCGGGACCCGGAGAGAAATGCAGGTCCCGTCAGGAGCGAGCGGCGGGATGACGGCATGCACCCGAACGCCGCCGAACAGGCGTGCATCGGCGTACGGCGCGGCGTCGTCGAGCCGGCGTCCGCCGGCAGCGACGAGCCGGACCGCAAGGCGACGAGCCGTCTCCTCGTCCGGTATCTCCAAGCCGGAGGCACGTAGTCCGTCCCCGCGGTCGACCCACACGGGGCCGGCGCCGTTGACGATGACGTCGGTCACCCCAGCTTCTGCGAGCAACGGCTCGAGCGGTCCGGCCCCGCCGAGCTCCGCCCCTAGCGTCCCGGAAACATCGAGCAGCGTGGTCAGACCGGCGGTGGGCGCCTCATCGCGGACGGCGGCGGCCAGCGACGTCGGGTCGTAGCGACCCGGTGTCGTCGCGAGCCGGCGCCTGACCCGGCCGAGCAGCTCGGGATCGTCAGGACCGGCGGGCGTCATCGCGCCATCGCCGGGGCATCGAGGCTGGCCAACACCGCCTCACAGGTCTGTGCAAGCGCGCCTCGACCGCGCCGCAGCGGTAGGTCTCCGCGCTGTCCGGCGGTCTGCACCGATTGCTCGTGCCGCAACACCGCGACCAGCTCCAGCCCGAGGCTCGCGGCAACATCACGAGCCGCCAGCCCGCTACCGGACTCGCGCACCACGAGGTGGGGCGCCGTCAGCCGCCCACCGATCGCGCCGATCAGGCTCGCGGTTGCGGCGACGGCGCGCACCTCGGCAGGCACGACGAGGACCGTGGCATCCAGCGCGTCGAGAAAGGGGTCGTCGACCGGGCCCGCCACCCGAGGCAGGTCGACGACCACCGCGCCGAAGGCCTGGACCGCAGCGTCGATCACCGCGCCGACCACCGCCGGCGCGACCAGCTCGCCCGTACCTCGACGTTCGGTGGCCCCTCCTGCTGGCTCCATCGACATCCCCCACGCAAGCAGCGCGATTCCGCCCACCTGGCACAGTGCCTCGGCGAAGGCGGCCGGGTCGAGCCGCCCGCGAGTGCCCGCCAGGTCGCCCCACCGCAGACCCGCAGCGGCTTCCGCGCCGAGCAACACGTCGAGGCCGCCGCCGAGCGGATCACCGTCGATCAGCACAGTCGGCCACGTGGCCGAAGCGGTCAGCGCAAGGCCAGAGGCGAGCGTCGAGGCCCCCGCACCACCGCAGCCTCCGATCACGCCGACCAACCGGCCGCGCGCCCGATCTGGAGACTCCGCTGCGCGAAGCTCGTCCACGAGGTCCGACTGGTCCTCCGGGAGGGTCAGCACCCGCCGGGCACCCATGGACAGTGCAGCGTTCCAGCACGCTGCGTCCGGCCGGCTCTCCGTCACCACGAAGACGCGCTCCCGGCGCGGCAGGCCCGCCGCCGCAACGGCAGCCACCAGGTCATCCCCGACGAGGACGAGTCCGGCCTGGCGCCACATGCCTCGCAGGGCGCTGCTTTCTCGTTCCACCTCGCAGCCGCTCCCGGCCAGCGCGCAGAGCCGGCGCACCTGTCCTGTCAGCCCGGCTCCGGCGGTGACGAGAAGCACGCCCGCAGCCATGCGACGCAGTGTCTGGTTGCGCCGGGGTGCAAAGAAAGGTTGACCTGACCCGCCTGTGGACATCGCAGGTAGGCGCGGCTGATCCACGGCGACCTACGGCGGACATAGGACGGCCCCCGCCGGGGGGGTAGCGGGGGCCGTCTCAAGATCCGGCTCCGGGGGGGTTCGAGCCGGACCAGTCCAAGGTCAAAGCGGTCGCTGCCGCTCGACGAGGTTGGTCTGCCCTCGCTCAAACGGCCCAAACCTGCGAAATGTCGACTCCCTGCTGACCAGTCGGTGAACATCGAACGTGGACGGCGCGGGCAGCGGACGGGCGGGGCGCAAGTGTCTATCGTGGCCCAATGTCCGAATCTTCGGCGGCGGCGTTCTTCGACCTGGACAAGACGATCATCGCCACGTCGAGCACGCTTGCCATGGGCCGCTCGTTCTATGCCGCCGGGATGATCGGGCGCCGGGCCGTCCTGAAGGGCGCCTACGCGCGGCTGGTCTACCACCTCGGTGAGGTCGATGCCGGGAAGATGGACCGGATGCGCGATGATCTCGCGCGGGCCGTCGTCGGCTGGGAAGCCGCCAAGGTTCACGAGGTGATCGAGGCCGACCTGCTCGCGTTGATCGACCCGCTGATCTACGACGAGGCCGCCGCGCTGATCGAGTCCCATCAGGCCGCAGGCCGGGCGGTGGTCATCGTCTCGAGCAGCGGCGACGAGGTCGTCGGTCCGATCGGCGAGCTGCTCGGCGCGGATGAGGTGGTCGCCAGCCGGATGGTGGTCGAGGACGGCCGCTATACCGGTGAGGTTGCGTTCTACGCCTTCGGCCCGCACAAGGCGGAGGCGATGCGGGAGATGGCCGCCGCACGCGGCTGGGACCTTGCCGACTGCTACGCCTACACCGACTCCGCCACCGACCTTCCGATGCTCGAGGCGGTCGGCCACCCCCACGCCGTCAACCCGGACCGCACCCTGCGACGTGCCGCAGTCGAGCGCGGTTGGACCGTCCTCGCCTTCCGCCACCCGGTGCCGCTACGCGAGCGACTCGGCAAGATCCCGACGCCCCCTCGGTCGGTGACCGTCGGCATCGCCGGGGCAGCGGTGGTCGCCGCCGCCGCCGGCTGGCGCGCACTTTCCCATCAGCGCCGCGCAGGGTAAGCAATCCGCACGCCGTACGGTTGCCTCCTACTTACCTGGGGAGGAGACCACCGTGGCGTCGACGCGGGAGTACGGCGGCGAGGGCGAGCCGGTCGGTGGGCAGTCCCTCGGCGAGCTGGTCGCCACCGCGACGCGCGACCTGTCCGTCCTCATCCACTCCGAGATGGAGCTCGCCAAGGCGGAGCTGGCAGAGCAGGCGAAACGGGCGGCTGTCGGCGCAGGCCTGCTCAGCGGCGCCGCCGCGTTCGGCCTGCTCGCCCTGCTCGTGCTGTGCTTCGCTGCCGGGTTCGGCCTCGCTGCCGGTGCGTCGATCCCGGTGTGGGCCGGGTTCCTCAGTGTCGGTGGCTTGTTCGTCATCATCGCGGGCGTGTTGGGTGGGGTCGGCGCGAAGGCGCTCTCACGGATCGGCGGGCCGGATCGGACGGTCAGCACCGTGAAGGCGGGGCTCTCGTCGTTGCGCCACCCACGTCGCTCGGCGCCACCCGCCGCCTGACGGGCCTCCGCGGCTTCATCGGTCGCGTGCCACTCTTGCGCGGTGGCGTCTCCCCGTCGGCTCGTCGAGGAGTCCGCGGTCCTCATCGGGGGTCCGTGGACCCATCGCAACGTCAATGCCAACGGCATCCGGCTGCACATCGCAGAGGCCGGGAGCGGACCGTTGGTGCTGTTGCTCCATGGCTTTCCGGAGTTCTGGTGGAGCTGGCATCACCAGCTCACCGCACTCGCGGGGGCGGGTTACCACGTGGTCGCGCCCGACCTTCGCGGCTACGGCGCGAGCGACAAGCCGCCTCGCGGTTACGACGCCCCGACCTTGGCCGCCGACCTTGCGGGGCTGGTGCGAGCGCTCGGTGAGCACGACGCGGTCTTCGTCGGTCACGACTGGGGCGGCCACCTCGCCTGGTCGACGGCCGCTCTGCACCCCGCCGTCGTACGCAAGCTCGTGGTCGTCTCGATCGCACACCCGCTGCGCATGTACGACGCGCTGTTGCGCGACCGCGCGCAGCGCCGCGCGAGCAGCTACATCGGCCGATTCCAGCTGCCGTGGTCGCCGGAGCGCTGGCTCGTCGCCGACGACTCGGTCAACGTCGCCGGACTGCTGCACAAGTGGGGCGGCAACGGCTTCCCGGACCCCGAGACCGAGCGTCGCTGTCGCGAGGCCATGCAGATCCTCTACGTCCCCAACCGCTCGCTGGAGTACTACCGCTGGGCCTGGCGTTCGTTGCGCCGCACCGACGGCCGCCGCTATCGCCAGGCGATGAACACCCAGATCGCCGCGCCGACGCTGCAGCTGCACGGCGAGCTCGATCCCTGTGTCTTGGCCTCGACTGCCCGCGGCTCCCAGCAGCACGTGAGCGCGTCGTACGAGTGGCATGAGCTGCCCGGGCTGGGGCACTTCCCGCACGAGGAGGCCCCCGAGCTGGTCACCGAGGAGCTGCTCCGCTTTGTGAACTGTTAGCTGCGGCTGCGGCTGCGGCTGCGGCTAGCGATCCACAAACCTCAATCGCAGCCTTGGGTGGACACCTCGCGGGTTGCCGTCGCACCGGTGTTTGCGTCGGGCGTGATCTCATGCGCGGTCAGGGCATAGCCGGTCTTCGGGTCATCGATGGCCGCGGCGAACACCATCCCGGCGACCTGACCCGACGTCGACAGCAGTGGCCCGCCGGAGTTGCCGGGCTGGACCTTCGCGTAGAGCGCATAGATCTGTCGGGTGACCTCGCGGTTCTGGTAGATGTCGGGGCCGCGCGCGTTCTGCACGTTGCGGATCCTTGCCGCTCTCGGCGTGAATCCGCCGTTCTCCGGGTAGCCGGCGACGATCGCGCTGTCGCCACTCGACAGGGCTCCCCCGAACGCCAGCGGCGTGAGGTCAAGGTTAGGAACGAGGAGTACGGCGACGTCGCGCTCCGGGTCGAAGACCACGACGTGCGCGGGGAGGGTCCGGCCGTCGACCGTCTGCACGGTCGGCGATGCGATTCCGGCAACGACGTGGGCATTGGTGAGCACTCGGTCGACCGCGTAGACGAACCCGCTGCCCTCAAGCTGACGGGAGCAGGACTCAGCGATGCCGGTGACCTTGACGACGTCGGGCTCGGCGCGGCGTACGACCGCGCTGTGCACCAGCCGCTTCGATGGCGGTGCCACCTTGGTGATCGGCTCGTTGCCGATCCCGCCGAACACCTCGGGCAGCCCGTCACGATCGAGCAACCGGCGGAAGGATGCGAACCACGTGTGGGCCGCGTCCGGCATCACCTGATCGACCCCTTTGAGGATGCTCGAGTGGCGAACCTCGCGCGATACCCCGCCACTCGCGCTTTGCGCGAGCGACGCACCCACCAGCCAGGCCACGAGCAACACCGAGATGACGCTGACGGCGCCCCCGGCGACGGAGTCGAGCGTCCGCAGCGGACGCCAGGTGAACTCACGGCGGATCGCGACACCTATGAGCGTCGCGACCAGCTGGCCGAGCATCGCGCAGATGACGACGGCCAGCAGACCGAACATCGCGGGGCCGAGACCGATCCGGATGTCGCCGTGCAGTGAGCTGGCGTACTTCGCTCCGAGCGCCCCGCCGCCGATGAATCCGACGAAGGACAGGAAGCCGACCACGAAACCCTGCCGGTAGCCGCTGAACGCGAACCCCAGGCAGATGACCACCAGGACGATGTCGAGGGTGTCCATCAGTTCGCCGGCATCATCAGTCGAACGGCAGCGTAACGGGCAACGCAATGGGGAATGGCACGGTCACGGAGCGGTCCCACTCACGCTCCCAGCCGCCGAGTGAGAGCAGCCGGTCAAGGATCGCGGCGGTGAAACCCCACACGAGCATTCCCGCGACGTTGAACGCCGGGCTGTCATAGCCGAGCGGGTGCTTCACCGTCACCCGGTTGGCGGGATCGGTCAGGTCGGCGAGCGGGACCCGCGACACCGCCGCCGTCTCCACGAGATCGACCGGGCCGACCTTGGACGGCGCCCGCCACCACGCGATGACCGGGGTGACCAGGTTGCCGCTCGGGGGCAGCCAGATCTCCGGCAGCGTTGTCAGCACGTCGACCCCGGCTGGGTCGACGCCGGTTTCCTCGACCGCCTCGCGTAGCGCGGCGCCGACCGGACCGTCGTCCGTCGGATCGATGCCGCCCCCGGGAAACGCCGGCTGTCCGGCGTGATGGCGAAGCTCATCGCTGCGCTGCAGCAGAAGCACGTCCGGTCCCGACGGACCCTCGCCGAAGAGCATCAGGACGGCCGACTTCCGCAGGCTCTCGGTGTCCTCCGGCACCGGAGTGAACATGGACGGCCCTAGCGCGTCGACTGCCTTGACCAGCCGGTCGAGCCACTCCGGCACCGCGGCTGTCATCGCACGTGGAGGTAGGTCGCGATGTCCGCGCGCAGCGCGGCGGCGCTGTGGTACTCGCCCGGGTGTACGTGCACGACCTTGCCGCTCGTCCCGACAAAGGCGGTCTCTGGTGGTCCCGAGGCTGATGACAGGCCAGACGTCGCCAGCCCGATCAGCACCTTCCGGTCGGAGTCCACGACCGACGGATAGCGAACGGGGGGCTTGACATGGGTGCCGAAGTCCAGCGCGCTGTCCGCTTGATCCTCGGTGTCCACGCCGAGGAACGCCACCTTGCCGCGGTCCGCGTCGTACACCGAGGACAGGTAGCCGGCCTCCTCTTGGCACGGTATGCACCACGACCCCCACACGTTGACGACGGCCGGACCCCGCAGGCCGGCGAGGTCTACGGCAGGACCGTTGCCGAGACAGTCGAGCGTCACCTTCGGCAGGCCGCCGGAGGCTGAGGCGGTCGATGACTCCGGGCATACCGAGAGGTGGGCTTTGGCGACGAGCTTGGCGAGCGAAGCGCTGCGGTCGGACGATGTTCCGGCAGTCGAGGACCCTGAGCAGCCGACGACCGCGAGCACCGTGGCAAGCCCGAGCAGCCGGCCGACAAGAGCTCTCACGCGGTCGGGTTCATCTGCGACGGAGATCTGAGCAGCTTCTCCGCGACCGCCTGGTCGGTGGGCCCTTCGCCGTAGGCCGGGCACATCTTCGCCAACGGGCAGGCACCGCACGCCGGCCGACGGGAGTGGCAAGCGCGACGGCCGTGCCAGATCATCCGGTGGGACAGGCCGGTCCAGTCGCGCTTCTCGAACAGCGACCCGATCTCATGCTCGACCTTGACCGGGTCATCCTCCGTGGTCCAGCCGAAGCGGCGAGAGAGCCGGCCGAAGTGGGTGTCGACGGTGATCCCCGGCACTCCGAAGGCGTTGCCGAGGACGACATTCGCGGTCTTGCGCCCCACCCCGGGCAGCGTCACCAGGTCCTTGAGCCTGCCCGGGACCTCGCCGTCGTACCGCTCGTCGAGCGCCTGTCCGAGCTTGAGCAGGCTGTTGGTCTTCGCCCGGAAGAAGCCGGTCGACTTGATCATCGTTTCCATCTCGGCGCGATCCGCCGCGGCGTAGTCGGCCGCCGTGGGGTAGCGCCGGAACAGCGCCGGCGTGACCTGATTCACCATCTTGTCGGTGCACTGGGCCGACAGGACGGTCGCGACGAGCAGTTGGAGCGGTGAATCGAAGTCCAGCTCGCAATGAGCGTCGGGATAGGTCGCCTTGAGCACCTTGTCCATCCGGCGGGCCCGCCGGACCAGGGCGGTACGGGACTCCGGCGACGGCACATGTCGAGAGTACGGGGCACGTGTGACCCATCTTTCCCTAGGCCGTAGGGGTGATGCGCTGTGGACGACCCTTAAGCACATCGATCATCACGCCGATGCGGCAAAGGAAGCTGCGGAGAGTGAGGAAATGCCGAATCGGCCCACGGCGGACCGAAAAACGCCACCGGAACGGGACCCGCAGTTCGCCCATCTCAACTTGGGCGGGCTGCGCGAGTACCGCAGCACCCTGACGCATGAAGAGAGCAGGGTGTCCTACTGGCGTCGAATCATTCAGGCCCGCCTCGACATCGTGCGCAACGCTCGTGAGGGCGCCGCGACGACGGTCGACGACCTCCGAAGCGTGTTCGCCGAGCGCGCACCCAGCACTCGGCGCACCGCCTTGCTCTCCGTGATGCCGATCGATGACATGCCCCCCCTGCCGGATCTCGCGAACCTGTGGTCGCGCGAGCCCGACCCGCAGGACCCGACCCGGACGGCCGAGCTCGTCGAGGAGCTCGCCAATGCGGAACAGCAGCTGTCGGCCTACCGGGCCGCGCTGCACCGCCAGCTCGCCGCGGCGACCACCGAGCTGATTGCGCGTTACCGTGAGCAGCCGGACCTGTGCCTGTCGGCGCTGCCGTCGCGACCTGCCACCCGCATCTCGATCTGACCTGGCGGGCAAGTCTCTTTCACGGCTGATCCCTTCTGAGGCAGACTCCACGTCGAGTGACGACAGTGTCCGGCGGGAGGTCGAGGTGCAAGGCGTGCTGGCATCGGTGCCGTTGTTCGCCGCGCTCGACGCCGACTCGGCGGCGACGCTGGAGAAGATGCTCACCACCCGCAGCGTCGGTCGTGGGCACATCGTGTTCAGCGAGGGCGACACCGGCGACCGGCTTTTCATCGTTCTCGACGGCAAGGTCAAGATCACCCGCGCCTCGGCCGATGGTCGCGAGAACCTGATCGCGGTCCTCGGAGCCAGCGAGATGTTCGGCGAGCTCTCCTTGTTCGACCCCGGGCCGCGAACCGCGAGCGTCTCAGCGATCACCGACTCGACCCTCGCCTCACTCGACCACGACGACCTGCGACCCCTACTGCTCGAGCGCCCAGGTGTTGCCGTCGAGCTGCTCCAGGCGCTGGCGCAACGGCTGCGGCGTACCAACGAGGCGATGGCGGACCTGGTCTTCACCGACGTCCCCGGCCGCGTCGCCAAGGCGCTGCTCGATCTCGCCGAGAAGTTCGGGGTCGTGGAGGCGGACGGTACGAGGGTTCGGCACGACCTCACCCAAGAGGAGCTCGCCCAGCTCGTCGGTGCAAGCCGGGAGACGGTGAACAAGGCACTGTCGGAGTTCGCCCATCGCGGCTGGCTGCGGATCGAGGGCCGCAGCGTCCTGCTGCTCGACTCCGAACGGCTGTCGCGCAGAGCGCGCTAGACGACACCGCGCAGAGCGCGCTAGACGACACCGCGCAGAGCGCGAAAGATGACAGGGCCGTGTGCGCTGGATCAACTTACGCACGCAGCGCGGACAGCGCCTTCTGTGACGCGGACAGCTCGCCACTCATCTCGGTCGCCGCTGAAAGCGCAGTCGCCTGGCGCACCGCGAAGCGTGCCGCCGGGGGATCCCCCGCCGCTGCGAGACAGGCACCGAGCACCCGCAAGGCGACGATGCGCGACCGCACGTCCTGCGCCGGCTGCGCCATCGCTTCGTGCGCGACGCGCAACGCTTCCGCAGTCTCGCCGAGCTCGAGCAGCCCGCCGGCAAGGTGGGCGAGTGCCTGGCGTCGCGGGAAGGCCAACGAGGAGTCGGCGACGACTTGCGCCTCGCGGAGCAGTTGCACTGCCTCCTCGGTCTTGCCCCGAGCCCGCAGCGCCTGGGCGAGCAGCACTCGCAGGCTGACCAGAGCACCCGGCCGCAGATCCAGACCCTCGGCCTGCTCGAGAGCAAGACGCGCGGCACTCTCTGCCGCGCTGGCGTCGCCGAGGTCCAGTCGGCAGTAGCCGATGCTCACCGTCGCGAGTGCCGCAGGGAGCGGGTTGCGGCCCTTGAGCGCGAGGTCGACGGCGAGCTCGAGGCGCCGGATCGCCTTGCGCTGGCGTCCCTGTCCGCGCAGCGCCGCGGCCGAGGCGATCGATGCCATGCATTGGCCCCAGGTGTCGCCCAGCTCTTCGAACTGGTCGAACGCCGCCGCGGACTCGTCAAGCGCAGTCTTGATCAGACCGAGCTCGGCCGCGGCGAAGCCGTCGATCGTCAGGCAGGCCGCCGTGCCCCATCCATCGCCGATCGCGCGACCCATCGGCAGCAGGCTCTGCGCCAGCTCACGCGCCTCGGCCAATCGACCCTGTAGCAGGCGGATGAACGCCTCAGTGCCCGCACACCATGACATCCCGCCCTCATCGTCGAGGCTGGCGAACACACCGCGTGCCTCGACCAGTCGCCTGGCCGCGGCGTCGTAGTCGCCACGTGTCGTTGCGGTCCACGCGAGGTGTTGCAGCGCCCAGCCCGCACCGCGGCGGTCGCCGACGCGTTCCGCGAGCGACAACGCCTGCCCGAACCGCTCTTCGGCCGAGGACAGCCGCGCAGCGAGGAAGTCCATCATTCCGAGCTGCCGCAGCGCCTCGCCGGTTACTCGGTCGAACCCGGAGTCACTGGCCAGTGCGAGCGCGGTGACCAGGGTCCGTGTCGCGCGGTGGTCCTCGCCGCGTCGGCGGAGGATGTCGCCGTGCACGACAAGTGCCGTCGCCCGGATCCGCTGGTCGGTGGAGGCAAGCGCGAGGTCGAGATCCACCTCCGCCTCGTCGTGCCGGTGCAACGCGACACGTGCCGCGGCGCGACGTACCAGCGTTCGCGCCACTGCCGGCTCCGGGACGTCACCCGCGCCGAGCTCCAGAGCGCGGGTGAGCAGGGTCTCGGCCCGGCCGTTGTCGTCCCGGGCCAGCGCTGCCTCACCGAGGCGGTCGAGCGCACCGAACCCGATCTCACGTGCCGACCACGCGAGGTCGCTGGGGGCGAGGTTCATCTCCGATGCGAGAACGACTGCTTGCTCGGACTGCGACGCGACAAACGCATCAGTGTCGGCGGCCGACCACTGCAGCCCGTCGATCGCCCACCGCGCAACGGTCGCGTGACGCCGCGCCCGCTCCCCCTTCGGGATGCCGGCGTACGCGACGTCGCGGGCGAGAGCGTGGGTGAAGACAAACTGCGGCGCGGACTCCGACCCGTCGGCCGTCGGCCGGACGATGCCGCGTGACACGAGCTCGTCGAGGCCGAGCGCAACCTGCTCGCTGTCACCTTCAACCGGCGTCAAGGCGCGGAACATCTCGAAGGTGAAGCGGTTGCCGATCACCGACGCGTCACGGGCGAGCGTGCGCGCGATCGGCGACAAGCCGTCGATGCGAGCGGCCAGCACGGCTTGAACGCCTGCCGGCAACACCTCACGGGGCAGCTCGCCGACCAGCTGCCAGCCGTCGCCCTCACGTCGAAGCAGGTCGCGGTCAACGAGAAGGTGCAGAAGCTCGGCGAGGAAGAACGGATTCCCCTGCGCGCGACTGAGCAGCTGGTCGCGGGTCTCGGGATCGAGCTCGACACCGTCGAGGTAGGCACGCAGCAGGCGCTCGCTCGCGGCCTCGTCGAGCGGTGACACCGGCAGCACCTCCGGGTCGGGCATCCGCTCCCACCACGTGGTGCCGAGCAGGTCCGGCCGGCCGACCGTCACGAACATGACCGCGCCGGGGAGGTCGTCAGCGAGCCGGGAGATCGAGCGCAGCAGATCGTTGGTGGCCCACTGCGCGTCGTCGATGACAAGGACGAGCGGGCCCTCCGACTGCAACGCCTGAAGCACCGCGCCGACCGCCTCGACCATCGGGTCACGCGAGACCTCGACGGCGCCCGGGGTCGCGGTGTCGCGGGGTCCGATCGGTGCCCACTCCACCAGGCCGAGCAACGCGAGCAGACGGTCGGTCATCTGACTCGTGACCGGCCGCGCGTCCTCGATCGCGGCGAGCCGCGCAACGGTGCGCCGTACGCGCGCTATCGCGGCATCGGTGTCGTCGTCCTCGGTGATGCCGACCGCGGTACGCATCCAGTCGGCAAGGGCGGAGAGCTCCCTGCTCTCGCCGTACGGCGCGCACCGGCCCCACAAGACCCGGACCGCGGGCAGCTCACCCGCGAACTCCGCAAGCTCGAGCGCGAGCCGGGTCTTGCCCACGCCGGCGTCTCCGGTGACCACGACCGAGGCAGGCTTGCCGCGCTCGACGACATCGAGGACGCGGCCGACCAGCCGGCCGAACTCAGCATCGCGACCGATGAAGGGCGCCTCCTCGCCGAGACCGATCCGGGCAGCGCCTGGCGGCCGGATGCCGACCAACTCGTACGCCGGGACCGGCTCCCGCTTGCCCTTCAGTCGCAGCGGCGGAAGAGCCCGCCACGACGCGATCGACATGGTCGCGAGCGCGGTCGACCGACCGGCGTAGACCGCGCCGATGCTGGCCGCGTCCGAGAGCCGCGACGCGGTGTTCACGGTGTCGCCGACGACGGTGTAGGACAGCGACGCCTGCACTCCCGCGAGCACCTCGCCGGTGTTGAGCCCGACGCGCAGACCCATCCGCCGCCCACCGCCGGACTCCTCCTCCATCACCCGACGCACCGCGGACTGCATGTGTGCGGCGGCGCGTACGGCTCGCTCGATGTCGTCCTCGTGGGCGGTCGGTGCACCGAAGACGGCCATCAGGCCATCACCCGTCAGCTTGTCGATCGTGCCGCCGTGGTCGGTGACCGATCGGCCGAGGACGGCGAGCACGTGGTCGGTGACGACGCCAACGCGCTCCGGATCGACGCCCTCGGCCCATGCCGTGAAGTCCGAGAGGTCGCCGAACAACACTGTGACGATCCGGCGTTCCGCGGTCGCTTCGGCAGCGAGCTCGGAGGTGTCTAGCAGCGCGCCACACGAGTAGCAGAACCGCGCGGACGTCACCGTCGGCGTCCCGCAGACCGGGCAGGCCAGGGGGACGCTAACCATCGCTGTCGCGCAGGTAGTCCAGCTGGGCCCTGACCGACAGCAGAGCGTGCGGCCAAAGTGACTCATCGACGTCGGCGTAGACCCGGCGTACGACAGCGTCCTCGTCCGTGTCACCGGCAGCGATCGCTGCGCGTACCTGTTCCAGCCGTGCGGCGCGATGAGTGAGGTAGTGGTCGAGCACTTCGATCGGCTGATGAAGGACCGGCCCGTGACCGGGAAGGATGACCTCGATGTCACCAGCCGCAATGTCGCGCAACCGCTGCAACGAGTCGAGGTAGTCGCCGAGGTTGCCGTCCGGGTGAGCGATCACTGCGGTCCCTCGACCGAGCACGGTGTCGCCTGTCAGCAGGGCCCGGTCGGATTCGAGCACGAAGCTGACCGAGTCGCTCGAGTGACCGGGCGTGAGGACCGTGAGCCATTCCAGTCCGGCGAGTGCGCTGCGCCCTGGCCGGTCGGAAATCGGCTCCGATGCGATGCACAGCTTGGGGTCGCGGGCGATCACGGGTGCACCGGTCAGCTCGTGCAGCTGCGGCGCGCACTCGCCGTGATCGAAGTGGCCATGCGTCAGCACGATCGCGGCGATCAGGCAGGTCCCATCACGATGCAAAGCTGCGATGTCGTCGAGATGACCGTTCTCGAGTGGCCCCGGGTCGATGACGACCGCGGAGCCGGCGCCCCCCGGTGCACGCAGGACCCAGGTGTTAGTCCCGTCGAGCGTCATCGGCCCGGGGTTCGGTGCGAGCAGGCGCGAGGCGCTCGGCGTCACAGCTTCGAGAGCACCCACGATCAAGCCTGCGGGTAGTCCGGGTCGCCGGGCAACAGGAAACGCAAGTGATCGCCCTCGCCGAAGATCAGCTTGGGCATGATCCGGCTGACCGTGCGCGCCGCGGCTGCGTCCAGCGCATCGCTCACCGAGCCATACGCCGAAAGGTCCTTCAGCGCCGTCAGAGTGGGCGGCATCAGGACCATCTCGCCGCGCTCGCTTCCGGCGACTGCTTCGGCCGGAGGCATCCACACAACTCGATCCGCCTCGCCACCGACGTCACGCGTGCGCTGTCCGGCAGGCAGCGCCGCAACGAAGAAGCGCGTGTCGAACCGTCGCGGCTCGATCTCCGGCGTGAGCCAGTGCGCCCAGGCGCGCAGCAGATCCGCCCGCACCACGAGGCCGCGACGACGCATCAGGTCAGCGAGCGAAAGCGACCGGTCGATCAGCGCCAGCCGGTCCGCCTCCCAGTCGTCGCCGCTGGTGTCCGCGACGACGGTGTCGCTGTCAGAACCGGCGAGCAGGATCCCCGACTCTTCGAACGTCTCGCGGACGGCCGCACAGACGAGCGCCCGGGCGGTCGGCTCCTCGCACGACAGGTCCTGCGCCCAATCCGCGGCCGAGCGCCCGACCCACGCCTCGTCGCCGAGATCCATGTCCCGCGGGTCCATCGACCCGCCAGGAAACACGAACGCACCGGCGGCGAACGCCATCGATGCGCTGCGCCGCAGCAGGTAGACCTCGGGCCCAGTGCTCGCGTCGCGCAGCAGGACGACGGTCGCGGCGTGACGTGGCTCTGCGGGCTGGATCTCGCCGGCCTCGAGGCGCCGAAGCGTGCCCACCATGCCGGCGAACAGGTCAGTGGGATCTGCGGCCATCAGGCGCTATCCCGAATCTGCACGACCATCTCTACCTCGACCGGCGCATCCAACGGGAGCACCGCAACGCCTACCGCGCTCCGCGCATGCTTGCCGGTTTCGCCGAACGCAGCGCCGATCAGCTCACTCGCACCGTTCACGACCGCGGGCTGCCTGAAGAAAGACGGTGCGCTCGCTACGTACCCGGTGACCTTCACGACCCGCTCGACCTGATCGAGGTCGCCGATCACGCCCTTGATCGCGGCGATCGCGTTGAGCGCGCACACCCGTGCCAGCTCGGCCGCCTGCTCCACGGTGACTTCCGCGCCGACCTTTCCGGTCGCCTTCAGCTCGCCGTCGACCGTGGGCAGCTGACCAGAGGTCCACACCAGGTCGCCGGAGCGAACCGCTGGGACATATGCCGCCAGCGGCTTCGCAACGTCAGGCACGGTCAGACCGAGATCGGCCAGCCGCGCCTCGACCTGACTCATGACCGCGCTCTCACGGAAGCGGGCGCTTGAGGTACGCGACGAGCTGGTCGCCGCCACCCGGACCAGGGACGACCTGCACGAGCTCCCAGCCGTCAGCTCCCCACGTGTCGAGGATCTGCTTGGTCGCATGGACCAACAAAGGGACAGTCGCGTACTCCCACTTAGTCACCCCCTGAGCCTAGGGCGACCCTCAAACCGAAGCACCCGACCACCCCTTGCGAAGGTCGAGACAGCGAGAGCGCACCCACAAGATCAACGGCAAGGCGCAACAACCAGAGTCGGCGTCAGGGAGCGCTCGAACGTTGCGACGGAGGGGTAGTGCGCGGAGAAAACTAAGGAGCGAGCCCAACGGGCGAAGCGACCCTTTCGGAGCGGACTACCCCTCCGTCGCCCGAGACAACGCTGCTTACGCGGAAGCGGCCTTGCGGCTGCGCAGGAGACGCTTGCGCTCGAGCTCGTTGAGGCCGCCCCAGATGCCGTGGTTCTC
>DATAUF010000028.1:0-2249 GCA_036268405.1 Mycobacteriales bacterium
GAACAGCTTCGAGATCGGGTACTGGGCCTTGGCCCAGCGGATGAAGTCCTGCTGGCGTGCCTCGCGGACGATGTCGGTGTCGGTGTGGCGGAAGCGCACGAACGGAAGCGCGCCGTTGACCGCCTGGTTGTGCCCGCAGAGAGGCTGGTACCCCGGCTCGATGTCGATGCTTGAGTAATGGGTGTACAGCGTGTTGTTGTAGTAGCGGTGATCGACATCCGAATAGACGCACCCGATCGCGTCCACGAGATCCGAGAAGCCCTGGAAGTTCGTGTCGACGATGTGGTTGACGTGGAGGTCCGGGAACACGTTCTGCTTGATCGTCTTGATGAGCAGGCCGTAGCCGCCATCGGTATAGGCCGAGTTGATCTTGTCGATGCCGAAGCCGGGGATGCTGACCTGGAGATCACGCGGGATCGACATGACGTTGATCGTCGAGGAGCTGGAGTTGAGCCGCACGAGCAGCATCGTGTCCGTGTTCGACGTCCGGAACGGCTCGCCGGCACGGTGGTCTGACCCGATCAGCAGGATCGTCTGCGGTTGACCCGGGCTGGGCAGCTGCAACTGCGGAACCTTGATGCCGGGGTTGATCGAGATGTCGCCCACCAGCGTGGAGACCTGGAGCAGGCCGGCCACGGCGGTCGTGGCCGCGGTCGCGCCGATCATGACGACCGCCGCCAACACGAAGCGCCACGCCGTGCCGCCGCGGGTGCGCGGGATCAAACGTCTCATGCCAGGCCACCCTCGATCGAGCGCAGCGGCTGCACGGAGCCCGATTCGGCGCCGGCGGCCAGCCAGCTGGGCAGCGCCTGCACGAAGTCAGCGAGCGCCCGGCGGTAGTGCGCCAGCGAGGTGAGCGATACCCACTCGTCGGGGCCATGGTGGCCGGCCCCGGCCGGCCCGAACTCGACCGCCGGGATGCCCGCCTCGATGAACGACGCGGCGTCCGATGCTCCGTCGCGGCCGACGCTGACCACCTCGCCGCTGATTGCCTGGGCCACCGCCTCGCGCAGGCCGCGCACGTACGGGTTGCGGCGCGACACCGTTACCGGGGGGTGGATGAAGGTGCGCTTGACGTCGATCCCGGGGATCGCGCGCACCTGGGCGAGGATGTCGCCGGGATCCTGGCCGGGCAGGTAGCGCACGTCGACGGCCATCTCGCAGCGGTCGGGCACCTTGTTGAGCGCGTCGCCGCCCTCGATCCGCCCGAGGTTCAGCGACGGCCGGTCGAACATCTCCGAGGACTCGCGTGTGAACGGAAGCGACTCGATCGCCCGGAAGACGTCGATCGCCTTGAGCACGGCGTTGTCGCCCAGCCACGGGGTCGAGCTATGGGCGGCGCGACCGTGGACGACGATCCGCATCACGAGCACGCCCTTGGCCTGGACGCCGATGTGCAGATCGGTGGGCTCGCCGGTGATCGCAAAGTCGCCACCGAGCCCGCGCGCCACGACGGCGTCGGTGGAGCGCTCGTCGATCTCCTCGGACTCCTCGTCGGGCACGACGACCAGCCGCACGCGGACGCGGTCCTGGTCCGAGACGTCCTTGAGCGCGCACATCATCGCTGCCAGCCCGCCCTTCATGTCATAGGCCCCGCGGCCGGTCAGCCGGTCGCCCTCGACACGCGGGAGGAACTGCTCGGCACGCCCGGGGACGACGTCGAGGTGGCCGTGCCACACGATGCAGGGGACATTGTCGCGGGGCGGGCCGACGTCGGCGACGAGCACGGGAAGCCCGTTGTGGTCGTGGTCTGAGACCTCGATATCACGGGATTCGAGCCAACCCTTGACGAATCCTGCGGCAGCAACGATCACGTCAGGGCGCGAGGTCTCATAGGCGATCAGCCGCTCGGCGAGGATCCGCTCGTCAACCATCCCCCTCCTTACCCCTCGGCAATCCGCAGAAACGCCTCCCAGCGGCGCTTGTCGCGCTCGGCGACGCGCTGGCGCTCGGAGTCGTCCTCGGCCTCGTCGAGCGCCTTTTCGGCCTCCTCGAGCCGGGTGCGCAGGTCGCCGGCATCGAGGCTGCCTGGCTCGTGCGCCTCCTCCACGAGCAGCAGGGCGCGATTGTTCGCGACCTGCAGGTAGCCCTCGGACTGGGCGAAGGACACGACATCGGAGTCGGTCTTGTACAGCCGCAGCTCGGTGGGATTGAGCATCGCCAGCAGCGGCTGATGGTGGGCGAGCACGCCGATCGACCCGATCGTGGTGCGCGTGGAA
Organism: Mycobacteriales bacterium; assembly: GCA_036268405.1. Lineage (GTDB taxonomy): Bacteria > Actinomycetota > Actinomycetes > JAFAQI01 > JAFAQI01 > DASZTV01. The sequence continues at coordinate 2,220 of DATAUF010000028.1, forward strand.
ACCATCTGCACCTCGTCGGAGAACACCTCG
>DATAUF010000029.1:0-23090 GCA_036268405.1 Mycobacteriales bacterium
CCGTCAGGACCGCAAGTCCGTCGGTTTGTGAACCGCTACGCGTAGCGGGGCTACAGCCAACGAATCAAAGCCCACGCGAAAGACACTGGCGAGTAGGTTCCGTCGCATGGATCCTTCCAGTGAGACCAAGGACAGCGCGTCCGTCGAGCGCGTCATCCCGGCAACCCCCGAGGCGATCTTCGCGCTGATCGCCGATCCCAGCCGTCACCACGAAATCGATGGCAGCGGCACGGTACGAGACGCGAAGGACATGCCGGCGACACTCGAGCTCGGCGCGAAGTTCGGCATGTCGATGAAGCTGGGTGTTCGGTACTCGACGGTGAGCACCGTCATTGAGTACGAGCCCGGTCGTCGCCTCGCCTGGCAGACCTACCCAACGGTGGGCGGCCGGCTCGCCGGCGGTCGCATCTGGCGCTACGAGCTCGAACAGGTCGAGGGCGGGACCCGGGTACGGGAGACCTGGGACATCTCTCAGGAGCGGGTCAAGGCCATCGTCCGTCCCGCGCGAGCCAGGAGCATCGAGTCCATGACGAAGACCCTCGAACGGATCGAGCAGATCCTCGCCTGAGCCGTAGCGCGGCCGCCGGAGTGCCGTCCCTGGCGGTGCCGAGCCCAGCTGCCGCGCGACGAGGCCGCTCGAACCCGTAGGTTTCCCGGCATGGGTTCCGCAACCGCGGTCGAGCTCGTCGATACCGACGGTGTCCGGCGGATCAGGTTCAACCGCCCGGACAAGCTCAACGCCCTCAACCCGGAGATCCGCGACGCGTTGTGGACTGAGCTGAATCGGCTCGTCGAAGATCCGCGGACGCGCGTTCTCGTCATCAGCGGCAACGGTCGCGCCTTCTCGTCCGGCGTGGATTTGGGATCCGCCGGCGACGACCGCGAGTCAGGCGACTGGGCCAGCGAGCGCCTCGCGACTGGCCGGTGGCAGCGCATCCTCGATTTGCTCGAGCAGATCCCGCAGGTCACCGTGGCCAGCCTGCACGGCCACTGCATCGGCGGCGCGGCACTCATCGCGGCGTCGTGTGACCTCCGCATCGGTGCCGACGACCTGCAGATGCGTATCCCCGAGCTCGAGCTCGGCATCCCGTTGACGTGGGGTGGACTACCGCGACTACAGCGCGAGATCGGGCTGCCCCTCACCCGCGACTTGGTGATGACGGGGCGCGCGCTGTCCGCCGAGGAAGCTCTTCGCGCTGGCTTCATCCAGCGTCTGGCTGCGCTCGACCAACTCCCTGAGGCCACCGATCAACTGGTCCGGGAGCTGCTCGAGATGCCGCCCGCCCCGTTGGCGATGACGCGCGCCGCGTTGAGTGCGCTGAGCCGCGACCAGATCGGCGCCAAATCGTGGGCGGACGCGGACCTGCTGAGATGGTCGACCCGCGAAGGACGTGCGGAACGAGCCGGGGAATGAGCAGTCGCTACACCCGCGCGACGATGCGCGACAGCAGGAACCCGTGGCCTGCGCCCAGCGCGTGGTTGCGGGTCGCGTCGAGCACCGGACACGTGAGGTCCTCATCGAGGTGCCGGGTGTACTGCACCAGCCACGTCTGTCCACCCGTCGCCGTACGCCGGCACATCGGCTTGGTAGGCCGCGCCTTGCCGTGACCGCTCGGCAGCCACTGCGGGACGACCAGCCGGTAGTGGCCGACCAGGTCCCGCCACATCAGATGGGTCGTGTAGACGCCGAACCGCTTGTGCCGGTGCCGCAGCTCACGGACCATTCCCTCGATCACCGCGCGGTTGCGACGGTTGCTGTGCGTCCACGGCTGCTGGTGGCGGAACTCGACGTCGAGCCACACCATCGGCGAGCGCATGTGATGGCGGTGCAGGGTCCGCAGCGCGTCGACGACCTGCCGGGCTCCGTCGTTGTGCAGCCGGCACATCAACCGCCCGTGGCAGCGACCGTAAAGCCCGTGGTTGGCCCGGGCCCGCTGGTGACGCGTGGGGTACGACGCGACCAGATACCCGCCGACCTTCACATGATGCGACCGCGCCCAGCGGAGCTGGGACGACAGACAAGGGTTCACGGTGTGGCCGGTGCCATGGGTCAGGCCGAGGATGGCGTAGGACGGCCGGGCCGACGGCATGTGATGGGCGGCGTGCCCCCGGCACTGCGGCCACGACACGTCGAAGCCGTGGGTGTACGTGGAGGCAGCGGCGGTTGCCGGCGACTCGCCCGCGGTGCCGAAGACGACAACCGTGGCGAGCAGGGCGACCGCAGCCCGAAGTCGGGCACGGTGCATATCTGGGACCCCGTGAGTGCAGCGTGTTGTGTGGCGGATTCGTACGAAGACTGTCTTCGACAGCCTCTCTGGGTTCCTGAAGCACTATCTGACCGATTTCGAGGCCTGTTCCGCCTACCCTTAGACTCGTCCGATCCCTGCGGCTCAGGCCGCGCGGGCAGGTAGCTCAGTTGGTACGAGCGTCCGCCTGAAAAGCGGAAGGTCGGCGGTTCGACCCCGCCCCTGCCCACCGAAGACCCGTGCCGATCCCACATGAACAAAGCGTGCCCGGTCGGTCCCACCGCTGAGTTCGCTGCGGCGCAAGCCCCGCCCTTGGAGCAGGAGTAGGACTCTTAAGCAAGCCGGTCGGGCGGTCGAGACCAAAGAGGTGACCCAGCCCCAGCAGGTGACGGCGGTTCACCCTGCCGTCGCGGCGATCCAGCACGCCTCGTTGACCGCGCTGGCCTTCGCGGTCGTTGCGGTCGCGCTTATCGGCACGGATGCGGCCGTCGCCGTCGCGCGGACCGCGCGATCCTCATCGCCGGCCGCGGGGCAGGTCGATGGCAGCCACCCGGGCGCACCCGTGACGCCCGGAGTGACCGCTGCTCCGACGACGCCGGCGTCGCCCGCCACCCCGGGGACGAGGACGAGGCAGCGCGCGCTAAAGGCTCTCCTCGCGGACACGCTCGCCAAGGCCGTCGCGCAGCACACCGTCCACTCGGTCGCGCGCAACGTGTCGAAGAAGGGCGTGTCGGTGTTCGTCGACGACGACGCGAGAAACGGCGGCATCCAACGGATCAGCATCTACGGCGGCCACATCCAGATCCGCGTCGTCGGCTCGACGACGTACTTCACCGGTGATCGGCGCGGACTTGAGAAGTACTTCAGCTTCAGCGCCCCCGAGGTGACTGCGCTCGGTAAGCAGTGGATCCCGCTGGTCTCAGGCCAGGCCGGCTACAAGGCCGTCACCGAAGGCGTGACGATCGCATCGACATTGAGCGAGGATCGGATCATCGGACACCTGCGCCGCGAGCCCGATAGGACCCTCGACGGCCAGCCGGTGTTCGGGATCTCCGGCCGCGCCACCGGCGCCGGTGCCCCCCACCACGCGGACGCCACCATGTGGATAAACAGCAGTACCGGTCTGCCGGTCGAGTTCGACGCCGCCAATGGCGATCAGCAGCTCACCCAGTCCTTCTCGGCCTGGGGCAGGCCGATCCACCTTGAGTCACCCGCGAACGTCGCCGGGCAAAACGGGCTGTCGAGCTAGCCGCACGCCGAGCCGACGAGCCGGACCACCTCGGGGTTGATCCCGGGCTGACGCCACACCGTAACCGGGTCGTCGTGGCGCGGCTCGATCACGTGGAACACCAGCGTCGTTGTTGCACCGGCCGCGGTATCGATCTCCACGTCATAACGGGGATGCCCTACCTCCTCGCCGATCGACGCAGCGATCGACGTCCCGTCGGCGGTGACCCCGAGCAGGTTCGCACCGTGCGTCGTGTAGAGCGCGACGAGCGACCGCTCGCTTCCGACCGGGAAACGACCGGTGCCACCCAACCGGGTGGTGACGTATGCAGGCAGGTTCGCCGGCGCCCCGTTGTGCAGCCGCACAGTGACGGTCGAAAGTTGCTCACCCGAGACCGAGCATGCGGTGCGGTCGTACGTCACGGACTTCTCGAGGTAGTAGTCGAGCTTGCTGCCCTGCGAGTTGTTGACGGTCACCGCGACAAACGGCGATTCCGTGTCCGGCAGACCACCGGCAAGCGGTGTGGCGTCGAGTGTCGACTGCTCCTCAGCGCGCGCGCTCCAGACCATGAGTCGATGCTCGGTGACGGCGTGGCTCATCGCCTCGACGAGAGCATGCGCGCTGCCATGCGGCGCGTTGACGAGCTGATTCGCCGCAGCCCGCGCGACCCGGATGAAGAAGGCCTGGCGGGCAGCCAACGAGTCGAACCGCGAGTAGGCCTCCTGCTCGGTCAAGGCGACGATGTTCTTCCCCGAAACCTTGGTGCCGTCAGCGAGGTAGGCCGGGCCGGTCGCGCTTAGCAAGTAGGACAGCGTCGTCGGATCTGCGGCAATCGCACCATCGAGCTGCTCACCGGTCTTTGCCTTCCACATCGCGACCCAGACCTTCCCCACGGTCGGGAAGTCCGGGCTGAGGTCTGAGTCCACGAAGTCCGTCAGCGCATCGGTGTCGGCATAGGTGTTGCGGTACGCCGCTCCGACCGGGACCGGAGGACTCGGCGGCAGATTCAGAAAGCTGTTGTTCTCGAAGCGCCCGAATGAAAGGCGGCCGTTGGACACGGTGAGGACCGCCGTAACGCCTGGCAGGCCACCCAGGCCGCGCGCTTCGGCATCGTTCTCCACGACCAGCAGATAGCGGCGGGTGCCCTGTCCGCCGAGCATGCCGGGTGCGAGCGCCGCCGCATCGTGCGCATCGCGAAGAATCCGATGGAGCTGCCCGATCAACGACGAGGCGCCGGTCCGGGCGTGGTTGGCGGGTGGCAGCCACGTCGAGTGCGGCAGCGCCGCGACCTGTCGCTGGGCCTGTGCCGTCGCCGCGGCAGCGACATCGAGCGGGTCGACCGCCGACGCGAATGCAGCAAGGCGGACCGCGCCATCAGGCAGTCGTAGCTGCGAGGGTGTGAGGTCATCGCCCGCCTGCACCGCAGCCGGCAGCGCACGATCTGCCAGCGTCACCGCGACACCGGCCAGACCGCGCTCGACCTTCGCGGGGCGGCCGAGCCAGGGCACCTGGCCGACGCCCGCCCATGCCGGTCCGGCGAGCCAGTCATGAGCATCGTGTGCCTGGGACTGCGCCTTGGTCATCCATCGATGCGCCGCGTCATGGTCCGAAGCGAGCAGCGCGTGCCTTACCTGGTCGACGTCACTCTTTGCTTGCTCGAGGTGGTGCCGCGCGACCCGACCGGTCGCAAGAAAATAGAGCAGCACAACACCACAGAGGACGGCGAGCCAGCGCAGCACACGGCGTACCGAAATGATGGCCGGGAGTTCAGCGGCCGTTGGCGAGCGGGGCTCGACAACCGGCGACTCAGCCACTTCGAGTCGCGGACGAGCCTTTCGTCAGACCGCGGCGGCGTGGGTCCGGCGGCGGCGGACGACCAGCAGTGATCCACCGACGCCGACGAGCACGACACCCGCGAGCGTCATCTGCCAGACGTCATTGCCACCAGTGAACGGGAGGCTGCTGCCACTCGACGACGAGGAGGCGGGCGCTGAGGCGCCTGCGGCGGTGACGGTGAAGGCCTGGATGACGGTGTGGCCTGAGGTCTGTCCGGTCATGATGAGGTGGTGAAGGCCCGCCGGGAAGTCCGCGGGGATGGTGAAGTGCACCGTCGCGCGTCCTGACGCGCTCGCGATCGTGCTGCCCAGGAACACCGGCACCGACGCGCCATCGGCCCTGACGTTCTCGCCCGGGTCGAATCCGCACGCGGTTCCCGAGTCAGCGCTGCCGTCCGTCGTCTGGGTGGAGCCCATCGAGGTGCAGTCGGTCGGTGGGTAGCTGTTGTCCGCGAGTGCAGGTGCGGCGAACAGCAGAGAGGCAGATGCCGCGCTGGCGACAGCCAGGCTGGCGACAAGTCGAGTCCGGCGCACCGCTACCTCCCAAATGACCGATCCACAAGACGGGTCATGACTTTGATTCCGAGATCCATTGAATCATTCCCCGGAAATGCTATTGAACCACTTTCGGGCCAAATCCCGCCAAAGCGGACAGGAACGCCGATCGGCCCACTAACCAGGTCAGGGTCGGTACTCGGCCACGATGAGCGCTACGTCATCGCCGAGCTCCCGACCGGCGAACCGGTGCAACCGCTCCAAGACCTCGTCCAGCGCGTACTGCAGGTCGCCGGACTCCAGCGGCGAGATCACCCAGCTCAGGTCGACGAACCGGCGATCGCCGTCGCGCGCCTCGACCACGCCGTCGGTGTAGAGGACGAGGCGGTCACCCGGGTTGAGCCACCCCTCAGTGGCTGTTGGCGCGGCGCCCAGCCCGAGCGGCAGGGAATGGACGACCGAGAGCTCGCCTGCGCTGCCCCCGACGATCAGCAGCGGCGCGGGATGCCCGCACGAGACAACGGAGTACGACCCGTCATCCGCGACGTCGGCGAGCACGGCGGTCGCGAAGTCCTCATCGGACAGGTACGGCCGCAGCCGACGGTCGATCTGACGAGCGACGTCGCCGAGGTCCGGAATGTCCGCGGCTGCGGCCCGGAACTCACCGAGCACGATGGTCGCGATCCGGATCGCGGTCAGCCCCTTGCCCCGGACGTCGCCGACCAGGAGCCGGACGCCGCCGGGACGCGGAACCACCTCGTAGAGGTCGCCGCCGATCAGCGCCTCCGCCGTCGCGCTGACGTAGCGGCCGGCGAGGGAGATCGGACCGAGGCGGGGCGGGACCGGCGCGAGGATCGCGCGCTGGGTCGCATCGGCGACGCGTCGTACGTCGGCGAGCCGTCCCGATTGCGCGCGGAACGTCTCCGCCGTCTCGAGGGCGATCGCGGCACGCCGCGCAACGTCCTCGACGAAGGAGACGTCCTCTGCGGCGTACTGCCGGCCCGAGTCGGCGTAGAGCAGGGTGATCGCGCCGAATGTGCCGCTCCGCCCGGTCAGCGGCACCACCATGGCGCTCGACATTCCCAACGCGCGGATCACGTCCCGGTGCTCGTCGTTCGCCGCCATGGCAGCGAGCACCTCGGAGTCGAGCTCCGGGAAGAACTGGCTTTCGCCGGTCGCCACCACGGTCGGCGCACCGCCGGGGCGCTCGCCGGTCAGCGGGAAGCGGCCGGACATGCTCTTGGCCCACGCGACCTGACCGGCGTCGTTGTGATGAAGAGCCGCGACCGCCAGCTGCCCGTCGTCCTGCTGGAGTTGGACGATGCACCAGTCAGCGAGGGTGGGCACCAGCAAGCGGCTAACCGCGTCGAGCGTCGCTTCGAAGTCCAGGCTCAGCCCAAACGCCACGGAGGCATCTGCGAGGAAGGCCAGTCGGCGACGCGCGACATCACCGCGCTCCATCGCGATCGCGCGCTCGAAGGCTTGAGCCAACGCGTCGGACAGCGCGCCGACGAACTCAGCCTGGGTCTCGGCATCCACGTCGCTCACCGCGGCGAAGGCCATGGTCAGGACTCCGAGGGTGTGCTCACTCACGCGCAACGGCGTGACATGAAGGCTCGTCTCCTCGGGATAGATCCCGGTGAGCACCGGGAACCGAGCGGTGAGCTGGTCACGATTGCGGAAGTACATCGCCACGCCGGTGCGAACCACGAGCGGGCCCGGTAGGTCAGCGTCGAGCCGGAGCTCGGTGTAGTCCCCCTCTGTCGCGATGCCCCCGCCGACCGCCGCCGACCGGAGCATCCCGTCGTCGTCTAGCAGGTAGACCCGCACCGACTGCGCACCAAGGTCGCCGAGCGCGTTACGCATGATCACGGCGGTGATCTCGGGAACCGTCGCGGCCCCCGTCAGCTCGCGGGTGAAGCGCTGGAGCAGCTGCAGGCGGTCCCAGGTGTCCTCGAGGTTCGACAGCCGGTCAACCTCATCGGCCAGGGCCTGCGGGAAGGGTGTCGTCGGCCTCCCAGGAGCGCCTGCTTCCACGGCTCGCAGCTGGTCCACGAGCGCCTGGACGTACCAGCGTCGAAAGGCACGGTGAAGCACCGGAGCGCTGACCGTCAGCAGACGCGAGGCACGCGCGAAGCGGTCCGCCGCATCGAGCGCGGCGAGGTAGCGCTCCCCGCTGTCGGCGGCGGACAGCGGCAGATCGAGGGTCAGATTCGTCTCCGCGTCGCCTCGCGCCGCTGCCGCGAGCGCCTGCCGCTTGATCGCGTCACGCGCCTCGGCCCAGTCCGAGGTGACGGACTCGACGAGGCGAGCCATCGGCTCCGGCAGCTGGGCGCCGGTTGCCGCCTGGTCGACCTTCATGAGAGTGAGCTCGCGGACCACGTTGTCGATGTGGGCCTTCGCGGCGAGCAGCAGATCGGTAGGGACCGCGCCGAGCTGCACGACGTACCTCGGTGCGGCGGAGGCGTCGGCCGTCCGCGGCTGCAGGTCGAGGTCCAACCCACCGAGGGGTGCCACCGCGGACTCGTCGGTGTCCTCGCCGAGCTCGGCCCAGACGACCTTGCCGACAGCGGACTCCTTGACGCCCCAGCCGCTGGACAACGCCGCCACCAGCGACAGACCGCGTCCAGTCATCGTGTCCGCGTTGGGCCGGGCGAGGACCGGCAACGCACGGCTCGCGTCCTCGACCTCGATTCGCAGAGCGCCCTCCGACCGAAGCAGGCGCAGGGTGACCGGCTCCGCGCCGTGCAGGATCGCGTTGGTGACGAGCTCGGAGACGAGCTGCTCGGCATCCTCGACGATTTCCTCGGGCTCCGACGCCAGCCAGCGCGCGGTGAAGCGGCGGGCCCTCGGAACCGCGTCGGGCTCGTGGCCGAGCGTCAGCTCCGAGAGGGGAAGCATTGCCGCATCATGCCATCAGGCCCCCTCGGCGGCGCACCGCCGTCATGCGTCGTACGCAGGGGCCGCGACCAGGATCGGCAGGTCGTGGCGCAGGTCATCGATGGTCGAGGGTCCTTCCGTGTACAGCACGTGAGCGACGTGGTCGGGGGTGTAGGCGAGCACCTCCGCGGAGTGCTCGATCGTCTTGCCGTTTCGTTCGACGCGGCTGACCGGCAACCCTGCCGCTTGCTGCGCGGCGACCACCTGGGCCAGCGAGCCACGCAACCCGACGAACGACGAGTCGAAGCCATTGAGCCAGCGCCGCAACACCTGCCGACTATCGCGGTAAGGGTCGACCGTGACGAACACCACGGTGACCCTGCGCCGGACGGCGGCACTGCTCTGCCGCAGCGCCTGCGCGATGTCGGCCATCGTCGTCGGGCAGACGTCCGGGCAGTGCGTGTAGCCGAAGTAGACGAGCGTCACGTGGCCCGCGCCGCGGCTCCGGATGTTGTAGCGCGCACCCGACGTGTCGGTCAGCACGATGCCGGGTTCATGGTCCGGCGGCGTCAGTACGCCGCCGTGCAAGAGGTTGCCGACCTCGGCTGAGTCGAGGTGCGCCAACGAGGTCGCTGCCACAGCCAGGTGTGCGTTGGACGACGACCCGTCGACCCCACGAACGCCGGCGGTGCCGCCGGCGACGCAGCCCACAGCGAGCGCGCCGGCGGCGATCGCCGCGTGACTTCTTCTCATCGCCTCACAGTACGAACCCGGAGTCTGTTTGGTTTGAACGCCCGCGTCGTTGGCGACGTTGATCAAGTCGATAGCCTCACAAACGTGAGCGCGCCGACGTCCCGGAGGACGACATGACCTCGCTTCGCCGCACTACGCCCCTTGCAGTGGGTCTGCTCCTGGCGGTCGTCCTTGCGGCGTGCGGCAGCTCGAGCTCGGGCGGCTCGACGGTGACCTCGAGCGGTGGCTCGGACAGCACCAGCTCCGCAAGCGGACCGACCGTGACGATCCAGAACTTCAAGTTCCAGCCGGCCAGCCTGACGGTAAAGCCGGGTACGAAGGTGACCTTCATCCAGGAGGACAGCGTCCCGCACAACGCCACCGCCAAGGGCGCGAGTGCGTTCCACACGCCGACCCTGAGCAAGGGCCAGAAGTACACGGTCACGTTCACGAAGCCCGGGACCTACTCCTACATCTGCACGATCCATCCGTTCATGCACGGAACGATCGTCGTCAGTTGACCCGTCGCTTCATCGTCGGCGCCGCGACCGTTGCGCTAGCGCTCACCGGCGTCGCGCCAGGACTCGCGGCGACTCGCTCTTCCGATGCGCCGCAGATGGCGGCGACGACGACGGGCGTGGTTCGCACCCTGCTCGACACTGTTCCGAACCTGGTACGCGAGGCGACGGACATCGGGCCGCTGCGCGCGCTCACGACGCTGCATGTCGCGCTGCCGCTCGCGCTGCCGCGGCGGGCGGCACTCGACCGGCTGGTCTCCGCCGAGTACGACGCGAAGAGCCGGTCGTTCCACCGGTTCGTCAGCCCGTCGAGCTTCGCGAGGCAGTTCGGCGCGCCGTCGACCGAGATCGACCGGGTTACCGCTGTGCTCAAGACTCTCGGGCTACATGTCGCAGCACCGGCTGCCAATCACCTCTACGTCGAGGCAACGGCGCCTGTCGCGTTGCTCGAGCAGGTATTCGGCGCCGAGCTCGACCGCTTTCGGATCGGCGCGCGGTCCTTCTTCGCCAACACCTCGGACCTGAAGCTGCCGGCGGCACTCGACGGGCTGGTCACCGGCGTCCTGGGACTCGACAACACCAACCGCCCGCAGGCGCAGGTCAGCGCGGGACACCCGTCGCCGGCCGCCGCAGTCACACGGCAGATCGGGCCGATCGGTTCTGACGGCGGCGTCACGCCATGTCCGGCGGCCATCGCCGGAGTGGGGTACACCGCCCCGCAGCTCGCGGCGGCGTACGGCTTCAACGGTCTGTACGCGAAGGGCTTCCTCGGCCAGGGGATGTCGGCGGCGCTCGTGGAGTTCGACGATTTCCACGACAGCAACGTCGCCGCGGTGAAGTCCTGCTACCACGTCCACCCGGATGTCACCCGCCGGCTGGTCGACGGCGGGACCGGTGGACCGCCGGCGGGCGGCGAGATCGAGGCGATGGCCGACATCACCACGATGCTCGAGATGCTGCCTCAGCTCGCCCACCTCTATGTCTACGTCGCGCCGATCACCAGCCTCGGCGAAGTCGAGCTCTACAACCGCTTCGTGACCGATGACGACGCGCCGGTGATGTCCTCGTCCTGGGGGAGCTGCGAAGAGCTGGCGAGCGCGGCTGACAACCGGCTGTTCGCCGAGATCACCGAGGAAGCGGCGGCGCAGGGCCAGCAGATCTTCGACGCGAGCGGCGACGCGGGAGCGGTCGACTGCAGCAGCCTGTTCCCCTCGCCAACCGGCGACAGCATCAGCGTCGAGCAGGAGGCCGCCGTGCCGTGGGTGACAGGCGTCGGTGGCACCGACCTCGGCCTGCGCACCGCCAACGGCCTCCCCGGACCCCGTGATGAAGCGACGTGGAACGACGCCGGCGCCGCCGGCGGTGGCGTCAGCACGCAGTGGCGGATGCCCACATGGCAGCACGCTCTCGCGTCCGCCCGGACAGCAGCGGGTCACAGCCGTGCGGCATGCGGTGCGCCCAAGGGCGCACTGTGTCGTGAGGTGCCCGACATCTCCGCTGACGCCGATCCTGACTTCGGCATGCAAGGTCAGGGCTTGCAGTTCACCGACGACATCGGCTCACCGGGCTACTCGATCTTCTGCGACACACCGAACTGCAGCCTGCTCGGAGGAGTGCTCGGCCTGCCGATTCCGTTGCCACCGCTGGGCGGTCTGGCCGGCTGGCAGCCGATTGGTGGCACCAGCCTGTCGACTCCTCTGACCGCAGCGGCGGCGGTGCTTTGGGACCAGGAGGCGAAGGCCGCCCACCTGGACGGGCTCGGACTGATCAACCCGGCGCTCTATCGAGTCGCAGCTGATCCCGTGGCGTACGCCCGCGACTTCCACGACGTCACCACCGGCAGCAACGATGCGCAGTACGACCCCGCGGACTGCCCGGCCGGGTGCAACCCCCACCACCTCTACGCCGCCGGCAAGGGCTACGACATGGCAACGGGTCTCGGCAGCTACGACGCGACCAACCTGGGTGACGACCTGATCAAGCAGGCGGAGCACCTGACGCTGCTCCCCGACCACGTCAAGGTCTACGGCTATCACCACGGCGTCGCGACGAGCGCTCCCGTCGCGGTGAGCAGCGGCTATCGCGCCGCGGCGTACCACGCGCGGAGCAACGCCAGCTGGCTGCACGTCCACACCGGCACGTCGCCGGGAAGCCTGTCCTGGTCGGTGACTCCGGGGGGTCTCACGACAGGGACTCACCACGGACAGATCACGATCAGCGCGCACGGTCATTCGGCGACGCTCAAGGTGAGCTACTCGGTCTCGCCGCGCGCAAAGCTGCACGTGTCCAACGCGCTGCTGCATTTCCATGAAGGTGCACTGAACAGCTCCGGGAAGCCGACGATCGCGACCTGCGCGGGACCGATGTGGGATGACGAGTTCTTCGATGAGCTCAACGACTCCTCCGCCACGTTGGCGCCGGCAACGACCCGCCAGACGCTGCGCATCTCCAACACCGGTCCAGCCGGCAGCCGGTTGCACTGGCAGGCGTTCCCTGCAGCGCAGACCGGTAGCTGGCTCAACGTCGAGCTCGACCGCGGGAAGGTCGCGACGAAACCCGGCCGGGCGATTGTTGCGACCGACGGCAGCCTCGGCGGCGGGAAGGCGAGTGGCGTCCGGCTGATCTCCCTTGCCAACTCCAACGCCATCGCCGGATATCCCGCGATGCAGCAAGGTAGCTATGTCGGCACGGTCAAGGTCTACGACCTGGCCGACCCGCACATCGTCCGTACCGTCTACGCGACGCTCACGCTGGGCAACGGGCGCGAGACGCCGATCATCCGCGGCTACGTGAAGAACCCACATCTGAAGGTGACGCGCGGCGGATCGACTTCGTTCAAGGTCCAGCTGAATGACGGCTCGGGCGGCTGCGGCTACGCGTACAGCATCAGCAGCGACCGGAGCTGGGCCGTTCCGTCAGCGGCGGACTACTCAGGCACCGTGCCGCCGATGGGATCGGGCAAGGTGGGCGGCACCGCAACCGGGTCGGGGACCGGCACGATCGTGGTCAACGTCTCGGCCAAACGCCTGAGTACCGGCCGGCACCCCTTCACGCTGACCGTCCAGTCCCAGAACGCCGAACCCAACCCATACCTGATCAAGCTGAGCCTGACCGTCAAGCCCTAACCACCCGCGCGATTGCCGTCTGCCGGTGCTCTAGCACCGGCAGGTGGCAATGCGGGTCCGCTACTGGTGGTAGGTCGAGAGGAAGTCGCCGAACCTGGTGATCGCGTCCGCGAGCACCTCGGCGTGCGGCAGCGTCACGATGCGGATGTGGTCGTGACTCGGCCAGTTGAAACCGGTGCCGTAGGTGACGAGGATCTTCTCCGCCCGCAGCAGATCGAGCGCCAGCTGCTGGTCGTCAGCAATCGGATAGACCTCGGGATCGAGTCGCGGGAAGACGTAAAGCGCTCCCTGCGGCTTCGTGCAGCTCACCCCTGGGATGTCGTTGAGCATCCGCCACGCGACGTCGCGCTGCTCCCGGAGCCGCCCGCCGGGCAGCACGAGCTCGTTGATGCTCTGGTAGCCACCGAGCGCGGTCTGGATCGCATGCTGCGCCGGAACGTTGGCGCACAGCCGCATGTTGGCGAGCAGTGAGACGCCGGACATGTAGCTCTCGGCATGCTGCTTCGGCCCACTGATGACGACCCAACCGGCGCGGAAGCCGGCGACGCGATAGGCCTTCGACAGGCCGCTGAACGTGAGGCAGATGACGTCGGGCGCGAGGGAGGCGAGCACAGTGTGCTCGGCATCGTCGTAGAGGATCTTCTCGTAGATCTCGTCGGAGAAGATCACGAGGTCGTGCTCCCGCGCGAACTGCGCAAGCGCTTCGAGCATCTCCCGCGAGTAGACCGCACCCGTCGGGTTGTTCGGGTTGATGACGACGATGGCCTTGGTCCGGTCCGTGACCTGGGAGGCCAGATGCTCGAGGTCGGGCTGCCAGTCGTTGGACTCGTCGCACCGATAGTGAACCGCGCGGCCGCCGGACAGGATCGTCGTCGCGGTCCACAGTGGGTAGTCCGGCGCCGGGATCAGGACCTCGTCGCCCGGGTTCAGCAATGCCTGCAGCGTCATCGAGATGAGCTCGCTGACGCCGTTGCCGAGGTAGATGTCGTCGACAGTCACCCCGTCGACGCCGCGAAGCTGGTAGTACTGCTCGACCGCGGTCCGCGCGGAGTAGAGGCCCTTGGACTCGCTGTAGCCCTGCGCCATGTGCAGGTTGCGGGTGATCGCCTGGAGGATCTCGTCCGGGGCCTCGAAGCCGAACGGCGCGGGGTTGCCGATGTTGAGCTTGAGGATCCGGTGACCCTCCTGCTCCATCCGGGCTGCCTCGTCCAACGCAGGCCCTCGGACGTCGTACACGACCCCTTGGAGCTTGTCGGACTGGCGCAGATCCATGGATCGAGAGTACGTGCGAGGACCGAGCCCGTCGCCTGTTTTACAAAGCGCGGCGCGAGAAACCACAGAGCCGCGTCACCGCCGGATTGTGACGCGGCCCTGTGGTCACCGTCGCGCCGGCACTGGGCCCCGGCGCGACGGAGTCTTGAGGGTGGCGGGTGTGCGCTGAGCGAAAAGCAGCTAGACCGAGCGCTGGCTCGGGACGCCGGCAAGCAGCGCCCGAACCTCGGTCTCGCGATAGCGGCGGTGGCCGCCGAGCGTTCGGATCGAGGTGAGCTTGCCCGCCTTCGCCCACCGCGTGACGGTCTTGGGATCGACACGGAACATCGTCGCGACCTCTGCGGGGGTGAGCAGGGATTCGACGTCTGCGGTACGGGTAGTCATCTTCGGATACTCCGTTCTGGGGACCGTGGAAACGCGGTCGAGTCCATGGTGAAGATGTCTCGGGATATCCGGTATGGCCCATCGGGACCATCTTTCGCCCCCCGAGTAACTAGTCCGATAAGTCCGATACGCCCGCCGACAAGTCCGGACAAGCGGGACGACTCCACCGGCAGCCGCTGCGATGGAGGACGTCAGTTGGCATGCTCGAGCGAGGCGACCGAACGCCAGCGGCTCAGCACCCGCTCGTAGCACTGGCCCGCGGACTGCAGGTCTCCGGCCATGAGCCGCTCGAGGGCCTCATTGACGTCCGCCACCGAGACGTCCTCGGACAGCGCATCGTCGTTGACCAGATGCACCAGGCCGCCGTAGTCGAGCTCCACCAGGGAGTGCGGATGGAAATCCTCCAGCCACCGTCCGATGTCCTCGATCGCCGAGGTGGCTGGGCCGTCTCCGAAGATCCGCTGCACGACCCGCAGCGCCTTCGCGATGCGCCGCCTCGCCCGCGACATCGCGGTCAGATAGACCATCGCGCGGTCCAACCCACCGGTTGAGCCGGTACGCCGCTCACCGAGGACCAGCCGGCGCTCGCTCGCCTCGAAGGCCAGGAACCACGACACCGGAACCTGCCAGGTCGCGGTGATGATCCCCGCCTTCAGCTCGGGGTTCGTCGCCCGCCACACGTCGCGGGCATCCTCGGCCGCCGCGCTGAGGATGGCGGGGAAGAACGCCTCACGCAGCTCGTCGGGCAGCTGGGACTGGAAGCTGTCCATCGCGTCCCATGCCCGAAGCTGCAACCGCCACGGGCAGACGTAGGTCAATCCGTCGAGCTCACGGACGTAGGCGTGTTCGGCGCCTGCGGACAGGTCCAGGCGTGGCGGGATGGCAAGGACCGCAGCCAGCGCGACCTCGTGTTCGCGCTCCATCTGCACCGGGCGGCTCGGCACGTCACCGGCCGAGATGTAGTCCTGCCAACGCGTCCGCTCGGCCTCAGCAAGTCCCGACAGCGGCTCGTACACCCGCAGATGCGCGGAGTACCCCATCACGCGGCCATCCTGCCACGACCGGTTGCGACGTAGCCTGCCCGGCGTGGGCGTCTTCGCGGAGGCGACGGGTCATGAGCAGGTCGTGTTCTGCCACGACGCGGCCAGCGGGCTCCGCGCGATCATCGCGATCTACTCCACCGCGCTCGGACCGGCTCTCGGCGGAACTCGGTTCTATCCGTATGCCGATGAGGACGCCGCGCTCGCTGATGTCCTCGACCTGTCGCGCGCGATGGCCTACAAGAACGCAGTTGCCGGTCTGCCGCACGGCGGCGGCAAGGCCGTCATCATCGGTGACCCCGCCACCGACAAGACAGCGGCAAAGCTGCGCGCCTACGGCCGCTTCGTCGCGTCACTCGGCGGTCGCTACTACACGGCCTGCGACGTCGGGACCTACGTCGCGGACATGGACGTCGTGGCGGAGGAGTGCGACTACACGACCGGGCGGTCGCCGTCGAACGGCGGCGCCGGGGACTCGTCCGTACTGACGGCGTTCGGTGTCTTCCAGGGGATGCGGGCGGCTGCCGCGGCGGTGTGGGGCAACCCCTCGCTCAATGGCCGGCGCGTGGGGATTGCCGGGATCGGGAAGGTAGGCCGCCGGCTCGTCGGGCACCTGAACGATGACGGGGCGACCGCAGTCGTCAGCGACGTCGACAGCGACGCGATCGCGACGCTGCACGCGACCTACCCGTCGGTGGATGCCGTCGCCCCCGCGGATCTCGCCGACCAGCAGATGGACGTCTTCTCCCCCTGTGCGCTCGGCCACGCCTTGACCGATGACGTCGTGGAGCGACTACGGGCCGAGATCGTGTGCGGTGGGGCCAACAACCAGCTCGCCCATCCGGGCATCGAGACTCGTCTCGCCGAGCGGAAGATCCTCTACGTGCCTGACTATGTCGTGAACGCGGGCGGCGTGATCCAGGTCGCGGACGAGGTTCTCGGCTACGACGAGGCGAGAGCCCACGCGAAAGCAGCCGAGATCTACGACACAACCGCCCGGATCCTGGCCCAGGCGGCCGCCGAAGGCGTCGCTCCCTCAACCGCGGCCGACCGGCTCGCCGAGGGCCGGATGGCGACGGCCGGTGCAGGGCGGGCGCTGCGCCTCCCCGGGCGCTGATATCGTGGCGAATGATCCGGCATGCCGGGTCGGTTGCCACCACCGAAACAACTTCCGTATCGCCACCGGCTGGCCCGGGGCGCAACGAGGGGGTCGAGCCAATGGGGCGCGGCCGTGCAAAGGCCAAGCAGACGAAGGTCGCCCGCGAGCTGAAGTACTCCAGCGGCGGGACCGACCTCGATCGTCTCGCGCAGGAGCTTGCCGCCGAGCGTGGCAGCAACGGCTCCGCGATCATCGCCACGTCGTCGTCCACTGAGGACGAAGACGAGGAGTACGTCGATCCCTACGCGGATGACGACGAGGACGAGTAGTCCTCAGATCGCTCAACCCCAAAACAGGTAGGTCAACCCCAAAACAGGTAGGTCAACCCCAAAAGCGCAACTACCAGGGGACGGCTCACGCTTTCGGGCGCTTTTCGCTGCCCGCCTGCGGTGCGCTGTTGGCCAAGCAAAGCTCCTTTGCATGGCAACTGACGGGGGCAAAGCGGCTTTACGTGGAGGTTTTGCCAGGCAAAGCCGCTTTGCTTGGCAGGTTCTTTGCCCTTCCGTTCTTAGCTGGTCTCGATCTCTCCACAAACCCAGGCTTCGAGCCCACGGGCTTTCAGGTGGTCCATCGCTGCTTGGGCGGCTGGCTCCGGGAGGACGGCAACCATCCCGACGCCCCGGTTGAAGGTGCGCTCCATCTCCTCCGGCGCAACCTGGCCCCGCTGGGCGATCAGGTCGAAGATCGGGCCTGGCGTCCAGGACGAGAAGTCGATCTTGGCTTCGAGGCCCTCCGGGAGAACGCGCGCGAGGTTCGCCGTGAGGCCACCGCCGGTCACGTGTGAGAGGGCGTGGATCTCGGTCGCCGCGATCAGGCTGAGGCAGTCCTTCGCGTAGATCCGGGTCGGGGTGAGCAGCACCTCGCCCAGCGCCTCACCCAGGTCGGCGGTCGAGTCGAGCGGGATCTTCGCGACCGTCAGCAGCACATGGCGGGCGAGGGAGTAGCCGTTGGAATGCAGGCCGCTGGAAGGCATCGCCACGACAACATCGCCGGCCTTCACCCGCTGCGGTCCGAGCAGCTCGGCTTCGCTCACCATCCCGGTCGCGGCGCCGGCGAGGTCGTACTCATCCGGCTCGAGCAAGCCGGGGTGCTCCGCGGTCTCGCCGCCGATCAGCGCGCAACCCGCCATGGCGCAGCCCGCGTCGATGCCCGCGACGATGTCGGCGATCCGCTCGGGTACGACCTGGCCGCACGCGATGTAGTCGGTCATGAACAGCGGCTCCGCGCCGCAGACCACGATGTCGTCGACGACCATGCCGACGAGGTCCTGGCCGATCGTGTCGTGGCGGTCCATCGCCTGCGCGATCGCGACCTTCGTCCCGACGCCGTCCGTCGACGTGGCGAGCATCCGACCGCCGTCGATCCGGAAGAGCCCGGCGAATCCACCGAGTCCGCCGACGACCTCAGGTCGAGTCGATGTCAGCCGGCTCCGGATCAGCTCGACCGCACGGTCGCCCGCCTCGATGGAGACCCCCGCTGCCGCGTAGGTAGCGGCTCCTTCGACTGAGGTCACGGGCGAGACAAAGCGTCAGACGCGCCGACTCCCGGCAGCAGGGGTTCATATGCCTCGTCGACACCTGCGTCGGACGCAGGCGGAGCGTCGGGCTCGACCACACGCGAGATGCCCTCGAGCATGTGCTTGCCGAGCAGCTCGGGTGCCGGCAGATCGATCGGGTACTCGCCATCGAAGCAGGCACGACACAACCGGTCGTTAGGGATGGTCGTCGAGGAGACGAGCTCCTCAAGTGAGATGTAGCCGAGGGAGTCGGCGCCGATCGAGGCGCAGACCTGTTCGACCGTCAGGCCGTTGGCGATCAGCTCGGCGCGGGTCGCGAAGTCAATGCCGTAGAAGCAAGGCCACTGCACCGGCGGAGACGAGATCCGCACGTGCACCTCGGCCGCACCTGCCTCGCGCAGCATCCGCACGAGCGCACGCTGGGTGTTGCCGCGCACGATCGAGTCGTCGACAACAACCAGTCGCTTCCCTGCGATGGCGGACCGCAGCGGGTTGAGCTTCAGCCGGATGCCGAGCTGGCGGATGGTGTTTGACGGCTGGATGAAGGTCCGGCCGACGTAGGCGTTCTTCACCAGGCCGATGCCGTAGGGGATTCCGCTCGCCTCGGCGTATCCGACGGCAGCGGGGGTGCCGCTCTCGGGCACCGGGATGACCAGGTCGGCGTCGACCGGATGCTCCTTGGCGAGCCGGCGACCGACCTCGACGCGGGTCTCCTGCACCGAACGACCGGCGATCGACGTGTCCGGTCGCGCGAGATAGACGTACTCGAACAGGCAACCTTTGGGCGTCGCCTCGGCGAAACGCTGCGAGCGAAGGCCGTGCTCATCGATGGCGACGAGCTCGCCGGGCTCTATCTCCCGGACGAAGGAAGCTCCCACGATGTCCAGCGCCGCACTCTCACTCGCGACGACCCAGCCGCGCTCGAGCCGGCCCAGCACCAGCGGCCGGACACCGTGCGCGTCGCGGGCGGCGTAGATCGTGTGCTCATCCATGAAGACGAGCGAGAACGCGCCCACGAGCAGCGGCAGCACCTGCATCGCGGCGGCCTCCAGCGAGAGGTCCTGGAAACCGGCGAGCATCTCGGTGATCAGGTCGGAGTCACTCGTGGCGCGGGGTTCCGCTGACGGCGTCGTCAGGTCGCGCCCGATCTTTGCGGCGAGCTCTGCGGTGTTGGTCAGGTTGCCGTTGTGTCCGAGCGCGATCCCCCCACCCTGCGGCGAGTGCCGGTAGGACGGCTGGGCGTTCTCCCAGGTGCAGGCGCCGGTCGTCGAGTAGCGGTTGTGCCCGATCGCCAGGTGACCGGTCATCGCGCCGAGCGTCGGCTCGTCGAAGACCTGTGCCACCAGGCCGAGGTCCTTGTAGACGACAACCGCGCGGCCGTCGGAGACCGCCATGCCCGCCGCCTCCTGGCCACGGTGCTGCAGCGCGTAAAGGCCGTAGTAGGTGAGCTTTGCCACCTCTTCGCCCGGCGCCCACACGCCGAACACACCACAGGCGTCCTTCGGCCCCGCCTCGTCAGGAATGTCCGAGTAATCGGCACCCGGCACGAGGTCATCGCCGTGGGTACGGCTGGGCTGGGTACGAAGGGGCACTGAAGGGAAGTCGTCAGGGCGTGACGCCACCGACCGGCTCCTTAGTCGTCGTCGACGCGGGACGTGCACAAGTCTAGGGTGCGCGAGTCGCGTTTCGGCGGTGACGACAGGCGGTAAATCGGGAAGGGTCGACACAGTGCGGGTGCTGGTGGTCTACGGCTCGACCCGTGGCGGGACGGCCGGCCTGGCGCACATGGTTGCCGACTCATTCGCAACGCGGGGGATCTCCACCGATGTACGTCGCGCCGGCGACGTCCGGGAGGTCTCCGAGGCCGACGCCGTGGTGGTCGGGGGCGCGCTCTACAGCAACCGGTGGCACCCCGAAGCGGTCGCATTCGTCGGGCGGCATCGCACCGCGCTGCAGCAGCTGCCGGTGTGGTTCTTCTCCAGTGGACCGCTGGACGACTCGGCACGGTCTGGCTCATTCGCCGCGGTACCCCAGGTCAGCGGTCTCGCCCGCGAGATCGATATCCGCGGTCACATGACGTTCGGTGGCCTGCTCGACAAGCGCCCGAGCGGCCTGCTTGGAATGTTCGCGTGGGGACAGGAGGGCGACTTCCGCGACCGTCAGCAGGTCTCGGAGTGGGTGGAGCGGGTCGCGGCCGATCTGCACGGCGACGCCGCCCCGACGGTCCGGGTCGTCGGAACTGACGGGAGGCCAAAAGCAGCGGCTCCGCCGCCGAAGCCCGCACCCTTGTTGAAACACGAACCACCACCTGAAGCCGAGCCCGACCCAGAAACCGTGCCCGACCCAGAAACCGTGCCCGAGCCGGACAAGCCGAAGCGGCCGAGATTGCGGCGGTATCTCCACCTCGAGGAAGACACCGACGACGAAGGCCTCGACCTCTTCGACGAGACCTTTTAGCGCCGGCGAGACATTCGGGGAGCGATGTGTCGCCGGCGCGGCTACTCGTCGCCAACCAGGTGCGACGTGGGGGCCGCCCCCATGGGCGTACCGCCGTAGATCACGTGGCCGTTCGGACGTTGGTAGGTGAGCCAGGGAATCGCCCCTCGCTGGTCGACACCGGGCTCGTTGTAGTTGCAGACCCCGTCGGGGAACGTCGCCTCGAGCTCGGCCCACTGAGCGTCGGTGAACGACACCGGGTACGACGAGCGGCGCAGCGGCTGGAGCTGGCACTCGAGGATGTCGTCGGACATCGGCATGCCGGCGGACATCCGCGGTGTGCCGTAGGCCTGCACCACCTCGTCGCACGCCTCCACCGGGACGTTGGTGCCGGCGCCGTCAGTGCATCGATCGGTGAGGCCGATCGGCTTGTCCGCGATGATCTTCTGCGACAGCGGGACCGACCGATGGTCGGCATGCACCTGCGCCAGCCAGCTGTCCATCGCCATCACCGCCTGGTCGGAGTAGTTGATGTCGCCGATGAGCGGTGCCAGTCCGCGCCAGAGCACCTGGTTGGCCGCCGTGCCGAAGTCACGCATCAGTCGCGCCCGCATCGCGTATGTGCGGTAGACGTCATGGAACAGGCCTGGATCGGGTCCGCGCAGGTCGATGATCGCGACCTGGTTGAGGTTGTTGGCCGAGTCGACCGCACCGGACCGGTACGCCCGCTTGAGGCCGATCGGATCGGGCTTCACCCGCGCCTTCTGGTAGTCGTCGTTCTGGTTCAGCCCACCGACCTTGGCGTTGAGGTCGACGAAGTCGGCCGGTGAGATCTCGCCGTTGAGCAACCCCTGCAAGCCGTACTGGATGCCGTCGTTGCCGAAAGGCCGGTTGGCGAACCCGTCCTTGCGCAGCCCGAAGACGTTGACCATGTACTGCTGCAGCGTGCACTTCACACCATTGGGTCGAGTACCCGGCTTGTAGACGTGCTGCGGCTCGACGCCAGGGCAGGACCGCGACGGGTCGGCACTGTTGGGAATGACAGTGGTGAAAGTGACCGGGTTGCCGATGTTGGGGTGGTCGATCGCCTGCTGGATGCCCAGCGGCGTCCAGAGCGCGCCCGCTCCCCACTTCAGCGGGTTCTCGAAGTACTTCAGCAGGATCGAGTAGTCGACGTACTCCATCGACGACGACCAGGCGTCGGTGAAGCTGCACTGCGGCGTGATGCCCTGGTAGATGCCGGGGTAGGCGTTGGCGACCTGCTGCTGCACGAGCGAACCGCCGGAGCAGCCCATCCCGATCGTCCACTTCACGGTGCCGTACTCGTCGATCACGTGCTGCTTGGTCATCACCAGCGACTCGGCCTGCGTGATCAGGTTGCAGTTGTGGCCGGCGTTGTCGAGCGCGTTGCTCATCATGATGAAGCCCGCGCCGAGGATCTTCGGATCAAGCACGGTCGGCGTCGTGCCGGTTCCATACGTGGTGTCGCAGCTCGCGCCGTGGGTGATCACCAGACGCTGGATGTCCTGCGGCTGCGGCGCCCACGGCTGCCAGGACTTGCCGAGCTGCCAGAGCGTCGCGATCTGGTACTGGTCACGGTCGATGTAGCCGGTCTCCACCCGGACGATGAACGGCACCGTCACGCCGTTACGAGTGGTCGTCATCGCGATGAGCGGCGCGGGGGGCGGCGCCGACGGGTTGTAGGACTGGAACGCGTTCACGGCTGCAACGCCGGTGATGCCTTCGGAGATCGCGTTGGTGCCGACCGGCAGGTACTTGTAGCTGTACGACGGCTTCTGGTCACACTTGGCGTCCGTCGCGCCCGCCTGACACTTCCACGGCTTGACCTGCGGCCCGGTGAAGGTCGGTCCGCCGACCGGATGATCGGTGATGGTCAGCTCCGCCTGCTGGCCGCCGACCGCTGCCACCAGCCGATTGGCGCCCAGTCGCATGTGGTGCACGAGCCCTTCGACATGGTGATCGGGACGCATCGCGAACCAGCCCGTGACGTTGCGTCCGTTCAGCCGGACATGCAGGTTCGACGCAGACGCGCCCCCGGGCAGCAGGATCCGAGTCAGGACGTCGTGACCCGATACGAGGTCGGCGCGCACTGACAGGGTCTTGATGGCCAGCGCCTGTCGTGGATGATGCGTCCGCGGCGCCGCCACCTGCCCGATGTCATGGCGGGCGAGCGTCGTAGCCGCG
This sequence comes from Mycobacteriales bacterium, assembly GCA_036268405.1. Lineage (GTDB taxonomy): Bacteria > Actinomycetota > Actinomycetes > JAFAQI01 > JAFAQI01 > DASZTV01. The sequence goes on from DATAUF010000029.1 coordinate 23,072, forward strand.
GCGGGAACCACGGCGACTG
>DATAUF010000030.1:0-21395 GCA_036268405.1 Mycobacteriales bacterium
CTCCAACGCCTCTGCGAACAAGCACCTGAACACCGCGAAGCGGCACTCGGTGTGCGCGTTCGGTGTCGGGGTGTTCCGCAACAACAAGCGCGTGGACGTGGCGAGCGGTAAGCCGGCGATCGTGCTCCACTTCACCGGACGGAAGATCAAGTCGAGCGATCACCTGCGCATCCTGGTCCCGAGCGACGGCTCGAAGGCCAAGAACGCGACATTCTCGACCGGCGCGGCCACGTCGACACTGCGCTCCACCCACGAACTGGCAATCGTCCGCCACACCTCCTGAGGACTCCGCGCTCTCGTCGACGGGAGCTCGGATCATCCGCCTGATGCGCACGCGCCCGGCACGGACCGCTGCGATCCTGGCCCTTGCGTGCCTTGCCGCGTGCTCGTCCGGCTCGAACCCGAAGCCGGCCGGTTCGATGAGCAGCGTCACCCGGATCATTCCCGCCCAGGCGGGTCTGGTAGCCGGCACCGGCCCAACCGGTGACGGCCGCACCTGGGTCCTGGCCGGCAGCAAGGCGGTGAAGACGCTCGCCCAAATCGTCCTCCGCTCAGGCAAGCAGGTGGCACTGCGACCGGTCGCCAAGGAGGCGACATCTGTCGCGGCGTCGGTGAGCGGGGTGATCGGCGTGGGCCTCGCCACCGGGAACAGCGGGGCGATCCAGTTCCGGAACGGGACGACCGGAGGTCTGTTGTCGACCACCTCGGTCGCCGCTCCTGTCATCGACGTCGCGGCAGGCGACGACGCCACGACGTTCTACCTGCTCACCGTCCGGCGCGGCGTCGCCACCATCGCGGTAGTCAACTCGCAGTCCGGAAAGGTCGAAGCCACCGTGCCGGTCGCCGCTGCCGCCGTCGCAGTCGTGCCGACGCCGGACCAACAGGCTGTGTACGTCCTCAGCAGCTCGGGGGTCATCGACCAGGTCTCCGCCTCGACGAGCGGACGTCGCGAGGCGGAGTTCTCGGTGCCGATCTCCGGCATCGACCTTGCGTTGTCTCCGTCCGGCAAGACGCTGTTCGTGCTCGGTGGCCCAGCGGCGACGCCGAGCATCTCGATCGTGGATCTCGCTACCGAAGCGCAGGTCTCCGTCGCCCCTGCAGCCGCCCACTCGGTCGCGGTCGCCGCCGGCCTCGACGACAACCACGTGTACGACTTGGTCGGGACCCGCAAGGTCGGCAACATCCAGCTGATCAAGCTCACAGGTGCCTGAGGCCACCGACCCGTCACTCGCCGACCGGGGGTGGTGGACGCTCGCCGCGCTCAGCCTGCTCGGCCTAGCGATCCAGCTCTCGCTATCGGTGACGACGTTCCCGGCCGTCACCCTCGTCTCGGCACTGCTCGGCGCGGCGGGTCTCGCGACGCTCGCGATCACCTGGACCGGACGAGGCGACACCAAGCTGCCTCGAGCGCTGCCATGGCTGATCCTCGGCCTGACCGTGTTGGCCGTCGTCGTCGTGGGGATCGTCCAGGTCTACGCCGCGCCGGCGTATGGGACCGACGAGATCGCGTTCGACCAGTACGCCGCGATGCTCGCGCTGCACGGTCATAATCCGTACCTGCACAGCATGTCGCCGGCGTTCCCGATGTTCCACGTGTCACCCAACGGCTACACCTTTCACCTCGACGGCTCTCCCGTGACTGCGCTGTCGTATCCGGCCCTGTCGTTTCTGGTGTACGTGCCCTTCCTCGCGCTCGGCCTGCACAGCCAGCTCGCGGTCATCGTCAACCTCGCGTCGTGGCTGGTCGCGACCGTCCTGGTGTTCCTGTTTCTGCCGCGCAGGATGGCTCCTTTGGCCATCGTCATCGGCGGCCTTGCGATCTACGTCACCAACGCCGTCGGCGGCGTGACAGACGCGATGTTCGTCCCACTGTTGGTCGTCGCGGCGTTCAAGTGGGACCGCTTTGCCGAGGGTTCGTGGTGGCGATACGCATCCGGCCCGGTCGCGCTGGGGCTGGCGATGTCCGTCAAGCAGACCCCTTGGCTCGTGCTACCACTCGTCCTCGCCGCTCTCTGGCGAACCGCAGCCGCAGGCCACGGCTGGCGGCGCGGCTCGCTTGTCCCCGCGCGCTATACGTGCCTGTGCCTGGGCACCTTCCTTCTTCCCAACGTCCCGTACATCGTCACGAGCCCGTCCGCCTGGTGGAGTCACATCACGACGCCGCTGGCGAGCAATGTCGTACCTGCTGGCCAAGGCCTCGTAAGCCTGTCTCTGTATCTCCACGTCGGCGGCGGTGATCTTCGCTGGTACGGCGCGCTTTCCATTGTCCTTCTGGTCGCTTTCGTCGTCGCGATCCTGATCGGACCGGCGTCGCTCATGCGGCTGTCGTTCCTGCTGCCCTCGGTCGTGCTGTTCTTCGCCTCCCGTTCCTTCGGCAACTACCTGACCGCGCTCGTTCCGGCTGCGATAGTCGCGGTGGTCACCGCCTCGAACTCGCAGGCCTCGGCAAACCGCGAACGCCTGCCCTCGGTGCGAATCCGGGCCGGCGTGCTCGCCGGGCTCGGGATGGCATGCCTGGCATGCGGGATCGTCGCGTTGTCAGTGCGCTCGCCTCTGTCGGTCCATGTCCTTGGAATCCGTACCACCGGTCAGCTGGCGACCGTGGACCAGATCACGGTCGCGGTCACCAACTCGAGCGATCACGACATTCGGCCGGCCTTCACACTGGACGAGAGCGGCAACCTCACGACGTTCTGGCGAATCGTGCACGGGCCGAGCTCGATCGCACCCGGAGACAGCACGAGCTACACGCTGGAATCGCCCAGCTTCTTCGCTCAGCCATCACTCAACGGCGGCTTTCAGGTTCTTGCGTTCAGCAGCAACCCGCCGGCCGTCAGTCACACAGCGGCGTACAACCCATCGACGTTGCATGTCGCCCTTCAGCCCGATGCGATCGAGCACCCCGTCGCCGTCGGCGACACCGTCCACGTGAGAGCTCAGCTCCTCGACCGCCTCGACCGGCCGGTCCACCGCAGCGGTGTCCGTATCTACCTCGGCCAGATCATCTACGCGCAGACGGGCCTGCAGTACGCGACCGTCCGCGTCAACAGCGGACGACCGGGCGAGACGCCGGTCGCCGGCGTCACAAACGCTGCAGGCGCCGCGACCTTCGACCTGAAGGCAACCCAAGCCGACTCAGACCCGGTGTACTTCGAGGCAAACCTGCTCAGCCCGACGCGGCATTACCCGTACGGCTACTCGACGATCCTGGCCATCCGGTTCGGATCGCGATGAGCGTCGCCGCGTCCGCTCCCGCCGACGTGGGCCTCCGCCGGCTGTGGCGCATCGCAGTCGTGGTCTTCGCTGCCCAGCTCACCGCGATGCTCGCGTGGAGCCATCTGCTGTGGAGCCGCTTCAGCCTCACGTTCGACTACGCCGTCTACGCGCAGGGGTGGTGGAAGCTCAGCCACTGGCACCTCAACCCCTATGACTCAGTCGCCCATTACGGCTTTTGGCAGGACCACAGCGTCCTGCTGATGTGGCCGCTCGCACTGATCCTGCACTTTTGCTTCGGTGGGTTCACTCCGCTCGTCGTGCAGGATCTGGCCCTCGTCGCCGCGGAAGCGATCAGCCTGCGGTGGGCGATCGAGCTGCTCCGCGAGCGCGGGCTGCAGCTCCCAATGCCGCCCTGGACGATCGGCGCGATCACCCTGACGTTGCTCGCCGCCAATCCGTGGCTTTACTGGGCGGCATCGTTCGACGTCCACTTAGACGCGTCGCTCCCGGCGCCGTTCCTGGTGCTCGCGCTCCGTGCTCTCTACTACCGCCGCTACCGCCAGCTCTCCGTGTGGGTGGTGCTCCTCCTGCTCTGCGGCGACGTGGCAACCACACTCGTAGTGGCGGTCGGTCTCGCGGGCCTGCTGGTGAGCATTCGCCCGGAGCGGCGACGGCTGCGGGCGAGTGGCGCCCTCATGATCGCCGGAGCTACGTCCTACGTCCTCATCTCGCACCTCGGCGGCAACGCCGGCTCGGGCGCGGGCCTTCAGTCGCTGGCGAACGGCTCGATCGGCCAGGGAAGTGAGCTGGGAAACTCCGTCCAGATCCTGCTGCATCCCTGGCGGCTGTTTTTCGCCCCCTTCCACCACCTACGGAACGTCTGGGCGCTGCTATCGGCAGCCGGGCCGCTCGGCCTGCTGTCGCCGTGGGGCCTGCCGACCACCGCGTTGATCGCTATGGAGAACACCGCGTACAACTCCGGCGGCTTCTCTCCCGACGCGGCCCAGTACGCCGCGGCATGGGCGCCGCTCTCTGTGGCAGGCGTGTTGGCCATGCGGGCGTTTTCAGGCCGCAAGTGGGCGCGGCGTCTCGCCGGCGCCGTTCTGGTCCTCAGCATGGTCAACACGATCGGCTGGGCTGTGGCATGGCTGCCGCACATCAGCGAGCAGTGGCTCACGGTGAACAGCGGAGCCGCACGCGTCCTCGACGAGGCCCGCACGACGATTCCCGCGGACGCAGAGGTCATCGCCTCCCAGGGCGTCGTAGGAGGATTCGCCAGCCGCGACGACCTTCATCCGTTGCCCGGCCCGAACGGCAGCTCGTTCATCATGCCGGTCGAGCGATCGTCGGTCTATTTCGTGATCCTGCCGTACCAGGGTCTTGAGCGGATCCAGGTCAACCAGGCACTCGCGCTGCTCAACGAGCTCTCCGGACCCATGCACGCCCAGCTCGTGCTCCATGGCTACGACGTATGGGTCTTCAAGTGGACGCCGCCGACTGCACAGATCGGATACACGGTCGACCTTTCAGCAGGCCTGGATGCCACCACGGTCCCCGCATGGGCGACCCGCTCATCGGTCGGGCGACCACAGCTCCTGGGCCCCCCTCGCGACTGGGGGATGATCACGGTCTCGCGTCTAGGCGGCTACGTGATGGACGGCGCATACTTCCGCGAGCCACCGGGTGACTACAACCTGCAGGTGCGCCTGTCGACCAGCGGTACCGCAAACATCGAGGCCTGGAATGCGACCGGAGACTCACTGATCAGCCGGCGCGTGCTTCCTGAGACGGATGGCACGCTGACCGTGGATGTGCCGGTCGAGGTCGCTCGGACCTACCCAGTTGAGGCCTACAAGGGACGCTTACTGTTCAGGGAGACACCCATCCCACCACCGTCACGCAACGCCATCGAGGGACGGATCTACCTGCCGCCCGGCACAGCCGCCACCGTCTACAGCGTGCGGCTGGTCCCGGTCGCCGGCTGAGTGCTCAGCCGTCGGCACGCAGTCGGCGGGCGGCCAAAGCGGCGCCGACGAGCTGCAGGCCGCGAGAGGTCGCCGGGTCGATCCCGGTGAGATCCACCACGCGCCGCAGCCGGTAGTCGAGCGTGTTGGGATGCACGTGAAGCGCCGCGGCCGTCCCACGCCGATCGAGGTCGTGCTCGAGATAGGTCTCTAGCGTCAACACCAGGTCGGGGTTGCGCTCGAGCGGCTCGAGCAGCAGGGCCAGTGCCGGCAGTGCGTCGCTGGGCCGTGACAGCTGGTATTCCAGCAACACGTCGCTCAGTGAGTAGGCGCCTGGACCCCGACCGAGACCCGTTGCAAGCGCGAGGACATCCCCCGCCTGCCGCGTCGCCCCGACCAGGTCGGCAAGCGTGGTCGCGACCGCGACCCCCGCACTGACTGTGGCGCCCGCCGAGTCGTTGAGATCGATCATCAGCTCGGCGAGTCCCACGACGACCTTGTCCGCCTCCTCGGGCGTCGTGGCAAGGAGCACGGGTCCACCGGCCGGCTCGAGCAGACCGAGCACCGGCTGGCCGGCCCACCGTTCGAGGCGACCCTGTACCCGGCGTAGCTTGCGGCGCGCGGCGACTGCGCCGTGCTCCTCCTCGTCCGGATGCTCGCCGATGCTGACCTCGAGGACGACGTAGGACGGCGCCACCGTGAGGCCGACCCGCGAGGCCAGCTTGTCGGCAGCCTCGCCCGCCAGCAACGCCGACGCCACCGCGCGCAGCGCGTCGCGCTCCTCGCCGTAGATGCTCTGGCGCTCCTCGAGGTAGGCCGATGCCACCGCCCCGGTCACCTGGTGCACGAACTCCAGCACCCGGCCGGCAACCATGATGAGAACGTCGCGCTCCTCGGGCAGCGCGCCCTCGACGAGCGCCTCCCAGCCAAGCCGTCCGCCGATGTGGTACGCCGCGAGCACGGCGTCGAGGGGCACCCGCTCCTCTGCCCGGCGTGCCGCCGAGCTGCGAATCTCGAGGAGGTCATCGTCGAAGATCGGCTCGGTCGAACGCAGCGAGTTGAAGAACAGCCGCAGTGCGCCAGTGGTGATCTGGGAGATCTCGCCCTCGAGCTGTTCACGCGGCAACATGCCGTAAAGCGGGATCTCGGTCACGAACCGATCCAGCATCCGCCGAGCGATCTTGGGAATGTCGCGCTCGACCCGCGCGAATAGTGGCGAGTCCTCGGCGTTCATGACGCGCATCATGACGCGTCACAAGCCTTCTCGGAAGAACTATCCGTAGATATGTCGGATCCTCGGGTTGCGTCACCAGATAGTTGCGTCGCCTCATTACTCGTACCTGCGTAGCGTGAGGTTCATGCGAGCGGTGCGGTGCAGTGGTGCCGGGGACATCGCGGTCCTGCACTGGAGCGAGTACGACGAGCCCACGCCGGGCACGGGCGAGGTGCTCATCGAGGTCGCCGCAAGCGCCGTGAACCGCGCCGACCTGCTCCAGCGGATGGGGGTGTACCCGCCGCCGCCCGGAATCACCGACACCCTTGGCCTGGAGTGCAGCGGCCGGATCACCGCGCTCGGCGACGGAGTCACGGAGTGGTCAGTCGGCGACGAGGTCTGCGCACTGCTCGCCGGCGGGGGTCAGGCGGAGCGCGCAGTCGCCCCCGTCGGACAGGTGATGCCCATCCCCGACGGCGTCGATCTGGTCACCGCCGGCGCACTGCCCGAGGTCAGCGCGACTGTCTGGTCCAACCTCGTCCAGGTCGCCGGGCTCAAGCACGGCGAGACGGTGCTCATCCACGGCGGGGCGAGCGGCATCGGCACAATGGCGATTCAGGTCGCCGTGGCGCTCGGCGCTCAGGTGATCACGACCGCCGGACCGGCAGAGAAGGTCGCGCGTTGCCGCGAACTCGGTGCCCATGTCGCCATCAGCTACCGCGACGAGGACTTCGTCGAGGCCGCCCGGGAGGCGACCAACGGCCGAGGCGCCGACGTGATCCTCGACATCATGGGCGCGGCGTACCTCGAACGGAACGTCGAGGCGCTGGCGACCGGCGGCCGCCTGGTGATCATCGGGCTGCAAGGCGGCACCCGCGGCGAGCTCAACCTCAGCTCACTGCTGACGAAGCGCGGCACGATCCATGCGACGTCGCTGCGCGCCCGGCCCCTCGAGGAGAAGGCCGCGGCCTGCCGCGGCGTCGTCGACGGGCTGTGGCCGCTCATCGCCGAGGGCCGCGTCAGGCCCGTCATCCACGCCACGTTCCGGATGAACCAGGTCGCCGAGGCACACCTGCTTGTCGCGAGCAATGGCCACATCGGGAAGGTCCTGCTCACGCCGAGCTGACCCCCGCTGAGGTCATCCCCAACCAGACGCGGCCCTCGGACGTCTTGTAGACCGTGAACGTCGCCGTCTCGGTGTTCGATACTGGGCTCTCCCGGGGCATGGGGGAGGTCGCCAGCGTGGACGTCGCGCCAACAGGTGAGGCGATCTTTCGCGCGCACTACGCCCCGCTGGCAGGCTGGTGCCGCCGCATGATCGGCGACGACGAAGCGGCGCACGACATCGCGGCAGAGGCATTCGTCCGGCTGCTCGGCCGCTGGTCCGGAGTCACCGATCCTCGGGCCTACCTCTACACGACCGCGCTCAACTTGATCCGCGACCGCTGGCGCAAGACCGAGCGGGAACGGGTCGCGCTGCGCAAGTCAGCGACGACGATCGCGACGGCGGCAGCACCCGCACCCGAGCTGCGCATGCTCGTCGAGACCCTGCCCCGCCGCCTCGCCCAGGTGGTGGTTCTCCACTACTTCGCCGATCTGCCGGTCGACGGAATCGCCCGCGAGCTGGGCATCGCGCCAGGCACCGTCAAGCGCGATCTCTTCGACGCGCGCGCACGACTTGCGACGCTGCTCGAGGACTCGCGATGACCAACGACGACGACTTCGACCTCGGGCCGCTGCTGCACGGTCGCAGTGACCAGCTGGCCGCGCCGGAAGGCACCTGGGAGTCGATCGTGCGACGTGGCCGCCGCCGGCGGCGCGCGAAGGCGCTGCTCGCGGTCACCGCGGGAGTCGCCATTGTCGCCGGAGCAACTCCCGCCATCCTCGCCATCAACCACTCGACCGACAACCAGCACCTGCAGGTCGCCACCGGTCGCCACAGTGCGGCGGCGACCAACCCGTTGCAACAGCAAGCCACGGTCGTGCACCCGAGCCTCGCGCGTCTCATCCCGACGTCGATCAGCTTCGTCTCCGCGACCCAGGGCTGGGTCAGCGGCGAGCTGCAAGTCCTCGGCGGCACGGTCGCGGGGGGACTCGGTCGTACCGACGACGCCGGAACGACGTGGTCCATCGAGGCGGCAGCGCCGGCACCCGAAGGAGCGGTGCGGTTCGCCGACTCGACGCAGGGCTTCAGCTTCGGCACCACCTACCAGATGACCCGCGACGGCGGGAAGAGCTGGCAGACCCTGCCGAGCCCCGGGTACATCGCCGACCTCGAGACCGTCCACGGTGTGGTCTGGGCGCTGGTCCGGTCGTGTGTGCGGTGTGAGGGGCTGCGGCTGTTCCAGGCCACCCTCACCTCTCCGGACCTGGTACGCGTCGCCGCGGTGAAGCCCATAGGCAACTACGATGCGGCGCTCACCCTGCACGACCACGCCATCTTCGCGACCGGTGGCGACACGATGTGGGCGACTACGAACGACGGTTACAGCTGGCGTCACGAGCACAACCCGTGCGGCGGCGGCAGCCAGTCCTTCGCCGCCTGGAGTGGCACCGGCATCGCTGCCGAGTGCACTCCGGTGCGCGGTGTCGGCAGCCTCTTCGAGTCACTCGACGCCGGCAGTCACTGGACTGACATCGCCAACGTTCCGCGCGTCCGCGCGTCCGCCGGCACGCTGTCGGCCGGCAGCCCGGACGACCTGATCGTCACCAACGGCGTCGGTGCGCCGTACGTCAGCCACCGGGCCGGCAACCACTGGATCCGCGCCTCGGTTGACGGTCCGGTCATCTTCGCGGCGTTCATCAGCAACCTGCACATCGTCGGCATCACCGGCGGCGCTCATCCGGCGTTCGTCGCGAGCGAGAACCGCGGGCACACCTGGTTCGAGACGCCGTTCCGGCGCAAGCCCCCCGTGATCTACGGCAGCTCGTAGCGAAGTCCTTCGAGCACGGCCACCATGCCGAGCGATTCGTAGAGCGCTACGGCGCCGGTGGGGTTGTCAGCGTCGACCCCGAGCAAGACCTTCCGCGCACCGCGCCGGTGGAACTCGGCGAACGAGGTCAGCATCAGCTGCCGGCCCAGCCCGTAGCCTCGCGCCTCGCGCAACGTTCCCAGGGTGTCGACGTACCCACCGGCCGGCGCCATGGTGCCGATCAGGCCCGCCGCGGGGGAACCATCGACGCTCGCCAGCCACCACAGTGACCGGTCCGTCAGACCCTGTTCGCTGATGCGCTCGCGCCAAGCCTCGAAGGGCGACTCCGCGTGGCCGTAATGGTCCAGGAAGGCAACGTCGATGACTCCGTGCATCGTCATCAGATCGGACTCGTCGTCGGTCAGGACCTTGATCTCCACGCCCGGCTTCGGCTCGGGAGGCTGCGGGGCCGGATGATCCGGCAGCTCGACGGCCAACCGCAGAAACCGTCTGACGATCCGCCCACCAGCACCGTCGAGAACCCGTCGCTTCGCCGCCATCTGTGACGCAGCCCCGATCTGCAGCGGCAGTTCGGCGTCGAGTTCGCGGGCGGCTCGTCGGACCAGCTCGAGCAAGGGCTCATACAGCTCGTGACGGCCCGGGCGCACCGTGACGTCGCCCTGGACGCAGGCGTGGTCCGGACGCCGCTGCGCCCAGCCGTAGGCGGCGATCCCACCGGCGTCGTCGATGACCCACCCTCGGAAGTCCTCGCCGATGGCCGGCCGAACGTCGACGGCGGTGTGATCGGGCTCGCCGAGCTCCGCGAGGTCGACCAGGGTCATCAGATCGAGGATCGCGTCCGTGTCGGCGACGGTGACGTCGCGCGGGCCGGGATCCGAGGTCATGCGCACAGCCTGTCCGACCCCTGCCAGGCACGCCACCTGATTGCCGGGAGACGATATGTGCATGACTACTTCTCCCGGCGACGCGGCCGGCCCGATCCGGATCGTCACCGTCGGGCCGGATGGCTCCCCGGTCGACGACGACTCGACCGAGGAGACAAGCGACGGCGACTCCGTCGCGGAGATGGTCGAGCAGCCCGCCAAGGTGATGCGGATCGGCTCGATGATCAAGCAGCTGCTCGAGGAGGTCCGTGCGGCACCTCTCGACGACGCAAGCCGACGGCGGCTGAAGGAGATCCACGAAAGCTCGATCAAGGAGCTCTCCACCGGACTCGCACCCGACCTGAGCGACGAGTTGGCACGGCTGTCGCTGCCGTTCACCGGCGACGAAGTCCCTTCCGATGCAGAGCTGCGGATAGCGCAGGCGCAGCTGGTCGGCTGGCTGGAAGGGCTCTTTCACGGCATTCAGGCGACGCTGTTCGCGCAACAGATGGCCGCGCGGGCGCAGCTCGACGAGATGCGGCAGCGCGCACTGCCTCCCGGATCGCCCGAGGGTCAGCAGCAGGGTGGCCCAGGCGCGGGCCTCTACCTGTGAGTGTCCCTTGTCTTGTCGCGACCTTCCCCGCCCACAGTGGATGGGACCGCCACGCCTTCCTTGACGTCAACCACTTTGCGCGCGAGACCTCATCGCTACACGGTTTGATGGAGTGGTTCGCGAAAGACGGTGTCCTGCTGCTGGCACTCGCGCTACTCGCGGCGTGGTGGATCGGGCGCGGTGCGCGATCGCCACACAAGGTCGCCACCGCCGTGTGGGGAGCTATCGGCGCGCTGGTGGCACTCGCGCTTGCCCAGCCGATCTCGAACGCTGTCGACGAACACCGTCCGTTCGTTGCGATGCCAAATGCGCTGTTGCTCATCAGCCATTCCACCGATGCAGGCTTCCCGTCCGACCACGCGACTGTCGCGGGTGCCGTGGCATGCGCGGTGTTCATCGTGTCGTGGCAGCTCGGCGCGCTGACGGCGCTCGTCGCGTTGGTGATCGCGTTCGCCCGGGTCTACGTCGGAGTGCACTATCCGCAGGACGTCCTCGCCGGGCTCGCCCTCGGCGCGGCTGTGGTCGGGGTCGGGTACTTCACCGTCGTACCGGTGATGACGCGCGTCGCGGAGCGGCTCGCCGAGACCCCGCTACGTCCGCTGATCACTGCCCATCACACCGCGGACCACCCCAGCAAAGCTCCCTTACCCGGCGGACCTGCCTAGCAACGGAACTTCACCTGGCAAATCTCCCGGGTGAAGGAGCTTTGCTAGGCGAAGAGGCGTTCGAGGACTGCTGCTACTCCGTCGTCGTCGTTGCTCAACGTGACCTCGTCGGCGACGGCGAGGACCTCCGGGTGCGCGTTCGCAACCGCGACACCGAGGCCTGCCCACTCCAGCATCTCGATGTCGTTGGGCATGTCGCCGAAGGCGACAACGTCGGCCGCGCCGAGTCCTTGCCGGCCGATGACCTCCTCGAGCGTCGACGCCTTCGTGACGCCGTACGCCATCACCTCGAGCAACCCGTCGATCGAGGAGTGGGTGAGGTTGGCAAGACCCTCACCCACGACCGCCCGCGCCATCGCAAGCAGGTCGTCCGAGCTCGTCCCCTCCACGCGGCCCAGCAGCTTCGAGATCGGTACGTCGAAGACGGGCTCGAGGTCGCCCACGATCGTTGAGTCCTCCGGCTCCCACCGCGGGTGGTAGTTCGCCTCATGCGCGAACTGACCGTCGACCCGCTCGATGGCGAAGGTGACGCCCGGCACCGAGGCACGGAGGTCGCGGATCAGCAAGCGCGCCACATCAGCCGGCAACGGATGAGCGTCGGTGACCTGCTGCGTCCGCAGGTCGTAGACGAGTGCCCCGTTGGCACAGATGGCCACGCCGTCGTGGCCGGTGGCGTCGGCGATGCCCGAGAGCCACCGCGGCGGCCGGCCCGTCACGATCGCGAGCAGCGCGCCGGCGTCGCGCGCGGCGACCAGTGCGGCGCGGGTCCGGGCGGAGATCGTCCCGTCGCTGCGGACAACCGTGCCGTCGAGATCGGTCGCGACAACCCGAGGTGGACTCACGCGATCGGTTCGAGCACCTCGCGGCCGGCAAGGTGCGGGCGCAGCGCCGCAGGCACTCTTACCGAGCCGTCCGCCTGCTGATGCACCTCGAGCAGGCAGGCGATCGTCCGTGCGATCGCGCACAGCGTGCCGTTGAGCGTCGCAACCGGCGCCGGCCCGGCCTCTGTCCGGTAACGGATCCCGAGGCGGCGTGACTGGAATGTCGTGCAGTTCGAGGTGGAGGTCAGCTCCCGATAGCGACCCTGCGAGGGGAACCATGCCTCGCAGTCGAACTTGCGGGCTGCACTCGAGCCGAGGTCGCCGGTTGCGATGTCGAGCACCTGGAACGGCAGCTCCAGCTTGCCAAGGAACTCCTTCTCCCAGGCGAGCAGCCGCCGGTGCTCGGCGACGGCATCCTCAGGCGGGACGAACGAGAACATCTCGACCTTGTCGAACCAGTGCACCCGGATGATGCCGCGGGTGTCCACGCCGTAGGACCCGGCCTCGCGGCGAAAGCACGAAGAGAAGCCGGCATACCGCCGCGGAAGGCCGGCGGCGTCGAGCACCTCATCGGAGTGCATCGCGGCCAGCGCGACCTCACTCGTCCCGACGAGGTAGAGGTCGTCGGCCTCCAGCTTGTAGACCTCGGCGGCGTGGGCGCCAAGGAATCCGGTGCCCTCCATCGCCTCCGGCCGCACGACCGCAGGTGCGATGACGGGGATGAAGCCCGCCGCGGTCGCCTGCTCCATCGCGAGGTTGACCAGTGCAAGCTCAAGCAACGCGCCGACGCCGGTCAGGAAGTAGAACCGCGAGCCCGACACCTTCGCGCCTCGCTCGAGGTCGATCGCACCAAGCAGCTCCCCGAGCTGGACGTGGTCACGTACCTCGAAGTCGTACGTCGGGACCTCGCCGACGGTTTCGATGACAGCGGCGTCCTCTTCGCCGCCGACTGGCGCCTCGGGCTCGACGAGATTCGCGATCGCGTACGCCGCCACCCGCAGCCCGGCCTCGGAGTCGTTCTGCTCGACCTCTGCCGCCTTGACGGCTTCCTTCAACTCCTTTGCCCGCTCGATCATCGCGGGCCGCTCGTCGGCAGCCGCGGTCTGAATCGCCTTGCTGGCGGTGTTGGACTCCGCGCGCAACGCATCGGCTCGCGTCACTGCCGCGCGACGGCGCTCTTCCGCGGCGAGGGCGGTGTCGACCGTGGCCGGATCCGCCCGTCGGGCGGTCTGGCTGGCGCGGTAGGCGTCGGGGTCATCCCGCAACGCACGGAGGTCGATCACGAGCGTCAGCCTAGGTAACGCACCAATCTCTTTGGCGCCAGAGGGTCCATAGACAAGGCAAGACCCCCGCGCCCAGCCGCGGGGGTCTTGCAGTGGTAACGATGCCTTAGAAGATCACTAGCCGTCGAGGCAGGTACGCGCTACTCGCTCGTCTCGCCCGCCTGCAGAGTCTCCACCCAGCGCTTCGCGTCCTTGAAGGCCATGTCGCTGATGCCGGGACGCTCGCCAATCTTGGTTCCATCGGCTGTCGGATAGGAACCGAGAAACCTCACGTCGGCGCAGAGGCGCTTCATCGCGGCCAGTGCTTCGCCTACTCGCTCCTGGCCGATGTGACCTTCGGCGTCGATCGAGAAGCAGTAGCGGCCAAGGCCGACGCCCGTAGGTCGTGACTCGATGCGGGTGAGGTTCACGCCGCGGACCGCAAGCTCGGTGAGCAGCTCGAGGAGCGCGCCCGGGTGGTCCTCCGCGATGTACGCGACCACGGTGGTCCGGTCGGCGCCGGTCACCGGTGGCGGGGAGACCGGTCGGCTCACCAGCACGAACCGCGTCACCGCGCCCGGTGTGTCCGCGATGTCATCGGCCAGCACGTCGAGTGAGTAGCGCTCGGCCGCCAGCGGCGCCGCGACTGCGGCGTCGGCCTCTCCGGCCGCGACTGCACGTGCTCCGTCGGCGGTGCTCGCCGCGGCGATGAACTTAGCGTCCGGCAAGGTACGGCGCAGCCAGCCGCGCACCTGCGCCTCGGCGTGCGGCATCGTCGTGACCGTCGCGATCGAGTCGAGCGTGGTCCCCGACCGGACCAGCAGTGCGAACGAGACCTGAAGCTGCACCTCGCGGACGATCTGCAGCGGCTCGCCGGAGGCCAGCTCGTCGAGCGTCTCGGCCACCGATCCCTCGACGGAGTTCTCCAGGGGAACCAGCGCGGCAAGCACGTCACCGCGGCGCACGGCGTCCAACGAGTCTGCGACCGAGACGCACGGCAGCCGCTCGGCGTCAGCGGCCTCGGAAATGGAACGCAACGCCGCCTCGGAGAACGTCCCCTCCGGTCCGAGGTAGGCGTACCGAACCGACATCACTTCACCTTGCGGCCGAGTGCCAGCGCGATCGCCTGGGTTTCTTCCGGCGAGAGCGTCTGATCGCTACGGCCGTCCTTGACTCCCTTGGCGTAGGCGCGCGACTCGGTACGACCGTTGATCGACGTGATGACCAGCCCGTCACCGGCATCGTCGAGCAGGGCGGCGGTGAACGACAGCCGGCCGCCCATGTCACCGAACGCGTCGTAACGAACCACCGACACGTGACGAAGCGCGTCTGCCAAGTCGCCTCGAGCTACGTCGAGCTCGGACTTGGCGTGCGCCAGCTCGGTGCGCAGCGCGTCGGTTGCCGTGTTGCCGCGGTTCAGCGCGTCGAACACGCTCTCGGGACCGTGCGGGCCCTCAAGAACGTTGAGCGTCTTGCGGAGCCGCCCGACGCGGAGGTTCGCCACGATGCCAGCGACCAGCGCGAGAAACGCACCTCCGGCGGCACCGAGAGTGATCTCGTCAAGGAGTGGTCGATCAAGCGGCAACACAGCCGCGAAGCCTACCGGCGGCACCGAGGAGGCGGCGCGGATACGCCACCTCCGAACGCTCATTGCGAAGGAATAGTGTCGCCCGGTGGACGCTGAGGGCCTGCGGCAGCTGCTTGCCGCGGTCGCTGACGGCAGCACCGGAGTCGACGAAGCGGCACGTGCGCTCGGGGATGCCCCGCTGGCCGGTTACACCGATCTCGGCTTCGCCCGGCTCGACGACCACCGCGGGATACGCACCGGCGATCCCGAGGTCGTGTACGGCGCGGGCAAGACTCCCGAGCAGATCGTCACCCTGCTCGGCGCACTGCACGAGCGCTCGAGCGCCCGACCGGCACTGGCGACGCGGCTCGCACCCGAAGCATCGGCGGCCGTCGCGAAGGCCTTCCCCGACGCGCAGCTCGACGCAGTCGCGCGTTGCGCGGCGCTCGGCGCGATGCCGTCGCCCTCGGGCAAGGTCGCCGTGGTGTCGGCCGGTACGAGCGACGAGTCCGTCGCCGCCGAAGCAGCGTTCGTGGCGCGGACCTTCGGCGCCGACGTACGCCGGATCTGTGACGTCGGGGTCGCCGGGATCCATCGGCTGCTCGCCGAACGTGAAGCGCTGGCCACCGCCGACTGCCTGGTCGTCGTCGCCGGCATGGAAGGCGCGCTGCCAAGTGTGGTCGGCGGGTTGGTCGGCACGCCGGTCGTCGCCGTCCCGACCAGCGTTGGATATGGTGCCTCGTTCGGAGGCATCGCGGCGCTGCTCGCGATGCTCAACTCCTGTGCGCCCGGGGTGACCGTCGTCAACATCGACAACGGGTTCGGGGCGGGAGTCTTCGCGGCGCGGGTCGCCCGGCGCGCCCGCCCGGACGGCGACTCGCGATGAGCCGCGTCGGCTGGCTCGACTGCGGGTCGGGTGTGAGCGGCGACATGCTGCTCGCCGCGCTCCACGACCTCGGCGTGCTCGATGGACTCGGCGACCTGCTCGACTCACTCACCGACCTCGGGGTCACCGTCACTGCTTCGGAGGTGATCCGCGGCGGGCTGCGGGCGCACGCCATCGAGGTCGCCGCACCTGCCGGCCAGCCACACCGCCGCCTCCGCGACGTACACGCCGTGATCGACGGCGCCGCCGTACCTCAACCCGTCCGAGACCGGGCGCGGAGCGTTTTCAGCCGGCTCGCTGACGCCGAGTCGAAAGTGCACGGCACGACGCCGGACGACGTCGAGTTCCACGAGGTCGGTGCGGTGGACTCGATCGTCGACGTGCTCGCCTGCTGCCTCGGGTTTCACGCACTCTCGCTCGACCGGGTGGTCGTCTCCCCGATCGCGCTCGGCGGCGGAACCGCGGCAACCGCGCACGGAGCCTTGCCGGTCCCGACGCCGGCGGCGCTTGCCCTGCTGCCGTCCTCTTCGCTCGAGGCGTACGGCGGGTCCGCGGAGGTCGAGCTAGCGACTCCCACTGGTATCGCGCTGCTCGCCGAGTGGGCTGACGCCACGGGGCCGATGCCCTCGATGAGGATCGCAACAACCGGCGTCGGCGCGGGATCTCGCGAGCTCTCCGAGCGGCCCAACGTGATCCGCCTGGTGTTGGGGGAGGTGTCCGACGACACCTCACACGACGACGACTCCGACGCCGGTTGGGTGGTGATCGAGGCCAACATCGACGATCTCGATCCCCGGTTGTGGCCCGGGGTGATCGCCAAGCTGCTCGAGGCCGGCGCCGCCGATGCCTGGCTCACGCCGATCCTGATGAAAAAGGGTCGGCCGGCGCACACGCTGAGTGCGCTCACCTCGGGTGCCAGCTTCCAACAGGTGCAGCAGCAGATCTTCGCCGAGACGTCGACGATCGGCGTTCGCTGGCACGCCGTCGGGAAGCGCGCCCTCGACCGCCAGACACTGACGGTCGACGTCAACGGCATGTCGATCCAGGTGAAGCTCGCCTTTGCCGACGGCAAGGCCGTCAGCGCCACGCCTGAGTTCGAGGACGTCGCGAAGGCAGCGGCCGCCCTCGACGTACCGGTGAAGGAGTTGCTGCGCGAAGCCAATCGCGCGGTGGGCAACGCCCTGATCGAGCCCGAAGCCACCGGGTCGGGATCCGATTACTAACCCATGAGCTTCGTTGTCATCGTCACCGTCTTCGCACTGATCGTCCCGGCCGAGCTTCCCGACAAGACGTTCGTTGCGACCTTGGTGCTCGCGACCCGCTACCGCGCCCTGCCGGTCTTCGTCGGCGCGGCGCTCGGCCTCACGGTGCAAGCCGTTATCGCGGTGGCCGCCGGAAGCGCGGTCGCGCAGCTACCGAAGACACCGGTGCACGCCGTCAGCGCTGGCATCTTCGCGCTCGGCGCCGTCCTCATGCTGCGCTCGATCGAGGACCCCGAGGCCGAAGAACGCGAGGTGAAGAAAGAGCTCGCGGACGTGCCCGCGGCGCCGAGCGTCTTGCGGGTGATCACGACGACGTTCATCGTGCTGTTCCTCGCCGAGTGGGGTGACCTCACCCAGCTGCTGACCGCCTCGCTGTCGGCAAAGTACGACGAGCCGTTCTCGGTCCTGATCGGGTCAGCTGCCGGGCTGATCGCTGTCGCCGGATTGGCTGTGACCGGCGGCAAGGCGCTGCTGCGCATCCTGCCGTTGGACTGGATCCGGCGTCTCGCCGCCGCCGCATTTGCAGTCGTCGCGGTCATCACCGCGCTGGACGCCGCGAACGTCGTATAGGTGCTGGGAACCCCAGGTCGAGCATCCACCGTCGGCAACGCCGCAACCATCCGGCGTCGTTGGTGGTTGAGACTGTATGCATGCTCACCTTGTCGCCCGAGGCACGGCGATGAGGCTGAGCTGGGTGCACGGCGCCGTCGCCGTCGTCCTCTGCCTGCTCGTCGCGACGCCTGCTCATGCAGCGCAGGCGGCCGACGGTGATCCGGGCACACCCACGATCACGTTGACCGGGCCACCGCCGATCTCCGATGTCGTCACGACGACGGGTTGGTACACCCCGCATCACGCCGAGACCATCACGCTGTTCTCGCCGGCTGGGGACGGGCAGTACCCGGCTGTGGTGTTCGTGCACGGCGGTGCCTGGGGTCGAGCGCAGCCGAACTCCTACGAGCTCGACTGGGCACGCGACCTCGCGGCGAAACAGCACTGGGTCGTGGCGGTAATCGGCTACCCGACCAAGGTGCACAACGAGCAGGTCGTCGAGCCGGACGCCCTCGCCGAGGCGATCACCTCGGTGTCGAAGCAGTCCGACGTCGACAGTCACGCAATCGCATTGTGGGGCGAGTCAGCCGGCGGCCAGCTCGCGCTGCTGGCGGGCTACCGGGACGCGATGCGGCTGCACCCACTTGTCAGTGGTGTCGTCTCGATCAGCGGCCCGACCGACATGCGGACGGAGTTCTCGTCGCTCGCGCAACGGGTCCTCGGCGCGGTCACCCGGTTCGAGGGACTCACACCCCGCGCCGCGCGGCTCGCCAACTCGCCGCGCTACCGCGTGACCTCACCGGTCGACCTGGTCCGTCGCAGCGACCCGGCGACCTTCCAGGCCATCAGCCGACACGACCAGCTCGTTCCCCCGGCTCAGGTAACCCGGCTGACGCGGCTGCTTGCCAACGCGGACGTCCCGCACCGCACGGTCTGGGTATCGGGCACCGCGCACTCGACGACGCTGGAGAGCCGGCGTCCCGCTGGCAGCGACCGCACCGTCCAGCAGCTCGCGGTTGCCTACCTCGAGCGACTCTTCGCCGCCCAACGCGTTCGGTTCGCGTAGCCGGGTGCTGGACGTGGACCACGGCGCCGACAGCGAGGTAGGGCTGCTTCGCGCGGTCGTCCTGCACCGGCCGGGCCCGGAGATCAAGCGGCTGACTCCGCGCAACTCCGCAGACCTCCTCTTCGACGCGATCCCGTGGGTGGAGCGCGCGCAAGACGAGCACGACGCGTTCGCGGCGGTGCTCGCCGGCCGCGGAGTCGAGGTACTCGCGCTCCGCGACCTCGTCGTCGAGGCACTCGCGGTGACGGCGGCCCGCGACCAGCTTCTCGGACGCACGCTCGCCGACCGGCGCCTCGGCAGTGAGCTGCGCGCGGCGCTCGGCTCGCACCTGACCGGGCTCAGCGCCGAAGAGCTCGCCGACACCCTGATCGCAGGTCTGTCCTACGACGAGCTCGGCGCTGGCAAGGGCGTCGTCGCCCGGCTGCTCGCACCGAAGGAGTTCGTCGTACCGCCGTTGCCCAACCTGATGTTCACCCGCGACTCCTCCGTGTGGATCGGCAACCAGGTCGCGGTCACCAGCCCGAGCATGCCGGCGCGGCGTCGCGAGGCATGGCTGACCGAGGCCGTCTACCGCCATCACCCGCGCTTCGCGGGTACGCCACTCATCTATGAACCGGCCGACGAGTGGCTTGAGGGTGGCGACGTCCTGTTGCTCGCACCCGGCGTCATCGCCGTGGGAGTGGGGCAGCGAACCCGGCCCGAGGCGGTCGAGACCATTGCCGGACGGCTTTTCGGTCGCGGCCTCGCGCACACGATCCTCGCGGTGCCGATCGCACAAGAACGAGCCACCATGCACCTCGACACGGTCTGCACCATGGTCGACGTCGATGCAGTCGTGATGTACCCCGCGATCGCGCACTCGTTGACCGCCATCGTCGTGCGGGCGGGAGCGGACGGCGCGCAGACCGCGACCGCTCCCCAGCCGTTCCTCACCGCGGCGGCACAGGCAATGGGTATCGAGGTGCTGCGCGTCATCGACACCGGGCTCGACCCAGTCACCGCCGAACGCGAGCAATGGGATGACGGCAACAACACCCTCGCGATCGCGCCCCGGGTCGCCGTCGCCTATGAGCGAAATGCCGTCACGAACGCGCGGCTGGAATCGGCCGGCATCGAGGTGCTGCGGATCGCCGGGAGCGAGCTCGGCAGCGGCCGAGGTGGGCCGCGCTGCATGTCATGCCCGGTGAGCCGCGACTCGACCGGTCCGAATCTTGGGGCCTAACCGGCTCGCAACGCGCTATCCAGCAAGGTGCAACGCCCCGGCTGGAGGCTCCTCGCCGGACTCGTCATCGGGTGACGCCTTGAACGGGTCGTGGTCCGGTGGATGGGAGAGGTCCGCTCGCGGGCAGTTCGCGAGCGTCAGTCCCGCGTGACCCAACGCGTCGTCGCAGAGCGAGTCGACGCTCCATCCGTTGTCGATCCCATGAGCGGTGAGCGTCACCCGGTAGAGGGTGATCTCGTAGCGGGTCGGGGAGCCGTAGGCGGAGCCGATCGTGCCCACCAGCTTGGATGTTCCCGCCATGCCGGCCGGGCCGTCCCAGGGCTTGTCGTAGCGCTGCCAGACGCCGGGATTGACGATCCACTCGCCGCCTTTTCCGACATCGAGCGCGCTCAGCGCTTCGACCACCTTCTCGGCCTCGGCGCGCGGCAGAACCGCAGCGGGCCTGAGAACTACGCCGACCTCGGACATCTTCGAACTCCCTGAGCCTGGGTCTCCAGCACAGCACCTACGTCAAGCACATCGGCCTTGCGCACGTCTCAGGATGCCGCCAATCGGGCTACGGCGACATCCGGCCGATTGGTGATGATCGCGTCGACGCCAAGGCCGGCAACCTGGTCGATGTCGGCCGGTTCGTCGACCGTCCATACGTAGACCTGGTCGCCACGGGCGTGTGCCCGGTCGACGTAACCGGGGTCCGTCTTGACGGCAGCCAACGACGGCCCCGCGATCGGCGCTCCGCCGAACAACGGTCTCGACCCAGCCCCGCGCGGCAACCTCGACATCAGAGCCACCGTCGGCAACCCGGGTGCCTGCCGGCTGACGTCGCGAAGCGCCGCCGGCGAGAAGCTCATCACCTTGACCGAGACGCCATCCCGACCGTCATGCTCCGTGAGCCCGAAGCGCCCCAGCAGTTCGACGAGGCGTCGCTCGACGTCACCGCCGTACCGCGCTGGGTGCTTGGTCTCGACGGTCAGGACGAGCGGCCGTCCCGCATCGACCGCGATGCCGAGCAACGTTTCGAGGGTCAGCACCGCCGCATCGACACCGCCTCGGCGCTTTCCGAAGTTCAGTCGCTCGAGCTCCTCCAGGGTCATCTTCGACACGACGCCGCGACCGTTCGAGGTCCGCTCGACGCCACGGTCGTGCAGGCACACCAAGAACCTGTCGCGGGTGAGCCGCACGTCGCACTCGAAGCCATCCGCGCCGTCCGCCAACGCCCGGCGATACGCCGCCTCGGTGTGCTCGGGCTCGAGCCCGGAGGCGCCGCGATGAGCGATCACCAATGGGCGG
>DATAUF010000031.1:0-4133 GCA_036268405.1 Mycobacteriales bacterium
AAGCTCCTGGCGGTGGGGCGCGTCGAGCCGCGCAAGGGCTTCGACACGGCGGTGCGCGCACTCGCCGAGCTGCCGGACATGACGCTGCGGATCGTCGGGCCCGGCGTCGAGGACTACGTCGCCGAGCTGCACGCGCTGGCCAAGGAGGTCGGCGTCGCCGGCCGGGTCACCGTCGACCACGCCCTGCCGCGCGCGCAGCTCGCCGCGGCCTACGCCGGTGCCGACGCGTTGCTGTTCCCGTCCCGATGGGACGAGCCCTTCGGGCTCGTCCCACTCGAGGCGATGACGCAGGCGACGCCGATCGTCGCGACCAGACGTGGCGGCTCGGCAGAGTTCCTCACCGACGGGCTCAACTGCCTGGAGGTGCCGTCCGACGACCCGGCGGCGATCGTCACAGCGGTCCGCGCGCTCGCCAAGGACGAGGCGCTGCGGCGCAGGCTCGTCAACGGCGGCCTCACGACGAGTGCGGCCTATCGGATCGATCGCTTCGCGGACGAGCTCGAGCGGATGCATCTCAAAGCGTCGCGTGCCGCGTGACCACACCCATTGCAGAGCTCGTGGTCGCGACGCCGATCGAGTCGGCGCAAAGCCGCGAGTGGGACGGCGGCGCGGCCCCTGCCGTCACGGTCGTGGTGTCGACACACGGGCGAGCGGCGCTGCTGACCGGACTCCTGGACGCCCTCGAGGCGCAGCGGGGTGTGAACGTCGAGATGGTCGTGGCGGACAACGGCTCGCAGGACGAGACCTGGTCCGTGCTCACCGCACGATGCGCCGACACCTCGATTCGGCTCCTGGCGCTGCGGCTGCCGTTCCACGACGGGCCCGCCGTACCGCGCAACACGTGCGTCGCGCTTTCCCGCGCACCACTCGTGGCGTTCACCGACGACGACTGTCTGCCGACCCCGGCATGGCTTGCGGAGCTGACGGCAGCGTTCGACGCGGATACCGAGATCGTGCAGGGCCAGACCGTGCCGGAACCCGGCGGGTGGGCCGGACCGTGGGGGCGCAGCCTCACCGTCACGGGCCCGACCGGGCTCTACGAAACCGCGAACCTCGGCGTACGCCGCGACGCGTTTCTCGGAGTCGGCGGCTTCGCGCAGGAGCGGCTGCTGTCCGGGCGGGCGTTCGGCGAGGACGTCGTTCTCGGAGCCGCGATCGCGCGGCACGGTGGCTTCCGGTTCGCGCCCGACGCCCTCGTCCACCACCGCGTCATGCCCGGAGCGTTTCGCGACTTCGTGCACGAGCGTCAGCGCCTCGCCGGCTTTCCGCAGCTGCTCCGCCACGTGCCGGAGCTGCGACAGCGGGCGTTCGCACGGGTGTTCCTGTCGCGGCGGACGGCGATCACCGATCTCGCACTCGCGAGCATTCCGGCGAACATCATCACGAACGTCGAGACCTCATACTCCGGGTGGGCGAGCCTGACGTCGCTGGCATTGGTGCCGTGGTTCGTCGCGCTCTGGCGCGAGGCCGGGGCCCGGCCGGGCCGAAATCGACTGGTGCGCGCGGGACAGCTCGGGTACGCCGACCTCGCCGGCGCCGCAGGTCTCCTCATCGGCAGCATGCTCGCCCGACGCGTGCTGCTCTGACCTCGGCGTCGCGGCTTTCGTATCCTCACCAGGTGCGCGCGCTGATCCTGTGCGGAGGCCGTGGCGTCCGCGCCTGGCCGGCCACCGCCGACGTGCCGAAGCCGATGCTGGCTGTCGGGGGCCGGCCGGTGCTGCACCACGTCATGGAGATCTACGCCCGTCACGGCGTCACCGACTTCGTACTCGCGGCGGGCTATCGACATGACGTGATCGAGGCGTACGCCGACCAGTGGCCTTCCGAGTGGACGGTCGAGGTCGTCGACACCGGCGAGGACGCCGACACCGGTGGCCGGGTCGTCGCGTGCCTGGACCGGATGGGCGACCGGTTCCATGCGACATATGGCGACGGCCTGGGCGATCTCGACATCACTGCGTTGGCCGCGCGACATGACGCCCACGGGGGTGGCGCGACGGTGACCGTCGTACCGCTGCCGTCGCAGTACGGAACGCTCGTCATCGATGACACCGGACGGGTCACCGACTTCCGCGAGAAGCCGGTGCTCCCCGACCATCTGATCAACGCCGGTTTCTTCGTCTTCGACCGCGATCGGGTCGGCGAGTGCGCGGGCTCGAGCCTCGAGCGCGACATACTTCCGGCCCTGGGGGAGCGCGGTGAGCTGTTCGCCTACCGTCACGAGGGCTTCTGGAAGTCGATGGACACCCAAAAGGACGTGACCGACCTCGACGGTCTCGCGCGCAGAGAGGAACCGCCGTGGCTGGCGACACGAAGTTGAGCGACACGGCGCTGAGCGGCAAGCGCGTCCTCGTGACGGGCGCATCGGGCTTCATCGGATCGCACCTCACCCGCCGCCTCATCAGCGATGGCGCCGAGGTCCACGCCCTGACCAGCACTGTCTCGTCGGTATATCCGTCCCGGCTGCTCGACATCCGTGACTCGCTGACCCTGCACGAGGCGTCGCTCGATGACCGCGGCGCGATGCAGCTCGTCGCCGACGAGGTACGCCCCGAGTACGTCTTCCACCTCGGCGCCTACACCCACGTCGGCAAGTCATGGAACCGCGTCGACGAGTGCATCCAGGTCAACATCCAGGGCACCGTCAACCTGCTGATGGCGGTCGAGCCGCACGGCTTCACCCGGTTCATCAACACCGGCACCAGCGAGATCTACGGCGACATCGACGTGCCCTTCCGCGAGGACGCCGCCGTCCACCCGATCTCGCCGTACTCGGTGTCGAAGCACTCCGCCGAGGAGTACTGCCGGCTGTTCGCTGACGCGCGCTCGCTGCCGCTCGTGCGAGTGCGGCCGTTCAACGCATACGGTCCGATGCAGTCCCCCGACCGGGTGATCCCGGAGATCATCTCGCGGGCGGTCCAGGGCCAGCCGCTGAGGATGACGCAGGGCACGCAGACCCGCGAGTTCAACTACGTCGAGGACCTCGCCGACGGCTTCGTCGCGCTTGCCGTCGCGCCGGGCATCGACGGTGAGCTGTTCAACCTCGGGTGCGGTCGAGAGGTGTCGATGCGCGACATCGCGACCACGATCCTGCACCTGATGGGCGATCCGATCACGCCGGAGTTCGGTGCACTGCCCGAGCGGCCGATCGAGATCCCGCGGATGCACGCAGATGTCTCGAAGACGCGTGAACGAGTCGGGTGGACGTCGAAGATCTCCCTCGAGGAGGGCTTGGAGCGCACGATCGCGTGGTACCGCGAGGCGCTCGCGTCGGGCTCCTCGCCGTTCGCGTCCTAGAACGCCCGCCCGGTGCGGATCGCGATCGTCCACCCCTTCACCTGGGTCGACGTACGGCGCGGCGGCGAGCGGTACGCGCACGATCTCGCGTGGTGGCTCGCGGCGCAGGGCCATGACGTCGACTACGTCGCCGGCGGCCCGGCTCGCTCGATCACCGTGGAGGGCGGGGCGCGGGTGGTGCGGTTGCACCATCGCCACGGTGAGCGGCTGACCCGCTGGGGGTTCGAGAAGCCCGACACGTTCGGCGTGACGGTCCTGCCCTGGCTGATGCGCAACCGCTACGACGTCGTCCATGCGTTCGTGCCGGCGGCGGCGGTCGCGGCTCGCATTGCGCGGCAGCGCACGGTATTCACCGCGATCGGTCATCCGACCCCGGACAACGTCGGAAAGGCACGACGCCTGCTGGTCCGCGGGGTCCGCGCGGCACACGTCACGACCGCGCTGTCGCAGTCGGCTGCGGCCGGGCTGGCAGCCGTCACCGGGCGTACGCCGCTGGTCGTCAGTCCCGGCGTACGAACCGATGTCTTCACTCCTGCACTCGCACCGCGAACCGGACCGCCGCGACTGCTCTTCGCCGCCAAGGCCGGCGCACCGCGCAAGCGGCTCCCCGACTTGATCGACGCGTTGCCTCGCGTGCTCGACGCGTTGCCCGACACCCGACTGCTGGTCGGCGGCGGCGGCGAGCTTCCGCGAGACGTCTCGCCACGGGCGGCTGGCGCGATCGACGTGATCGGGACGGGGTCACTCGAGGACGTACCTACGCGCTACCGCGAGGCCACCGTGACGGTTCTGCCGTCAGTGGACGAGGCGTTCGGGCTCGTACTGGTCGAGTCCCT